>CANCHK010000049.1 GCA_947377865.1 Opitutia bacterium | reverse complement strand
TCAACGACCTGGTGAAGGAATTCCCGATGGAGTACTCCGTCGAGCTGAAGCGCCTCATCGAACTACAGATGGAAGGATCTGTCGGATGAACGCCGTCGCCTCCGCCCCCGCCGGCGTCCTCGACGTCGCCTTGCAGTCCGCCGAGACCGCGCAGTTCCGCGCACAGGACTGGTTCGCCGTCCTCCGCCAGCAAGGCTGGCACACCTTCCAGTCGCTGCCGATGCCCACGCGCGACAACGAGAAGTGGCGCTTCTCCGACGCCCGCACGCTCTCGCTGGACGGATACGCCCACGCGCCGGCCCCGACGCCCGCCCAGGCGGCCGATCTCATCGCTCGCTCGCGCCTGATCTCCGACGCCGCGGGTCTCATCGTCCACGTCGACGGCTATTGCGTACTGAAGCCGACGCTCTCCGCCGAGCTCGTCGCCCAAGGCGTGGTCTTCGAATCCCTCGAAGACGCGGTCCGCACCCGCCCCGCCCTACTCCAGGAACACCTCCTTAAGCACCCTGTACTCCTCGGTGGCGATAAGTTCGCCGCCCTGCACCGCGCCTGGCTTCGCGCCGGCTACGTCCTCCACGTCCCCAAGGGCGTCGAGGTGAAGCAGCCCTTCGTCTCAGTCACCTGGACGCTCACCGACGGCGTCGCAGTCTTCCCGCACGCGCTCATGATCGCCGGCGAGCGCGCCACGGCCGCCGTTCACGACTTCCACCTCTCCGCCAAGGCCGACCAGCGCGCCCTCGCGATCTCCGCCGTCGACATCCATGCCGGCACGGGCTCGCAAGTTCGCCGCCTCGCCGTGCAGGCCTGGGGTTCCGCCACGCAGTCCTTCCAGGTCGAAAATACCTGCGGTGGACGTGACGCGCTCATCAGCTCCGTCAACGCCGCCGTCGGTTCCCGTCGCGCCCGCCTCGAGAACTGCGTACGCATTGACGGGCCTGGCGCCGATATCAGCCTCTGCGGCATCTCCGTCGCCTCGGGCGAACAGGAGTTCGACCAGCGCACTCTGCAGATCCACGCTGCGGGCCACGCGAAGTCCGACCTGCTCTTCAAGAACGCCCTGCTCGGCAAGGCGCGCACGATCTTCTCGGGCCTGATCAAGGTCGCCCCGGACGCCCAGCGCACCGACGCCTACCAGACCAACCGCAATCTCCTGCTCTCGCCGGACGCCGAAGCGGATTCCCTCCCTGGTCTCGAGATCGAAGCCAACGACGTGAAGTGCTCGCACGGCGCGACGACCGGCCAGATCGATCCTGCCGAACTCTTCTACCTGCGCGCCCGCGGCATCCCGCTCGCCGTCGCCCAGGAACTGCTCGCGCAGGGCTTCCTCGAAGAAGTCCTCGCCAAAGTCGGCCATGAAGAAGCCGCCGCCGCAGTGCGCGAGATGCTCCGCCTCAAATTCCACCAATCCTGAACATGAGCGACGACACCACCGGCCAGCGCCACACGCCCAGCCCTCACGATCGCGTCCTCGCACGTGACGTGCAGGCTACCGTCATTCCCGCGGGCGACCCCGCCGTGCTGCCTGCTGGCACCAAGATCACCATCACGCACCGCCTCGGCGGCAACTTCACCGTCGTCTGCGACACTGGCATGTTCCGTATCAAGGGCTCGGACGCCGACTCACTCGGCGAAGAAGTCCCCTCCGATACTACCGAGAACGAAGGCAAGACGGACGCCTATGGCTCCGTCGGCACCGCCGAACATGCCGGACACACCGGCAAGCCTTCCGACGAAGCCGTCTGGGAAAGCCTCAAGAAGGTCTTTGATCCGGAAATCCCCGTAAACATCGTCGACCTTGGTCTGGTCTATTCACTCAAGGTCGAGCCGCTGGATAATTCTCCTGACCGCCATAGCGTCGTCGTGGCCATGACGCTCACCGCACCCGGTTGCGGCATGGGACCCGTCATCGCCGAAGACGCGCGTAACCGCGTGCTCGGCGTCCCTGGTATCAACCAGGCCCGCGTCGACATCGTCTGGGATCCGCCTTGGACCCAGACTATGATCTCCGAAGACGGGAAGATGCAGCTCGGGTTAATCTGAGCGCTTACGCGCCGTTGATTAGTTGAATCGTTGGCCAGTCGGCCAGAGGAGAGGCATGCGCTCAAAAGGAGGCCAGGGCGAAAGACGAGGGGATGACCAGGAGGACGGGCACGTCGTAGCCTTACCCCTACCCTCGGCCGCCATTCGGTGGCCGTCACAACCCCTATACTCGATACTCCACACTCGACACTCGGAGCGCAGCTCTCTGCCCGCTTGCGCTCCCCCCTCTTTTCCTAACCCTGCGGGAACTCCACCCATTACCCAAGGTCACCCTCCCATGGCTTCTACTCCTGTCCGCCTCCTTTCCCTCCTTGGCGCCGCCCTGCTGGCCGCCGCGCCGGCCGCCCGCGCCGCCTACGCCTTGCCCGAGGACGTCCGCTTCCAGACCGAGACATTGCTCACCGGACTCCCGCAACCAATGCACCTCGAAATCGCGCCGGACGGCCGCATCTGGTTCAACGAATACCTCGGCGCACTCAAAATCTACGACCCTAAGACCAAGCGCGTCACGCTCGTCGCCGAGATGGAAATTTTCAAGACACTCGAGAACGGCTTCCTCGCCTTCGCCCTTGACCCGAAGTTCACCGAGAATCGCTGGATTTATATCCTCTATTCGCCCGTCGGCTTCGAAGGCCAGTACCTCTCCCGCTTCGAGATCAAGGACGACAAGCTCGTCGCCGGCAGCGAGAAGGTGATCCTGAAATACGAAGAGCAGCGCCTGCAGTGCTGCCACCACGGAGCCACAATCAAGTTCGGTCCAGACGGCTGCCTGTATTTTACGGCTGGCGACAACACCAGCCCCTTTGGCGACAGCAAGGGCTATGCGCCGCTCGACCAGCGCCCGGGCAAGGAACCTTGGGATGGCCAGCGCACTTCGGCCAACACGAACACCCTCGTGGGCAAAGTGAACCGCATTCGTGTCAACGCCGACGCGACGTACAGCATCCCGGAAGGCAACCTCTTCAAGCCCGGCACACCCAAGACCCGCCCCGAGATCTTCGCGATGGGCACGCGTAATCCTTGGCGCATGAACATCGACCCTAAGACGGGCTATGTCTACTGGGGCGAGGTCGGCCCCGACGCACGCGTCGACGGCCCGCGCGGCTCGCGCGGCTACGATGAAATCAACCAAGCCAAGAAGGCCGGCAATTACGGCTACCCGCTCTTCGTCGGAAATAATTTCCCCTACGCCGAATACGACTACGCGACCGAGAAGGTCGGCCCGCTCTTCGACCCGAAGGCGCCGATGAACAAGAGCCGCAACAACACCGGCCTCGTGGAACTCCCGCCCGCCGTGCCAGCGTTCATTTACTGGCCCTATGTCGCCTCGGAACAGTGGCCCGAACTCGGCGAAGGCGGCCGCACCGCGTGCGCCGGCCCCGTATTCTACTGGCAGGAGTCCTTTGAGAAAACCAACGGCTTCCCGAAGCACTTCGACCGCTCCCTGCTCTTCTGGGATTGGCAGCGCCCGTTCATCAAGTGGGCCCGCCTCGATGCCAACTCCGACCTCAAGGGCCTGGAAGCCTTCGCGCCCACGACCTTCGTAACCGCCAATACCGATGAGCAGCGCAAGAAGCAGAAGGCCCTCATCGATAACGGCGCGACGATTATCCGCCGCCCGGTCGACGCGACCTTCGGCCCAGACGGCTGCCTCTACCTACTCGACTACGGCGAGACTTGGGGTGCCAACCCGGATTCCGCGCTGCTCAAGATCTCCTACGTCCGTGGCAACCTCCAGCCGATCGCCAAGCTCGCCGTCTCCACGCCGGCTGGTCCCGCTCCGCTTAAGACCGCGCTCTCGGCGAAGGGCTCGCGCGACCTGGATGGCGGCAAGCTCAGCTATTCCTGGAAACTCCAGCCCGGCGACAAGAAGCTCGGCGAAGGCGAAGAACTCGAAGCAACCCTAGAGACCGCCGGCAACTTCACTATCGAGCTCACCGTCTCCGATGGTCAGGGCGGCACCGTGACCCGCTCCACGCCCATCGTCGTCGGCAATAGCGTGCCCGTCGCTCGTTTTCTCGCCCCGCAGGACGGCGACTTCTTTACGCCAGGAAAACTAATCAGCTATAAGGTTGCCGTACAGGACGCCGAAGACGGCTCCTCTGACGCCAAGCCCGCCGAGTTCGGAGGGCGCACACTGGTCACCTCCTCCTTCCTACCCGCCGATGGCAAGGCCGTCGCAGTCGATCCGGGTCTCTCGCTGATGCGCCAGAGCGATTGTTTCAACTGCCACGCCATGGAGACCCCGCTCGTTGGTCCGGCCTTCGTGCTCATCGCTGATAAGTATCGCCAGGTGGCCGGCGCCGACGAACTCCTCAATAAGAAGGTACGCCTCGGCGGTAGCGGCGTCTGGGGACAGGTGCCCATGCTCGCCCACCCGCAACACACCGAAGACGAAGTGGCCATTATGCTCCGCTGGCTCCTGACCCTCGAAAAGGGCAAGGGCGGCCCGACGCTCACGCGAGGGCTCGAAGGCCAGTTGACCGCACCCAAGGAGAATAAACCCGGCACCCTGCTCCTCGAAGCAATCTATACCGACGTCGGCTCCGGTGTCGCGGGCCCACTCTCAGGCAAGGGCTCCGTCACACTCCGTCACCGCCGCATCGAGGCCGAATCAGGCGAGATCACCAACGCCAAGAAAACCAGCAAGGCCGTCGGCTCGACCAACCATGGCACCACCATCAAGTTCGCCAGCCTTAACCTCGCCGACACCACCAAGGTGAAGATCAACGCCTCGGCAGGCGGCGGCACCAAGGGCAGCCAGGTTGAGGTCCGCCTCGATTCGCCGACCGGACTGCTCGTCGCGACCGTCGACATCGCCCACACCGGCGACTGGAGCAAGTTCATGGAGAATAAGGCCCAACTCACGCCCACGCCTGGTCGCCATGACGTCTACCTCGTCCTGACCAACCCCAAGAAGGGTGGCGGACTCATGAACGTCGACTGGGTAGAATTCGGCCAATAAGCCAAATTCGAGGACAAGTTGACCCGTTGACCAGAGGGCCGGAGGCGAGACCAAGCGACGGGGCAACCCGCCGCTTTCTTTTGGCTTCATGCCTTGGGTAGGGATGCGATTGCCATCGCATCCGTTTGAAGCCGAAGTCGCAACCCCATCGGGACTTAGCGATAACCCTCTGACATCTACGCTACTAAGCGAACGGACGTGATGGCAATCACGTCCCTACCTCAGGCCACACTCTGCTCTCGCCTGCCGCACCCTAGAGGGCAAAATCCACTTTCCCCTTTTTATTTCCGCCACGTGTCCGACGAATCCGAAGACAACCCAGACAAGCCGCTCGACCCTTTCGACCCCGAGGTCATCGCCCGCTCCAACCGTGCGATCTTGGTCGGCCTGCAGCGCCCGGACGATACCGCCGCAGAAGCCCAGGCGCTCCTTGATGAGCTCCACGAGCTCGTCAGCAATGTCGGTGTCGAAATCCGCGGATCGATCATCGCCCGACTCCGCGAGGAGAACCCTCGCACGCTCGTCGGTTCCGGCAAGCTCGAGGAGATAGCCCAGCTGGCTCGCGACAAGGAATGCGGCCTGATCATCTTCGATGACGAGCTCACGCCGGCGCAGCAGCGCAACTGGGAGAAGGACGCCAAGCTGCGCGCCATCGACCGTCAGGAGATCATCCTCGATATCTTCATCACCCGCGCGAAGACCCGCGAGGCCGTACTCCAGGTAGAGCTCGCTGCCTTGCAGCAGATGCTGCCGCGACTGAAACGCCTCTGGTCCCACCTCGACCGCCAGCGCGGAGGCGGCACGATGCAGCGCGACGCTGGCGAGACGCAGCTGGAAATGGACCAGCGCAAGATCCGCGACAAGATCGCCAAGGTCCGTCGCGACCTCGCGGAAGTCGTCGCCCAGCGCGCCACCCAGCGCAAGCAGCGCAAACGCGTCCCACTCCCGACCTTCTCGATTGTCGGCTACACCAATGCCGGAAAGTCCTCGCTCCTCAACAAGCTCACCGGCTCCGAGGTGCTCGCCGCGAACAAGCTCTTCGCCACGCTCGACCCGACCACGCGCCGTCTCGCCCTGCCCTCCGGTCGCGCGTTGCTGCTGACCGATACCGTCGGCTTCGTCCGCCGCTTGCCGCACCGCCTGGTCGAAGCCTTCAAGGCCACGCTCGAAGAAGCCGTGCAGGCCGACTTCCTCGTCCATGTGATCGACCTCGGATCGCCCGAGCGCGACAAGCACGCCGAAACCACCTTGCAGGTCCTGACCGAGATCGGCGCTGGCGACCGACCCGTAATCACCGTGCTCAACAAAGCCGACCTCTGCGACGAGGTTGAACGCGCCCAGGCGCTCGCCGCCTACCCCGACGCCAAGCTGGTCAGCACCAAGACCGGGGAAGGCCTCCCAGCCCTCCTCCAGCGCCTTGAAGAGTGTGCCGCTAGCCGGGATGAGCACATGACCCTACTCATCCCCCACGACCAGTATGCCATGCTCTCTAAACTGCACGCCGGGGCCACTATCCTTAATTCCAAGGCCCTTCCCGAAGGAACCCGAGTAGAAGTCTACGTCCCCACCCGCCTGCAGGAGACCTGCCGAGCCTGGGCGATTAAGGAGTAGGTCATTTTTTGCTCCCCAAGGAGGCAACTTTCGGCTTTCTCTGGTGTTACCTTATCACACCCATGCGCACCCTCGCCCTCCTCACCCTCCTCGCCGCCTCCTCGGCTTTCGCCGCCACCGACGCCGATCGCGAAAAGGCCTTCAAGGCTGACATCGCCCCGATCCTCGAAAAGAGCTGTATCGGTTGCCACGGCAAGGACAAGGCCAAGAAGCCCAAGGGCGGCTTCGACGCCACCTCCTTCGCCACCGTCGTCAAGGGCGGCAAGGAAGCCGGCGCCGGCATCACCTGGGGCGACGCCGCTAAGAGCGCCCTCTACAAGTCTGCCGAACTCGGTATCTCCAGCCCTGAGGACGACCTCGCCATGCCCCCGAAGAAGGCCAAGGAGCGTCACCCCCTCACCAAGGAGCAGCTCGAGAAGGTCAAAGCCTTCATTGAAAAGAACAAGTAAGCCTCACGGCTTACTGATAAAAGCCCGCGGAAACCCGCGGGCTTTTTTATGCCCGAACCATTTCAGCGCCGCGTGGTCTAATCAGGACAACCCCCACGCTTGGGTTTGACCGCACAGTCCAAAAGCTGAACATACCCTCGCCCCAATGAACCCCCTGCACCCCTTGACTAAGAACGCTCGCGTCTGGATTGCGCTCGCACCCAATCTCCTGCTCGTGGCACTCGCGTGGTTCTGGCCCCACGACGGCGAAGACCGGGGCCCGGCGCTGCTGTCCATCGCTGGCCACCAGCATTTCATCCTCCTGCACTTCCCGGTCGCCATCCTGATGCTCGTGCCGTTCTTCGAAATCTGGGACCGCCACGCCGAAGCGAGCTCACTCATCCGCCGGCTCAGCCTACTCGGAGCCGCCAGCATCTGGGCCACCTGCCTTTTCGGCCTACTGGAAGCCCACTTCAATGGCGGAGAGTACGTCGGACTCGATCAGCACCTCTGGCTGGGTATCGCGGCTTCCTTCGTCTCCGCTGGGGCTTGGCTCCTCATCTTGCAAAGCTGGCGCATCCGGGTCGTGGCCCAAATTTCCGCGGTGGTCATCATGACCATCGCCGCCCACATCGGCGGAGCCAAGGTCCACGGCGACCTGTTTAAACCCAACAAGGAGTCCCAGAAGGCTACGGAGCCCAAGGCCGTGGCGGACCGCCCGCACGTTCCTCTCGGTTGAACAGCGCGACGGGCCGCCTCTGGGATATAATCGCCCCAAGTTCTTCCTCGTAGGCCCGTTAACCATCACGCCGCTCACCGATGCGTATCTCATTTCTGCTCTTCACTTCGGCCGCACTTATGGCCGCTTCACCGTTCACGCCGAAAAAGCCGGAGCCGGCCAAGCCACTCACCGCCGCCCAGAAGGCCGACTTCACGAAGGTAATCCAACCGATGTTCGACGCCCACTGCATCTCGTGCCACGGCCCGAAGAAAGAAAAGGGCAAGCTGCGCCTCGACACCCTCGAAGCCACGCTCAAGGGCGGCAAGAATCCGACCTTCGTCATCGGCAAGCCCGATAGCAGCATGCTGCTCTCCCGCGTATTTCTCGAGCGCACCGCCGGCGACGTCATGCCGCCAAAGGCCGAGAAGCCGATGACCGAGAAACAGAAAGAGGCCCTCTACGCCTTCGTCGAAGGCCAACCCATCCCGGACGAACTCGCCAAAGCTGCCTTAGCCGACACGAAAGCCGCCCTAGCGGCCGCCAAAACCGCAGCCGCTGACGCCAAGGCCGCCCCGAAGGCCAAGAAGTAAGTTTTCTTTTGCCCACCCCCCTCAGCCCGCCCTTTATCCCAGACACCCCAATGAAACTCCGCACCCTCCTCGCGCTGGCGATCCTCGCCGGCCTGACCTCCACGCTCTCGGCCGAACAGAAGCCCCTCCGCGTCCTCGTTGTCGCCGGCGGCTGCTGCCACGACTACGGCGCCCAGAAAGACATCCTCAAGAAGGGCATCGAAGCCCGTCTCAACGCCACCGTCGAAGTCGCCTACGTCGACATCAAGGCCGCAGACTTCAAGGGCAAGGCCACGCAGCCGGTCTTCGAGATCTATAAGAACGCTGATTGGGCCAAGAACTTCGACGTGGTCGTCCACGACGAATGCGCCGCCGACATCACCGACCAGACCTACGTCGCCAACATCGTCAACGCCCACCGCAACGGCCTGCCGGCCGTGAATCTGCATTGCGCCATGCACAGCTACCGCTGGGGTAATTTCAAGGAACCGGTGAAGTCCGGTTCCGATAACGCCAGCTGGTACGAGATGCTCGGCCTCCAGTCCACCGGCCACGGTGCGCAGCTCCCCATCGCCATCACCTTCACCGACAAGGAAAACCCGATCGTGAAGGGCTTCGCCGATTGGACCACCATCAACGAAGAGCTCTACAACAATGTCCAAGTGCTCACCGGCAAGGGACTCGCCAACGGCACCCAGAAAGTCCCGGAAAAGAAAGACAAGAAGGGCAAGGTCACTCCGGCCCAGGAAAATACCACCATCGTCGTCTGGACCAATGAGTTCGGACCGAAAAAGACCCGTATCTTCAGCACCACGATCGGCCATAACAACGCCACCGTCGAAGACGCCCGCTACCTCGACCTCGTCGCCCGCGGCCTGCTCTGGTCCGTCGGCAAGCTCGAGGCCGACGGCAAGCCCTCCGCCGGCTTCGGCAAGTAAGCCGTCGCTTCGGTTTCAGATCAAAGCCCCGGACCTCCGGGGCTTTTTTGTGCCCACCCGGCCCTGTTTCCCAGGTAGGGTCAGCACTGCGTGCTGACCTAGCGACACCCTAGGTCACGACGCAGTCGTGACCCTACCCCACGTCCGCCATACGGCGGACGTCACTTCAACGGACAACCCGCCAGAAGTTCGCCCGGAGCGTCCTTCCAGACGAGTTTCGCGGACGGTACGCCGCCGAGTTTAGCGACAGTGGCGGAGATCTCGGTGAGCGAGTCGGCGTTATAGCCGGGATAGGCCTTGGCGATCTTACCGCCGGGCGCGATGACGGTAACGTAGACGCTGCGCTTGGCACCGTAAGCGTCGATGACGGCAAAGTCCGGATCAGCCACGACGGGGAAGCCTGGCTTCACCGCGGCCGCCCACTCCTTGGCTCCGGCTTCGTCGGTATTGATCACGCCAACCACGGAACAGCTGGCGCCATAGGCCGCCTGGAGCTGCGAAAGATACGGCGCAGCGTCACGTGAGCAGGGACACTCCTTCTCGATAAAGAACAGGACGACTGGCTTCGTCTTCGCGAGGTCAGCCAGCACCAGCTTATTGCCGGCGAGGTCGCTCTTGGAGAAGACAGCGGCGGGCTTGGACGCCTGAGCGGCTGTCGCGACCACTTCGGCCGTCGGCAGCGCATGCTTTGTCTGGGCGCGGAAATTGATCATGCCCTTGGCGTCTTTCTTCACCGCGGCGGGATCCTTCGAAACGATAAACTGCCCCATCATTCCGCCGTCCTCATGATTCGACATGTGGCAGTGGAACATGAACGGATCGGTATCGCTGGCGAAGTCATCAAATTTGGCGACGAAGGTAACCGAGGCACCCTTAGGCAGATAGAACGTGTCCTTCCAGCCCTTCTCGTAGTCGGCGATCTCGCGATCGGTACGAGAGAGGATGCGGAACTGGACGTCGTGCAAGTGAAAGGAGTGGCCGAAGATATTGTTGTTCTTCACGGTCCAGACCTCGGTGGCGCCGAGCTTCACCACCATATTCGTGGAGTGCATGTCGAACGGCTTACCATCGAAGGCGAAGTGCGGGCGACCATCCGTGACATTAATCGTCCGTTTGTTCGTGGCCTCCTTCTCGCTGACGAACACGTTACGCGTCAGTGTCTCAGGCACCTTGGTGATGGCCTTGGCAGTCGGGGCGATGACGTTGATATGGAGTAGGCGGTAGTCGTAATTATTGAGGAAGCTGCCATTGGCGCCACCGGTGTCGGGTTCGCCGCCTGGGAAGCCGAACGTCTGATTGGAATTATAGGCCATCAGGTCGACCGTGCCGCCGACCTTATCCGCACCGAGGTCGACCAGGATCTCGGTACGCTCGCCGACCATGAGCGTCAGGCGCTTGAGCGGGACCGGCTTGTCGACCAGCCCGCCGTCGGTGGCGATCTGGTAGAAGACGCGGTTATCGCTGAAACCAAGCACGTACCCGCGCTCGATCTCGGCGTTCAGGATGCGGAGGCGGACGAGCTGACGGGGCAACTTCGTCTGCGCATCGAGGGTGCCATTGGTCAGCTGATAATCACCATACTTATCGTTATCGCCATCGTAGGTGAACTGGTTGTCCTTGAAGCGTCGGCTCGTGAGCACCAGCGGCAGGTCGTCGACGCCATAGGTGCGAGGCAAAGCCAGCTTCGCTTCGATCGGATCGCGGATGATGATTAGACCGCCCGCACCCATCGCCAGCTGCTTCTGCGTAGCTTCATGCAAGTGAGGATGATACCAATAGGTCCCGGCGTTGTTCTTCACCACGAACGAGGGCGACCAGGTCTTGCCCGGCTCGACGATCTGGTGCGGCCCGCCGTCGGTGGCGGCCGGCAGATGCAGACCGTGCCAATGGACCGTCGTCGCTTCCTTCAGTTCGTTCTTCACGTTCATCGTGACCGTCTCGCCTTGGTTCAGGATGAGCGTCGGCCCCCAGAAGCTGAGCTTGTTATAACCGTAGGTATTCGTCGTGCCCTCGAGGAACTTGCGCGAACTTGTCCCGAGCGTCAGGTTGAACGTCTTGCCTTCGATCACCGGCGGGACCCAGAGCTCTTGCAACGGACGATTATTCGCCGGGCGAGCTTTAGCGCCACCACCGCCACCACCTCCGCCGGGTCCCTTGCCCTTTCCTTTGCCTTTCCCTTTGCCTTCCGGCCTTTCGCCAGGAGGGCCATCTTCACGGGGTGGGCGTTCGCCTTCTGGTCGCGGCGGACGATCGTCAGGGGATTCGGACTTGGGGGCCGACTGGGCCAGCAAACCACCCACGACAGACAGCGTCAGGATGGCCAGAAAGAGGGAACGGAACCGGGACATGGGAAAAGTATACCAGACCCGTCCTTAAGGGCGAATTAAGGCCCGCCTATCCAATCGCCTTCCCTCCCCTGCGACTCGTCTTTAAACCTACCCCTACCCCAACCCCTCCCCCTTCGAAGTCCATGCGCCTCCTCGCCCTCCTCGCCTTCACCGCCTCGGCTTACGCCGCGGAAACCCTACCGCTCTGGAAAGGCGACGCACCCGAAGGTGACGGCAAGTTCTCCGACTCCTCCAAGGCCAAGCTCACCGTGCACTTGGCCGATAAGCCCAACGGTGCCGCGATCGTAATCTGCCCGGGTGGCGGCTACGGCGGCCTGGTGACCAAGGGCGAAGGCCATGGCATCGCTGACTGGCTGAATGCCCACGGCATCGCCGGCATCGTCCTTGAATACCGACTCCCCGCCGGTCGCGCGTACGTCCCGCTCCTCGACGCCCAGCAGGCGATCCGCACGGTCCGCGCCAACGCCGCGCAGTGGAAGATTGACCCGAAAAAAGTCGGCATCATTGGCTTCTCCGCCGGCGGCCACCTCGCCTCGACCGCCACCGTGCATTTCGAGACCATCGAGACGCGTGCCCCCAACGCCATCACCGGCCAGAGCAGCCGCCCCGATTTCTCGATCCTGATCTA
Organism: Opitutia bacterium; assembly: GCA_947377865.1. Taxonomy (GTDB): domain Bacteria; phylum Verrucomicrobiota; class Verrucomicrobiia; order Opitutales; family UBA953; genus UBA953. The sequence goes on along the minus strand of CANCHK010000049.1, from coordinate 1,012 downwards.
TCCGGTCATCAGTATGGAAGAAGGCGTGCATCGCGGATCGAAGAAGAACCTGATGGGTGAGACGCCTGCCGCTGGCCTATCGGACTACTTCTCCACGCAGAAGCATGTGAAGGCCGACACCCCGCCCTCCTTCCTCGCGCATGCAATCGACGACAAGGCCGTACCGATCGAAAACAGCCGCATGTTCTTCGAAGCCGAGAAGAAGGCCGGCTTGCCGACCCGCCTGATTGAGCTCCCTAATGGCGGCCACGGCCTCAACGGCTACAAGGGCCCTTCCTGGGACAAGTGGCAGGCTGAATCCCTGCTCTGGCTCAAGGAAATCAAGATCCTCGAGTGAGTCCCGATTAAGGACTTCAAATCACCCTCTAAATCATCCATTAATCCCATCCCCTCATGAAATCCCTCCTCCTCGCCCTGCTCGCCACCGGCTCCCTCTTCGCCGGCGAAAAGGTCACCCTCACGCTCGCTGACTTCACTGACGGCAACGGCGGCGCCCCAGGCGCCGGCTGGAAGACCGAAGAAGGTGGCGTCATGCACCTCGCCCCCCAGAAAGGCACCGGCTTCCTCATCTCGAAGAAAGAATACTCCAGCTTCGAGATGGAGTGGGATTGGAAACTCGATGCCGCCGGCAATAACGGCATCAAGTATTGGGTCACCAACATCAAGGACGCCAAGGGCAAGGGCGAATGGCTCGGCATCGAGTACCAGATGATCGACGACGACAAGCACCCTGACGGCCTCAAGGGCGGCAGCCACAACACCGGCTCGATCTACGACCTCATCGACTCAGCCAAGGACAAGCTCAAGAAGCCCATCGGCGAGTGGAATCACAGCCGCGTCGTCATCAAGGACGGCAAAATCGAGCACTTCCTCAACGGCAAGCTCTGCTCCTCCGTCGACACCAAGACCGACGAATGGAAGGCCGCCGTCGCGAAGAGCAAATTCAAGAACAAGAAGGATTTCGGCCCTGGCCATGGTAAACTGATGCTCACCGAGCACGGCGATCCCTGCT
>CANCHK010000048.1 GCA_947377865.1 Opitutia bacterium | reverse complement strand
CACGGTCGTTCGTTGAAGATCCGCCTCTGAGCCGCGCTTACTCGCGTAGCGTCCGCATCACTTCGGCGTGCAGCTTCGGCGCCGCGGCGATGATGTTGCCAGCCTTGATCGGATCGCCGCCTTCCCAGGACGTCACGACAGCACCGGCGCCACGCAGGACGGGTAGCACAGGCACGAGGTCCCAAGGATTCATGATCGGGTCGGCTACGACGTGAGCACGACCAGCCGCCACGAGGAGATGGCCATAACCGTCGCCCCAGGTGCGCACATGGGCGACGCTATCGGCGAGACGGTTCCAGCGGACGTCGCGATGCAGGCGACGGACGTTATCGAGGTCGGTGGAGACGACAACGGCGTCCTTCATCGCGACCTCGGCCACGCGCACGGGCCGGCCGTTGAGTTCGCACGTGCGGTTATCGCCGACAATGCGCTCACACAGGATCGGCTGGTCGATGACGCCGAGCACGGGCTTACCTTCGTAACGCAAGCCGATGAGGGTGACGTAGAGCGGGACGCGGGAAAGGAACGACTTGGTGCCGTCGATGGGATCGAGCACCCAGCAATACTCCGCATCGATGTTCTCGGGGCCAAACTCCTCGCCAAGGATGCCGTGGTCGGGATAAGCCGCCTTGATAGCCGCGCGCATCTGGCGCTCGGCTTCCTTGTCGGCGATGGTCACGGGCGTGCCGTCGGACTTGATTTCGACGTCGGTATCGACGCGCGCATGGGCCGCGACCAAGACCCGTCGGGCGATGTCCGCGAGTTTCTCGGCGAAGGCCTTGAGCTCTTTTTGGCGGGCTTCCGGAAGCATGTCCCAGAGGTAAGCCCGGACCGCCCCCGCTCCAAGCGAAAAGCCCCGCGCAGGCTTGAATCACGGCCGATTCCGCTGACACTACCAACATGCGGCTCACCCCTTGGCTCCTCGGCCTGCTGGCCTTCATGGCGACTGCCTCCGCCACCCAACCTTGCCGCATCGAGATCGTGGAGAAGGGCGACGAATGGCCGGTGCCGGGCGTCGAACTCCGCACCGTCCACGGCGCCCGCTTCGTCTCCGACAACGCCGGGGTGATCGCCTTCGACCTCCCCGAACTCATGGGCCGCGAGACGTGGCTCACGGTCCACGGCCACGGCTACGGCGTGAAGGCCGACGGCTTCGGCTTCTCAGGTATCCGTCTCACGCCCACCCCGGGCAAGACAATCAAAGTAACGGTGGAACGCATGATCCTCGCCCGCCGCCTCGGCCGACTCACCGGCGCTGGCCTCTTCGCCGAATCCCAGAAGCTCGGCGAGCAACTCAACTGGAAGGAAAGTGGCGTGCTCGGCTCCGATAGCGTGGTGACAGCGGAACTTGGCGGGAAGCTCCTCTGGTTTTGGGGTGACACGAATCTGGCCCACTACCCGCTCGGCATCTTCAATGTCTCCGCGGCGTTGACCGACAAGTTTCAGCCGCCGGCCAAACCGCCGCTCCGTTCTCCTTTCGCCTACATCACTGGTCGCAAAACCGCGCAGAGCGAAGACTTGCCGCGCGGCGTGGCGCAAGTCCCGGGCGAAGGCCCGACCTGGATCTGGGGCGCGGTGACGCTGCCCGACGCGAAGGGCGCACCACACCTCGTCGCCTCCGCCGTGAAAGTGAAAGGCGAGATGCACGCGTACCGCTGGGATCTCGTCGAATGGGATCCGCACGAAGAGCTCTTCCACCCCCTAGACACGGTCTGGACTGAAGACGCGGCCCATCCCTCGGCCCCGCCGGTCCCCAACGGCCATGCGGTTCCTTGGACCGATCAAGCCGGCCGCAAATGGATCCTATTCTGCAATCCATTCCCGACGCTTCGCACGCCGGCCACCTATGAAGGCTGGAAGAATCCGGACACCTGGAAACCTCTCCGTCCCGCGACTTCCGCCGCAACGCCGACCGGCGAAGCCATCACAGTCCACGGTGGACACATCGCGTGGCACCCTTGGAGTCGCAAGTGGCTCGCAATCTTCACGCAGAAAGGCGGCAAGCCCTCCTTCCTTGGCGAGATCTGGCTTGCCGAAGCCACTGATCCCACCGGCCCTTGGGGCAATGCCCGCAAGGTGCTCACGCACGACGATTACACGTTCTATAATCCGGTGCTGCACCCGGAGTTCTTCCGCGCCGACTCGCCAGTGATCCATTTCGAAGGCACGTATACGACGATGTTCTCCGCCAACAAGCAGCCGACGCCGCGCTGGGACTACAACCAGGTGCTGTATCAGCTCGACCTGTCGAAGCCACCCTTCGCCGACGGAAAATAAAGCCCGCCTCGCTTGACCGCCCGCCGCGGCCGAAGAGGATGACGGCGTGAGCAATGCCGCCCAGAGACTGCTGCGCGCCCGCGTCCGCCCGATGCGGCGTCCGGTCATGCGCCAGCGCTGGGACGACCTCTTCTTTCTGCATTGGGAATATGAACCGGCGGCGATCCAGTCGCGCCTGCCGTCTGGTCTCACGGTCGACACCTTCGCCGGCAAGGCCCATCTCGGCGTCGTCGGCTTCCGCATGAATGCGGTGCGGCCCATCGGGCTTCCGGCCCTGCCCTGGCTATCCTATTTCAACGAGCTCAATGTCCGGACCTACGTTCGCGATGCCTCGGGAGAACCGGGCGTGTGGTTCTTCTCCCTCGATTGTGACCGCGCCCCAGCCGTCGTAATCGCTCGCGCGGGCTTCGGGCTACCCTACAAACATGCGACGATGACCTTCGGCCCGGATCTCGCGCAGTCCTGCCGGCGCCAAGGCGAAAAGGAGACGGCGCAATACGCTTGGTGGGCCAAGTTGGCTCCGCAGGTCGCTATGCCTGGCTCGCTCGAATTCCATCTGGCCGAACGCTACAGCTTCTTCGCGACGAAATCCGGTCAGCTCGTCCGCGGCCAAGTGCACCATGCGCCTTATGAACTAAGCCAAGCCTCGGCGACGGCGTGGAGCGACCTGCCGCTGCGCTGGGACGGCTTTGACGTCGGCGGCCGTGCTCCCGACCTCGCCCACTGTTGCCAAGGCGTAGCCATCGAGGCTTTCTCCCTAGTGCCCGCCCATGCGTAAGAAGCTTACCGACTATCGTCACGCCGTCTGGGACTGGAACGGCACGCTACTCGACGATACCTGGCTATGCTGCGAGTCGCTCAATCGCCTGCTGAAGGAAGACGGCCACCCTCTCGTCGATCCAATCCGCTACCGTCAGATTTTCCAGTTTCCGGTCATCAAGGTCTACCAGGCCATCGGCTTCACGCCCGACGAAACCTCCTTCCGGGCGATGTCCGTGCGCTTCATGGCGGCCTACGAGGAACGCAAGGCGGAGTGCCGACTCCATCCGCACACGGAAACGCTGCTCGACGGACTCACCGCCGCGGGCCTGACGCACTCGGTGCTCTCGGCCTACGAACGCAGTCTGCTCACCTCGACGCTCACTCACTACAAATTGGATAGGCACTTCATTAAAGCCTGCGGCGGACACGACATCCACGCCGGCAGCAAGGAGGAGCGCGCCCGCCTCCACCTGTCCGACCTAGCTCATCGCCCGGAGGACGTAATCTATATCGGCGATACCGCCCACGATGCCGAGGCCGCCGCCGCCATGGGTGTCGATTGCGTGCTGGCGGCCCACGGCCACCAGCACCGTGAACGGCTCGAGGGCCTGGGCGTCCGGGTGGTCGACGGCTTCGCGGAACTCGTGGCCGAACTTTAGGCAACAAACCCCCGCCAAGGGGGTCAAACTACTCACAGACCCCGCGTTTTGGTTGCCCTCCCGCGACCCGCTAGGTTCATATTCCTACCCCATCCACCCTATGGCACCTTTTGCGGCGCTCAGCGCCCTCGACCCCGATATCTCCGACACCCCTTGGCTCGTCCTCACGCTCGCCATCCTCGTCGCTTTCTCCGTCTATCTCATCCTTCGCTCCAAACGTAATATCGCCATGGCCAATACTCCCCACCCCTCCGACGCCAATGAAGAGATTGACGACGTCAAGAAGGCCAGCGCTGAAGGCTTCGGCTCCAACGAGCAGGTCTTCCCGCCGAGCGCCGCGTTCGTCGCCAAGGCACGCGTCAAGGGCATGGATGGCTACACCGCCCTCTACAACCGCTCAATCCAGGACCCGGATGGCTTCTGGGCTGACGAAGCGAAGGAGCTGACCTGGTTCAAGCCGTGGACCAAAGTGGTCGACGAATCCAAGAAGCCATTCTTCCGCTGGTTCGTCGACGGCAAGACCAACGTCGCCTACAACTGCCTCGACGCACAGGTCGCTAAGGGCCTCGGCGACAAGGTCGCAATCGTCTACGAAGGCGAGCCCACCGCTGACGGCAAGGCCGTCGAAGTCCGCCGCATCACCTACCGCCAGCTGCTCTCCGAAGTCAGCCGTTTTTCCAACGTGCTCAAGGGCATGGGCCTCCAGCGCGGCGACACGGTCGCGATCTACATGCCGATGGTCCCCGAGCTAGCGATGGCCGTCCTGGCCTGTGCCCGACTCGGCATCGTCCACTCGGTCGTCTTCGGCGGCTTCTCCGCCGAATCCATCCGCGACCGCGTCAACGATGCGAAGTCGAAGGCCGTCATCACGATGGACGGCGGCTACCGCCGAGGCAAATTCCTCCCGCTCAAGCAGACAGTCGACGAAGGCGTGAAGGATTGCCCGACCTGCGCCCACGTGCTCGTGCTCCAGCGCCACCCGGGCAAGCCCGACGCGGGCTGCGTCATGCAGGCCGGCCGCGACGTCTGGTATCATGAGGCCGCCGCCAAGGTCACCGACCAGTGCGAAGCGGTCCAGCAGGAGGCCAACGAGATGCTCTTCCTGCTCTACACTTCCGGCTCCACCGGCAAGCCGAAGGGCATCATGCACAGCGTGGGCGGCTACATGGTCCACGCCTACTCGACCAACAAGTATGTCTTCGACCTCCGCGGCGACGACCTCTTCTGGTGCACGGCCGACGTGGGTTGGGTCACCGGCCACACCTACGTGGTCTACGGCCCGCTCCTCAACGGCTCTTCGGTACTGATGTACGAAGGTGCGCCCGACGCGCCCGACTTCGGCCGCTTCTGGAAGATCATCCAGGACCACAAGGTATCGGTGTTCTACACCGCTCCGACTGCGATCCGCGCCTTCATGAAGTGGGGCGACGAGTGGGTGAAGAAGCATGACCTCTCCTCGCTGCGCCTCCTCGGCTCCGTCGGCGAACCGATCAACCCGGAAGCCTGGCTCTGGTACCACCGCAACATCGGCGCCGAGCGCTGCCCGATCGTCGACACCTGGTGGCAGACCGAAACCGGTGGCCACATGATCACCCCGATGCCCGGCTGCACGCCCACGAAGCCCGGCTCGGCCACGCTGCCCTTCTTCGGCGTCGACGCCGCCGTCCTCGACGAGAACGGCAACGAGACCGACCACGGCATCCTCGCGATTCGCAAGCCCTGGCCTGGTATCACGCAGGGTATCTTCGGCGACGAACAGCGCTACGTGGATACCTACTGGAACCGCTGGGGCGGCAAATACTACTTCCCTGGCGACGGCGCCATCCGCGACAAAGACGGCTACCTCTGGATCACCGGCCGCGTCGACGATGTGGTCAACGTCTCCGGGCACCGCATCGGCACGGCCGAGCTGGAAGCCATCTTCATCGAAGACGCGGCGGTCGCCGAGTCCGCGGTCATCGGTGTAAAACACGACCTCAAGGGCCAGGGCCTCATGGCCTTCGTCATCCTGAAGTCCGCCGCCGCCAAGACCGTCAACGAAGTCGAGCTCGCCAAGAAACTCAACGGCATGGTCGATGCCAAGATCGGAAAATTCGCCCGCCCGGAACGCATCGTCTTCGTCCCCGATCTCCCCAAGACCCGCTCCGGCAAGATCATGCGCCGCCTCCTGCGCGACATCTCGGAAGGCCGCGAACTCGGCAATGTCTCCACCCTCGCCGATCCGGCGGTGGTCGAAGCCATCCGATCAAAGTTCAGCGCCGCGAAGGCCTGAGACCAGCCACCAGCCGGTCCAAAACCCCGACGCCGTCGGGGTTTTTTGTTTCCCAATGCAGAGGTAGGGTCAGCACTGCGTGCTGACCTAGCTATCTTTAGGTAGGGGCGAGACATCACCCGACACCTGTACCCGAAACTGATACCCGACGGCCGAGACCTGGGACCTGAAAATGAATCCCCCTCAGCATCCTTCCCGGTCTCCGGTTTCCCTTTGAGCCATGTGTCTGGCGCTGAACGGATGCGATGTCATCGCATCCCTACCCCGCCACCCGAGAACGGGTTGAATCGTTGGATAGTTGAATGGTTGAATCGAGAAGGAGGTAAAGCCCGCAGGGCGCCGCACTCCCTCAAATCAACCATTCAACGATTCAACCGATCAACGGCTCCGCCAACCCCACCTTTGCCCAGGCCGCAGGCCGATTTGCACCTTTGCATCTAGGTCAGCACGTGGTGCTGTCCCTACCCCATGCCCCCCCACCATCGGCCACCTCTTCCATTCAGTCCTCGACTCAGTCCTCTGTCATCTGTCGCTACCCCTCTCTTGCCTCCCCTCACCCTTCCCCCTATTTCTCTCCCATGCGCGCCCTGCTCCTGCTGCTGCTCACGGCCACCCTTTCTGCCGCCAGCCTGAAAGTCGGAGATCCCGCTCCCGCCACGCGCCCGGAGTCGATGCTGCAAGGCGCCTCGGTGAAGGAATTTAAGAAGGGTGAAATTTACATCTTCGAATGCTGGGCCAGCTGGTGCGGCCCGTGCGTCGCCGCAATCCCGCACCTCAACGACCTCCATAAGAAGATGGGCAAGAAAGGCGTCGTGATCACCGGCGTCAATGTCTGGGAAAGCGAACGCGACGCGGCCTCGGCCCAACGCGCGAAAGATTTCTTCAAGGCCCAGGGCGACAAGATGTCGTACCGCGTCGCCCTCGGCGGCAAGGCCTTCATCAAGGACTGGCTCGAGGCCGCCGATGTGAACGGCATCCCGCACGCCTTCGTGGTCGCCGATGGCAAGGTCGCCTGGATGGGCCACCCCATGCAGCTCACCGATGAGATCATCGGAGACGTCCTCACCGGCACGCCCCTCGCGGCCGCCGCGCCGGTGGCCGACAAAATCCCTCAACGCCGCCTGAGTAAACCCTCCGTCCCCCCGGGCACCGCACCCAACGACCCAGAGATGGCCGCCGCCCAGGCGAAGCTCGACGCGCTGGCGGAAGCGATGCGCAACCGCGATTGGGACGCCGCCGAAAAGGCCCTACCCGCCGCCTCCGGCGTACTCCCCGCCCAAGAAGGTAAGGAACTACGTGAATCCATCGAAGCCCAAATTGGCCTCGCCCGCGGAGATCCTTCGAAATTCTACGCGCAACTGAAGCGCCTCGCCGATGAAGAGTTCGATGACGCGGAGGCGATGAACGAAATCGCCTGGCGCCTACTCACAACAAAGGCCTTCGAAGGAAAGCGCAACCTTCCCCTGGCCGAGAAGTGCGCAGTACAGGCGGTGGCACTCACGAAAGAAGGTCATTCCGACAAACTCGATACGCTCGCCCGACTCCGCTGGCTCCAAGGCAAGAAGGAAGAAGCCATCCGCTGGCAGATCAAAGCCGTCGACAAGGCCGATGAGCCTCGCATGAAGGCGCTCCTCCAGAAGACCCTCGACGCCCTGCTAAAGGGCACCCTGCCTCCGGCTGACGACGAGGAAGAAGATTCCGCGCGCTAAGCGCCAGTGCGCGAGTAGAATGGCTGGATTGTTGAATCGTTGAATAGTGGGGCGAAAGCCGACGCAAAACATCCGAGGTCAAATTTCCTCAAATCAACCATCCAACGGGGGCTCCTACCCCCTCTATCGTATTCTGGTGAAAGGGTATCCTATTCCGCCCGCCGATTGCCACCTGCCACCCGGAGTTTGCATCCTCCATTCAGCCCTCTCACTTTGCACTTAGGACAGCACGAGGTGCTGTCCCTGCCTCGAGACAGTCACTCCCCCGATACTCCATACTCTATACTCTATACTCTCCTATGTTAGACCGCCGCGACTTCCTGAAACTCTCCGCCCTCGCTTCCCTCGGCGCGCTCGCTGGCTGTGCGACCACGCCGGCGACGGCCCGCATCCGCCCGATCACCCGTGGTCCGAAATTCCACTGGCGCGGCTACTACGACAAGTTCCTGTTCTCCGCGGACGACCGCTTCGTGCTCGCGAATGAGACGAGCTTTGAAGGCCGATCGCCGACCATGGCCGACTCGATCCGCGTTGGGATGGTCGACACGCAGGACGGCGATCGCTGGGTCGACCTCGGCGGCTCTAACGCCTGGAACTGGCAGCAAGGCTGTATGCTCCAGTGGGTCCCGGGCTCGGACCGTGATGTGGCCTGGAATGACCGCGAAGATGGCCAGTTCGTTACGCGCATTCTCGACGTGAAGTCCGGCCGCACCCGCACGCTGCCGCATCCGTTCTATACTTTCAGTCCCGACGGTAAGACGGCCTTCGCGCCCGACTTCGCCCGACTCGACGTCACCCGCCCGGGCTACGGCTACGCCACCGGCGCGGAACGGGATCCGTGGAAACTCGTGAAGACGCCCACCGACATCGGCATCTGGCGCATGGACGTCGCCACGGGCCAGCAGCGCCTGCTTCTCTCTCTCGCCGACGCGGCGAAGATCCCGTTCACCGGCCCAGCGGCCGCGGCCTTCAAGCCCGACTCGGTCCACTGGTTTAATCACCTGCTTTGCAACACCGACGGCACCCGCCTCTTCTTCCTACACCGCTGGCGCACGCCGGGCGACAAGGCGGGCTTCCGCACGCGCGCGCTGACCATTGACGTCAACGGCGGCAAGGTCCACGTGATGGATCCCAACGGTGGGACCTCGCACTTCGTCTGGCGCGACCCTCAGCACATCTTCGCCTTCGCCTGGCACCCGTCACACGGCGAACGCTTCTACCTCTTCAAGGACCTGTCCGATGAAGTCACGGTCATAGGCAAGGACGCGATGCCGGCCAACGGCCATAATACCTACCTGCCGAACACGCAGAGCGAGTGGGTGCTCAATGACACCTACCCGCAGGGCAAGGATCGCCTGCAGAATCCTTACCTGTATCATATCCCGACAAATCGTCGCGTCCCGGTCGGCTCCTTCCCCGCCCCGCCCGCCTACACGGGCGAATGGCGTTGCGACACGCATCCCTCGGCCAGCCGCAACGGCCGCCAATTCTGCTTCGACTCCGCCCACGCCGGCGGGCGTCAGGTCTACGTGGCCGACATCGGCGGGCTGCTGGGCTAAGCCGTCACGGTTCTGTCACTCAATCGCGCTTCCCATCCGCGGAGGCGTCCTGCATAGTGTCGCCGATGGCCACCCGCAGCGCACTCGAGCGATCCCGCTCCGCCCTCCACCTTCGCCTCCTGGCTGCCCAGCGCCGCCTAGTCACGAAGCAGCAGAGCGCGGTGATCGTCATCGGTGGCAACGATCGTCTTGCGGCCTCCGAGTTAGCCAACCAGCTGACGGAGTGGTTCGACTCCCGCACGGTGCGCATCTGCGCGCCGACCGCCCACGCCCATCCGAAGCACCCTTTCCTCTGGCCCTACTGGCAGGACATGCCGGCCAAAGGACGCCTCACGATTGTAGTGGGTGATTGGCTCACTCGCACGGCGATACAGGCCGCCCATGACGAGCTCTCCGGCGACGCCCTTCGCGTGCGCCTTAAATCTCTCCGCACATTCGAGGAACTCCTCGCGGCCGACGGGACATCAGTGGTGAAGGTCTGGATCGAGTCACCCGAGAAACTCCTGCGCAAACGCCTGCGCGAAGCCGAAGACACCGACGCCGAAGGCTGGGTGGTCACGCCCGATGACTTACTGCTGACGAAGAAGTCCGCCCACAACCTCACCCGCTCCCTCCGCGTCCAAGGCAGCGGCAAGAACCTGCCATGGAAAGTCATCCAAGGCGGCGAGACGAAGCACCGCGACCTGCACGCCGGCCTAGTCATCGCGGCTCAGCTCGGTCAGATCTCGCGCCGTCGCGCCGCAACGGCGGTCAAGAAGCCCAGCGGTCGCCCACGCGGGCTGCTGGAAAGCGCCACGGCCCATCCGACTCTCGATAAGAAGGGCTACAGTCAACAGATGGTGAAACTGCAGGCACGCCTCGGTCGTCTCTCACGTCTCGCTGCTCAGAAAGGCATCGCGACGGTCGTAGCCCTCGAAGGCCCCGACGCCGCGGGTAAGGGCGGAGCAATCCGCCGCCTCTGCGGCATGCTCGACGCAGCCCATTACCAGGTCCACCCCACCCCGGCGCCCACGCCCGAAGAAAAGGCCCGCCACTACCTCTGGCGCTTCTGGAACAAGGTGCCCTCCCCGGGTCACCTCGCAATCTTTGATCGCTCTTGGTTCGGCCGGGTGATGGTCGAACGCGTCGAACATTTCGCCAAAGACGCCGAATGGGCCCGTGCCTACGCGGAGATCAACGACTTCGAAGCCCGACTCGCCGAAACGGGCATGGTCGTGCTCAAGCTCTGGATTAACATCTCGAAGGATGAACAGTTGCGCCGCTTCCAGGCCCGCGAACTGTCCCCGCACAAGCGTCACAAGATGACGAAGGAAGATTACCGCAACCGCAAGAAGTGGGACGACAACCTGCGCGCAGCGGAAGACATGATCGCGCGTACCGATACGCCGCACGCTCCGTGGGTGGTGGTCTCGGGCAATGACAAACGCTACGCCCGCGTGGCGGCTCTCAAGGCCGTTTGCCGCGCACTGTCTGACCGCCTCGACTAAGCCACTCGCCGAGCCAGCGCCGATGCGGCCCGCTCAACGCGGCCCCGTCCAACCCTCCTGCTTCCACCCATTCGAGTTCGCCGTCCTTCGTCCAGCGACGGATATCCACGGACTTGGCTTCGAGGATGTGCAACTTCTCTTCGTAAGTCACGGTGCCGATCGTCCGCCTCCGCACGAGCGCAGGCTCGCCCGCATGCTCGACACCGAGCGACGACAGCACGGGAATTTCCGCCATGCCGGCAAGACGCTTGGCGTGGTGCGGATTACGGCGGAGTAGGATTTTTCCCTCGCGGGTGACGAGCGCGCGGTCGACGACGGCTTCCTTGCGCTCCTTGGAAACGAAGCGTGGCAAGGCCTGGGCGTCGCCGGCTTTCTTCGCGTCGCACCATTCGGCCAGCGGACACTTCGCGCAGTCCGGCACGCCCTTACGGCAGACGGTGGCGCCGAGCTCCATCATGGCTTGATTGAAATCCCCGGGTTGCTTGGGGTCGACAAGCTCATCGGCCCGCGAGGTGAAGAGCTTGGCGGCCGACGAGGCGTCGCGTAATTTGGCGCGCACGCCGTCGAGGCGCGCGAGCACGCGCACGACGTTGCCGTCGACGACCGCGACAGGCTCGGCGAAGGCGATGCTGGCAATCGCGGCGGCGGTGTACGGCCCGACGCCTTTGAATTCACGCCACTCGACGGCGGTCCGCGGCGGCTGCTTGAGCGCGGCGACCTGCTTGGCGAGGTTCAGGAGATTACGGGCGCGCGAATAATACCCGAGCCCGGCCCACAGCGCAAGGACCTCGGCCTCCTCGGCCTTCGCGAGATCCTTGAAATCGGGCCACCTGGCGGTCCACTTTTCAAAATACGGGATCGCGGTAGCAATCTGGGTCTGCTGGCACATCAGTTCCGACACGACAGTACGGTAGGCTGAGACTTCTTCCCGCCACGGCATCGGGCGACGGTTACGACCGAACCAGGCCAAAAGGGCCCGGCGTATCGCGGAGATACTTGTATTACGGGCGGGTTTTGCGGCGGGCATGGATGGGGCTGGATTTGGACGCCAACTACGGTAGACCTTGGGACTCATGGCACGAAAGGCAAAGCAGGACTCCGACGACGAGCCAAAGAAGGTGGCGATGCATACGCTGAAGCTCGATGCTGCCGAGGCCGCGAAGCTCCGTACCATCCTCGTTGCCAAGGGCTGGGTCTCCTTCCCCGTTGACCACGCAGCCTTCGCCTTCAAGGGCGAGAACCTGAACATCGTCCATTACAAGTCAGGCAAGTGCGTCATCTCGGGCAAGGGCACCGAGGATTTTGTGAAATTCACGCTCGAGCCCGACGTCACGGGCCAGGCAGTCCTGGGCTATGAAGCCGAGAACAACCCGGAGTGGTTCGAAGAACACGCCGGCCTCGATGAGTCCGGCAAGGGCGACCTCTTCGGCCCGGTGGTCTCGGCCTGCGTCATTGCGACAGGCGAAATGACCCGCGAGTGGATCGAGCTCGGCATCAAGGATTCCAAGAAGCTCACCGACACGAAGATTGCCGAGCTCGACCGCGTCATCCGCTCCACCCCCGGCGTGGCGGTGAAGACGACGTTCATGCGCATGGCTAAGTACAACGAGCTCCATTCACGCTTCGGCAAGAACCTCAACCGCCTGCTGGGCTGGATGCACGCGACCTCGTGCGAAGAGGCCCTTAAGGATTTTGAACTGCAGCACCAGCGTCGACCAAAGTGGGGCCTGCTCGACCAGTTCTCCGAAGAACCCCTGGTGCAGAAGGAACTCGCCCGCAAAGGCGTCGAGTTCGACCTGCGCATGCGCACCAAGGCGGAATCTGACCCCGTCGTCGCGGCGGCCTCCATCGTCGCCCGCGCGGCGTTTGTCCGTGAGATCGACCGCCTCTCTCAGGATGGTGGCGTCCAGTTGCCCAAGGGTTCCGGCTCGGAAGCCAAGAATGCCGGCATCGAACTCGTCGGGCGCCTTGGCCCGGCGATCCTCGTCAACTTCGCCAAACTGCACTTCAAGACCGCCTACGAGGTCCGAGGGCTCCCGCCGCCTGAATCCAAACCATTCGTCCGCCGCAAAAAGGCGGAATAAGCCGTGGCCTCGCTGGCATCATTCGACCGCAAGAAAGGTGCCGATCGTCCGGGCATCGCGGGCGTCGATGAAGCCGGCCGTGGCTCGCTCTGCGGCCCGGTGATCGCCGCGGCAGTACTGCTCGACGCCGGCTTCTATGGCGAACCTACGTGGCTGCGAAAACTCTCCGGAGCGAACGACTCCAAGAAGCTGACCCCGGAGAAGCGCGCGGAATTGCGCGAGGCCATCGCGAAGATGGAAGCCGAAGGAAAGCTCAAGACCGCCTGGGCCGCCGGTTCGGTAATGGAAATCTCGGCGCATAACATCCTCGGGGCCACGCGTCTCGCGATGGCCCGCTGCATCGCGAAGCTCGCCATGGGGCACATGGCTCCCCTCTTTGCCGCCGCAGGCACCGAAGGCGAACTCTTCGGCCGCACCGATGCGCGCACCTTCCTCGTGCTGGTCGACGGCCTCCCGCTACGTCCCTTCGCCTGGGCGCATGAATCGGTCAAAGGCGGCGACGGCAAGAGCCTCGCCATCGCGCTCGCCTCGATCGTGGCCAAGGTCGAACGCGACCGGATGCTTGTCGAGATGCATGCGCGTTATCCCCAATACGGTTTCGCCACGCACAAAGGCTACGGCACGCCTGAGCACGTCGAAGCCCTGCGCGCCCATGGCCCTTGCGCCGAGCACCGCGATCTCTTCGTCCGCACCATCCTCGCCGGCGACCCTCCTCCCCCCGAAGCGACCGACGGCGAGTTTAGTTTCGAGTGAGAGACATTCTCGGGTGCCAGGTCTCGGCTACAGGTTCAGGTACGGGTTCAGGTTCAGGTTCAGGTTCT
>CANCHK010000047.1 GCA_947377865.1 Opitutia bacterium | reverse complement strand
GAGAAGGATCCGCTCGAGTTACGTAGCTACTTCGGACAGCCCGGCTATGAAGCCGTGCAGGCCGACCTCGAGGTGCGTCTCGCTAAGCTCCGCTCGGACCTGAAGGTGCCCGCCGTCGATGACGAATATGCGACCGGCGCCAAGAAAATCCCTGGACGCAACGCCGAGAACGCGGGAAAGAACGGCGGAAAGAAGGGTAAGGCGGCGCCGAAGTCCGCTGACGGTAAGTAAGGGTTACTCTCCGACCTTCTTCGCGGCCTGCTTGCCCTTCGCCTTGCCTGCCTTGTCGGCGACGGGGTCGTAGGCCGGGTTGGTCGTCGGTAGTTGGGCGTCGACCGACTTCAGCCAAGCGTCGAGGCGGGTGCGCATGGCCTTGGCGCGTTCGGGCTGGGTGGTCGCTAAGTCCTTGGTCTCGCTGACGTCGTTGGCGAGGTCGTAGAGTTCGTCGTGTCCGTCTTCGTAGAAGTGCACCAGACGGAAGTCGCCGCTGCGGATGGCGCTGTGCGGCGTAGCGCCTCCAGGGTGATAATGCGGGTAGTGCCAGAAGATTGCGTCTCGATCGGGCTTGGTGCCAGACTTGAGGAGCGGAGCGAGGCTGATGCCGTCGACGAGGGACTGGAGCGGCTTCACGCCGGTCATTTCGAGGAGGGTCGGGTAGAGGTCGGGCGTGATGGCGGGAGCGGCTTCGGTTGCGCCGGCTTTTGTCACCCCCGGCCAGAAGACAATGAGCGGAACGCGGACGCCGCCTTCGTAGGCCGAGCCCTTGCCGGCTCGGAGCGGGGAGTTATCGGTTGTCGGCAGCAAACCACCATTGTCGGTCGTGAAGACGATGATCGTGTTATCGTCAATCTTGAGGCGCTTGAGCGCGGCGCGGATTGTGCCGAGCGAATCGTCGACGCTCGAGACTAAGGCGGCGTAGGTCGCATTCTTCTGCTTCAGGTCAGGAAACTTCTCAGCCTTGTCCTTGAACTTCGCGACCACATCCGGTTTACCGGCGATTGGCTGGTGGACGGCGTAGTGCGGAAGGTAGATGAAGAATGGCTTGTCCTTATTGGCCTCGATAAACTTCACCGCTTCGTTAGCTTCGCGGTCGGTCAAGAACTCGCCAACTGGTCCGTCCTTCAGTGTTGGGATGCCGTAGGGCGAAACGTAACGAGGAGGCTGTCCACGATGGTAGCCGCCGATGTTCACGTCGAAGCCATGCTTATCGGGATAATAGGCTTCGTCGCCTTCCTTGAGTCCGGGTGTCAGGTGCCACTTGCCGATGCTGGCGGTCGCGTAGCCGGCCGACTTGAACTGTTCGGCGATGGTAATTTCTTCGAAGGGTAGGAACTTCTGCCAATCCGGAATCTTTAGCTTCGCCTTGGGGCGCTCATGGCCGGCGATCCAGTCGGTGATGTGGAGACGCGCGGGATATTTGCCGGTCATCATCGCAGCTCGGGTAGGGGAGCAGACCGTGCAAGCCGAGTAGCCGTTGGTGAAACGCACGCCATCCTTGGCAAGCTGGTCGACATTGGGCGTCTCGTAGAAGCGGCTACCGTAGCAGGAAAGGTCGGTAAGGCCCATGTCGTCGACCAGGATTACGATGACGTTGGGGTGTCGGGAGGGCTCGGTTTCAGCTGCGAATAGTCCCGAGAAGGCCAGCAAGGAGAGAAAAATGAGGCGAAGCATGCGATTTGTCGTTGTGATGGAGCAAATGCGCTGGGCAAGGTATCTCAAGGGCAATAGGGTGAAAACGTCCCAAAGTGTTTAATTTGGGTTTGTCAGAAATTGCCCCTTACCTTTCTATTAAGTAGGTCTTTACCCCCTACTTTATCCTTTTATGAAAAAACTGTCCTCCCTTCTATTCGGCCTGTTGTTGTGCGCTTCGGCCTTCGGTGCCGGCGCCGTCGGCAAGATGCAAGGCACTGCCGTCGCTGTCGAGGCGACCGATGACCGTCTCACTGTCGCCGCCGCCAAGATCGGCTGGACTCTCGCCAAGGCCAAGGGTACCGCCGCCAAGGATCGCGATTTGCATGTCTCCGCGGATAACCGCCTTTTCTACGCCTGTAAGATGGTGGCGCCGATCGGTTCGATTCCCGGCGGTGTCGCCGCCATCCAGACTGGCCCCGATACCTCGAAGTACACGACCCTTCCGTCGACCTACGACGCCACGACAACCTTTCAGCTCCATAGCCGTCCGGGTGCTGCCCGCGTCCTTTATCTTGATTTCAACGGTCATACCACTCCGGCTGGAATTTGGGATACAGCGGCAATCGTGACGCCGGCCTTCAAGCTTTCCGGGACAACCGCCGCTTCAGATCAGATAAACCTTAACGCCATCCGTGACATCTGGCTGCATGTCTCCGAAGACTTCTCTCCCTGGGATATCGACGTCACTACCGAGGAGCCCCCCATTACAGCCAAAGGTCAGCGGTGTGTGATTGGCGGCGGTGTGATGGATTGGCTGGGTGTTTCGGGCGTGATGGGTGTCGCGCACTTGAGTTCGTTCGGTGGTACGATCAATGGCTCGGACGACAATAACTTCGTCTTTCTGGACAATAATTACTTCTCGATGCGGCCGAACACCGCAAATTACGAAATTACGATTCTGTGCGTTGCGCATGAGGTTGGCCATACTCTTGGGCTTAACCACTGGGGTGAGACCGCATTGGGAACGGGGCAGCCTTATAGCGTAGGCCACACTGTCACAGGTCATCCCGGCGTGACTTCCACCTGCCCGATTATGGGTAATAGCGGTTTGGTAGGCTGGCCTTCCGCTTGTAACCTTAATCAGTGGTCCAAGGGTGGTTTTCCTTTCGCTTATGCTCAGACCTTTGGCGGCACGCAGGATGATGTCGCCATCATCTCCACCTTCGCGACCAAGCTGACCGGTGCGCGTGACGACTATGGTGATACCTTGGCTACGGCTGCGGCAGTCTCTGGCACCAGCGTTACGGCCGGTGGCATCATCGCAGACAGCACCGACGTCGATCTTATGAAGATTCGGGCTGGGGTTGGCGCGATTTCGCTGATCGCGACGCCGCATCTCAAGTATCGTAACTATAACGGTAATCTGAAGATTGGCCTTTCTTTGCTCAACTCTTCGGGGACGGTGGTCGCCAAGAGTTACCTCACCACCATGCTGGGTAATGTACTGACTTACACCATCCCGACCGAAGGCACCTATTACATCAAGGTTAACGGGCTAGGCTACGATCCCTCCAAGACGGCCTCGGCTCAGACTTGGACCAATACAGGCATCACCGGTACGGTTGCCGGGACAACTGCAGGCTTTACTAATTACGGTTCCTTGGGTCGCTGGGGTCTGACTGGAAGCTGGAAGGCTCCGAGCAACAAGCCTCCGGTGGCCGTGACGAGTGGTTCGACTCCTTTGACCTACGCTTGGACGGATCCTTCCAAGATGGTCAATTTCACCGGTCTCTTGTCTACCGATTCCGACGGAATCATCATGACCCACGAGTGGAACTTTAATGACTTGTATCCCAGTACGGCAACGGGCGCCTTGGCCTCCCATCGCTACAATGCCCCAGGCATCTATCATCCGGTTCTCACCGTTACCGATGACCTTGGTGCCACTGGTAGTGCCACGCTGACCGTGACCGTGACGGGAACTCCGGTCGCCAATACCTGTTCCTTGGCGACGATTGACGCCGAGTTTATCCGTGTGAACTCCATCTCGGACGCGGCTTCAGCTACGATTCAGGTCCAAGACCAGTACGGTAATCCGCTTCGCAGCGCGGTGGTGTCAATTAGCGTGAGCGGTTTGGTTAGCGCCCCTGCCACCTTGGTACGAACTGATGTCATGGGTAAGGTTGCCATTTCCTCCCCTGTGTTCAAGCGAGGCGCCCGTGGTACGATCCGATTTGACGTCTCAACCGTCACTTCAACTACCCATACCTACGTCCCGGCGGATAATGACTGCCCAGTCTTCGTGACCGTTACCCGCTGAAGCTTAGAATATCTGCGTTGACCGAAGGGCGGCCATTTGGCCGCCCTTTTCATTGGGATTACCTCGGGTATTTGGGCTGGAGCAGGATGGGGTGGTCGTTAGTTTCCAGCTACCCCTATGGCCTCCGAACCCCAGCCGTCTTCCCGTCGTGAATTCCTTGGCGCCGCGGCCTTTGCGTTGGCCGGGCTGGCGACCGCCTCCCGTCTGGCCGCCGCCGACGCGCCAAAGACTCCGTTGAAGCGTCCCCCCAATCCTTACGTCTACAAGTTCAACGTCGGTAAGATCGAGGCGTTCTCAATCAGTGACGGCCATATGCTCTTCAAACAGGGACTGGAGCTCATGTGGCCGGAGTCGGACCGTCCGACGATGAAGGCCGCGCTGGAGTTCAACCGCGAGCGACTGGATGCGCTGCCGCTTTACGTGAACATCATGGGGCTGAAGATTGGCGACGAGGTCGCGCTCATCGATGCGGGTTTCGGCGAGCGTCATCCCAATCCTAACTTCGGCTGGCTGGCCGAAGGCCTTCGTCAGCTCGGCATCAAGCCTGAGCAGGTCACGACCGGCTTCCTCAGCCATTCGCATTCCGACCACCTCGACGGCTTCGTCGATAACGGCAAGCCGGCCTTCCCGAACGCCAAGATCTACCTGCTCCAGGAGGAGTATTACTTCTGGCGCGGGCCGAACCCTGACTTCTCCAAGTCGAAGCGGGATAAGAAGCCCCTGCCGAACATGGTGAAGAGCATTTGCCGCAATTTCGATATCCTCAAGGATCAGCTCGTCATCGCCAAGGACGGCCAGAAGCTTTTCCACGAGGCTGTCACCGTCATCGCGGCCCCGGGTCATACCGATGGCCATGCCTGCTTTGAGATTCGCTCCGAAGGCGAATCGCTCGTCCACATCAGCGACGTGGTGCATCACCACGTCCTCATGTTCGACAACGTCGGTTGGACCGTGGCCATGGACCATGACCCCGAGACCGCAGTCAAGACGCGCCGGAAGCTTTTCGCCCGGATGGCCAAGGAGAAGTCCCGTGCCTTCGGGTTTCATCTGCCGTGGCCGGGGCTTGGCACCGTCGTGCCCAAGGGCGACCAATACGCTTGGGTACCCGAGCGTTTCAGCTGGGGCTCCTAAAGCGGTCCGCTTACTGGAAGACGACCGGAGCAGCCGGAGCGGCCGCCGGTGCCACTCCTGGTGCCGGGGCATTTTGAGACGCAGAGGCGGCGGCAGGCGTGGCTGCCGGTTGGCTGCTCATGGTCTGGATCTCAGCGAGCAGCATCCCGATGCCTTGCTGGCGGAGGGAGTTCATCTGGGTCAGCATCGCTTCCCGTTCATTGTCGGGGGCTTTTTCCCAAGCGGCTTCAATCTGGTGGCGCTGATCGAGGATCTCGCGGTATTCCGGGCGACGAGAAACGTTCGTGTATGCTAGCGCGGCCTTAGGGTCGTTGGCGATGAGCGCTTCACGGATGCGTTTTCCTTCTTCTTTTAGGTCGGTGAAGCGTTCCTCCATCTGGGCGCGCTTGGCGGACATCTTGTTGGGGGCTTCGGGGGCGGTGCGTGTGACCGGAGTAGGGATAGAGGTCTTGGTGACATGAAATGATTCGACCGGACTGACTGCCTTCATGCGTTCGATCGGATTTTTTGGAACGGGTACTGGGGCGAGGAAGCGCCAGGCGCTGAAGCCGACGGCTGCGAGGAGGAATAGGGCGAGCAGGGTCTTACGCATGTCTATGTGAGTTTGTCAGGTGAAAGAGGGTAGGGTTCCCTGGAATCAGCGGGGAAGGAGGGCGTCCGTCTCGCTCAGCTTGAACCGGACGCTGACGACGGAGTTCTGCTCGGTTCCGGCGGCGTATTGGACGTAGGTCGTGGCCACGATCGTGCCATCGGGCAGTAGCTCGACACCCGGGTAGCCGCAGTCACCGGCTCGCTTGCCGTAGTGATGGAGCAGCTTGACGCGAGTTTGGCCGGGGCGGCCGGACTTTAGGTCGTCATAGGTCCCGACCCAGGCGACGAAGTGTCCTTTGGTGGGGCTATTGAGAGCCTGGTCGCGGAAGCAGACGACCATCCGGCCGTCGGACGTAAAGACGCCGTTATGGCGGTCGCCCGTGAGGCCCCAGTTCGTATCAGTCGGCGTCGACCACGTCGTGCCTTCATCTTGGCTGAACATCATCAGGCTGCGGCCCTTGTGGGTGTTCTCGCGGAGCAGGCAGGCGAGTTCCTTGCCATCGGGTGAGCGGAAGACGAACGGTTCGCAAGGGTTCTTGCCGTCGACCTCCGCGACGATGTGCGGTTCTGACCACGTGAAGCCGCCGTCGGCTGTGATCGTCTGCAGGGTCACCAGTGGAGTCTTGTCGGCGCCACCGGGGCCGCGGTGGTAGAGTCCGAGGGTGCGGCCGTCCTTGAGGCGGACGACGCTGCTGAAGGTCATCACGCAGGGGAAGTTGAGCGGGGGCATTTCTTTCCAGGTCTTACCTTCGTCCTCGCTCATGATGCTGGGCATGCCCGGGCCGCCACGTTTGCCGAGGGCGGCGGAGAAGACCCAGAGGCGGGCTTTGCCGGCTGGGTCGACGATACGGTAAATGCTCGGGCAGTTCTGGTGGGTCGAGAAGCCCTTTGGCAGCTGGGCGTCCAGACGTGTCCAGGATTTGCCACCATCGTCGCTGCGAGCCATCGGTCCGGCGGAGCCGCCATGATTGACGCACCAAACCGAGAGGATCGTCTGGCTGTTCGGCAGCAGCAGCGTCGTCGGATGGCCCTGATAAACCGCCGCTGTGCCCGCGGCTACGATTACCTGGCGTTCCTTCTGGCCTGACAGATCGACCAAAGGTAGGTTCGGTTTCTCTTCGGCCATGACCAGCGCGGTAAGGCAGAGCAGGGCAGGTAGCAGGGGGCGCATATCGACGTACTTATCGCCACGAGAAGGCATGCCAAGCCTGTTTGGAAGGTTCTCGTGTCGGTTTAGGTCCACTGGCAGGTCGAAAAGATAATGCGGGATGAGTTGTTGCTATCTGCGACATACAGTTGTATAAACTTTTTAATGACATGCCGTTCCCCGAGGCTTGGACAGAAATTGTCGCACCTTGCCGTTTTTTCTCTATTGGCTTTTGGCGTCGCAGTAGAGTTATGCGCAGGCATGACTTCCGGCGAGATTAGGACATACAATACCGTTTTGACCAAAGCCAGGAACGGCGACCCGCTAGCCCAGTATAATGTCGGGGTATGTTTCAGCTCCGGCTTAGGGGTTGAGAAGGATTCCACAAAGGCACTCGACTGGTGGCGTAAGTCGGCTGCACAGGGTAACGCCCCGGCAATGTACAACTTGGGGTACAGTTACGTGAATGCCGTTGGGGTGCAGGCGGACCTTGCGCTTGGGGTGTCGTGGTATCGTAAGTCAGCTGAACTCGGACATGTGCCGGCTATGTGTAACCTCGGCATTTGCTACGATGAAGGGGTAGGCGTAGCACCAGATTTTAAAGAAGCTATCAAATGGCTCGGAAAGGCTGTGGCGAAAGGCGATAAGGCCGCTGTCCTTCATCTTGAACTGATGCAAAGCAGGCTTGCCGCGCCGGACGCCAAGACCGTAGCTCCTAGCGGGAAGGACAGGGGGACTCCTGCCGCTGCGACTCAGCCCGGTCAGTCTTCAAATATGACTCCGGAGCAGATGAATGCTTTCCGGGGCATCAAGGCTAAGGCGGACAAAGGCGATAAGGTTGCCCAACATGCGGCCGGCCTCAGCTACCTACTCGGAGTGGGCGTGGCGAAGGATGAGGTCGAGGCATATGCCTATTTCTGTGTCTCCGGCGGAAGCTACGAGCCTGCCAGGAGTTCTATGGCTCGATTGGAGAAGAAGTTGAGCGCGGAGGAGGCCGCAGCTGGTCAGAAACGTGCCAAGCAATTGCAGGAAGAAATGGCCGTGAAGAGGATCGCGACAGGGGCTTAAGTTTAAGATGACGCCATGTTTTCAGCTCGTTTTTTATGATACACTCTTCCGCCGCATTAAAACTCCAGCATCCTAGGCCTCGCTCGGTTCGGGTTACCCTTTGGGTCGGCTGGCTTTGGTTCGCTGTCTTTTTCTTTAATCCCGCGATGCTCATGAACCTCGGGAGTAATTTCCTCTTCATCTGGCTGCCCAGCGTGGTTCTTTTTGCGATTCCATTAACGCTGGTTGCCAAAGGCTCTAACTACGGACGTGTCGCCATGAATATAATCCTTCCGGCTGCTCTGCTTTTCTTTGGGTTCATTCTCTTGCGGACCATAGACTCGATGTTGCCGCAGACCTTGCTCTGGTTCCTTTTAATGTTCTGCCTGTTTTGGCTCCCCGTATTTGTCGTTCTGATTTGTATCAATCTTCACTCAGCTAGGGAGTGGTTTTATGCCGGTTCCGCGTCAAGACACCGGATTTTGGAAGTAATCCTTGGGCTATGTATTGCGCTTGTTTGGTCATTAATGCTCGGGGTAGCAATGGTGTGTACCACTTCTATTTTCTGGCCGATTCAGTTCTTCATCGGTGCCTGTATTCAGAAGCCTGCCAGCGTGGGATTCTACGGCATCATAGCCTTCTATGCTATGGTTGTGGGATGCCTTAGCATCTTAATTGCCGGCCTTCCAGCTGGGCTTTATATCGTTACAGAGGACGTGGGGAGAAAGGCTGTTTATCGAAAGTATTTCTGGAGGATGATCTACTGGGGGCTAGGCGTAATGGCCTTAGTGATACTTATTGCGGTGATTGCCATAGTGGGTTCACGTTGATGCCTCCGGGCGAAACACACCTCGCTTTAGTGAATTCAGGTACAGCCCTTATCGGTATGCTCATAGAGATTCCGGTTTCAAAAAACATGATTATACCGCTACGTTTGGCGGGAGTTTTTGAGCTGAAAAGTGGTGGGCCCACCGGGATTTGAACCCAGAACCAAGGAATTATGAGTTCCGTGCTCTAACCGTTGAGCTATAGGCCCGTAAGAAAGAGATAGGGCGAAAACGTCCCCGAGGGAAGGACGAACGTTTACTTGGCGACGACGTCGATCAACTGGCTGCGGACAGGCGTCACGGTGGCGCGATGCTTGGCGACGGCGGCTAGGACCTGCGCTACGACCTCGGGGTGCGACGCGGAGATCTCGTGGTTCTCCGATGGGTCGATTTCGAGGTTATAAAGGAGAGGCTTCTCGTGGGCGACGGGCTTGTCGCCATAGCCGGCCTGGGTAATCAGATGAATCTTCCATGCGCCGAGGCGTGCGGCATAGAGCTGCTCGCCGCGATAGTAACAGAACACGTCGCGCTCAATCTTCTCCTGATTGAAGAGCAGGCCGGAGAGGTCGACGCCATCCATCGGACGGTCCGTGGGCGTCGTGCCGCCGGCCATTCGTATGATCGTGGGGAAAAGGTCGAGGGTCGACGCGACGTTGCGCTCGACGGCGGGCTTGATCTTGCCGGGCATCCAGAAGATGCCGGGCACACGCATACCGCCTTCCCAGGTGCTGCCTTTGCCATCGCGGAGCAGGCCGGCGCTGCCGCCGGTCTCGGTGCCCATCAGTAGCCACGGGCCGTTGTCGCTGGTGAAGACCACCAGGGTATTTTCCGCCACGCCCTGTTCCTTGAGCGTCTTGAAGATCTCGCCGACGCTCCAGTCGAGTTCTTCGACGACGTCGCCATAGATACCGCGGGCACTTTTACCCTTGAAGCGTTCGGAGGCGAATAGTGGCGTGTGCGGGAAGGTGTGGGCGAAGTAGAGGAAGAACGGCTGGGTCTTGTTGGCAGTGATGAACTGGGTGGCTTCTTCGGTGTAGCGACGGGTCAGCTGCGTCTGATCCGCCTTAGGGTCGACGAGCTCGTAGCCGCGGAAGAGCGGAGCGTTCCACCAGGCGGCGTCCTGATCGACGAGCGTACCCGCCTTGGTCGGATTGCCCGGCGAGGGGTTCATGTCGTTGGAATGGGGGAGGCCGAAGTGGAAATCGAAACCGTGCTTCAGCGGGTGGTGCTCGGGATTGTTCGTCCAGACACCGAGGTGCCACTTGCCTACCATGCCCGTGGTGTACCCTTGCGCCTTAAGCGCCTGGGCGATCGTAACCTCGGTGGAGGGCAGGCCGCCGGAGGAAGTGGCGCGCAGCACGCGAAACTGGTTGTGGGCCATCCCGGAGCGGATCGGGTAGCGCCCGGTCATCAGCGAAGCACGGCTGGGCGTGCAGACTTCTGCCGCGACATAGAATTGGGTGAAGCGGGCGCCTTCGGCGGCCATCTTGTCCAAGTTAGGGGTGCGGATTGTCGGGTGGCCATAGCAGCCTAGGTCGCCGTAACCGAGGTCGTCCGCCAGGATGACGACGACGTTCGGTTTGCCGGCAGCGGACAGGCCGAGGGAAAAGGCGCTCAAAAGAGCCAGCAGCAGGGGTCGCATGGGGATGAGAAAGCCGACAGTCCGCCCGAAGGCAAAGGCGTTTTCAGCCCGAGCGCGGGATACGGCTTGAAAGGGCTGAACAATAAAGGAGTTTAAGAGTCATTCCCCTATGCGATCCGCCGTCTTTCTGTCTGCGCTCACCTTCGCGGCTGCCTATGCCGCCGAGGAGAAGGCCTATGAGCCCGACTTCACCCCGCAGCCGCCCGTCAAGGCGCTCTCGCCGGAAGAGGAACTGAAGACCATCGAACTGCCCGAAGGGTATCGTCTCGAGCTTGTCCTCAGCGAGCGCGACGGCCTACATGAGCCGGCTAACCTGACCTTCGACGGCAATGGCCGCATGTACATCGCCGAGCTGCGCACGTACATGCAAGACATCGACGGCAAGAACGAGCACGACCCGGTCGGCGTTGTCTCGCGTCACGAGAGCACCAAGCGTGACGGCACTTTCGACAAGCACGTCCTCTTCCGCGATAAGATGCTCCTGCCACGCATGGTGCTGCCGCTCGATGACCGTGTGCTCATCAACGAGACCGACACCCTCGATATCTTCGTCTACCGCGACACCAACGGCGACGGCATCGCCGACACCAAGGAACCTTGGTTCGTGGGTGGCCCGAAGAACGGCAACCTCGAGCACCAGCAGAGCGGCCTGATCTGGACGATGGATAACTGGCTCTACCAGACCTACAACGCCTACCGCTTGCGCTGGAACGGCACGAAGGAACCCCTCAAGGAAACTATCCCGAACGGCGGTGGCCAGTGGGGCCTCGCGCAGGATGACCAAGGCAAGATCTGGTGGTCCAATGCCGGCGGAGAAAAAGGACTCTGGCATTTCCAGACCCCGATCCTTTACGGGGCCTATGATATCAAGACGCAGTTCCCCGAAGACTTCATGCAGGTCTGGCCGAAGCTCGGTCTCGCTGACCACCAGGGTGGCGCCGGACGTACCCGTCTCGACAAGACCCTGAACCACTTCACCGCGTCGTGCGGCCAGGAAGTCGTCCGTGGCGATCGCCTGCCGGCCGATCTCCGTGGCGACGTCCTCATCTCCGAGCCCGTCGGTCGCCTCATCCGTCGCGCCAAGGTCTCGGTCGTCGATGGTATCACCCATATCGATAACCCTTACGCGAAGTCGGAATTTATCCGTTCGAGCGATCCGAACTTCCGTATCGTGAACATGGTGAACGGCCCCGACGGCTGCCTCTACCTCGTGGACATGTACCGCGGCATCATTCAGGAAGGCAACTGGGTCAAGGACGGCAGCTACCTCCGTAAGGTGGTCCAGCAGTATGGCCTCGATAAGATCTACGGCTACGGCCGGGTCTGGCGCCTCGTGCACAAGGACTTCCAGCCCGGCCCTCAGCCGCGTATGCTCGAGGAGACGCCGGCCCAGCTCGTCGCCCATCTCTCGCATCCTAATGGCTGGTGGCGCGATACTGCCCAGAAGCTGCTCGTGCTCAAGGGCGACAAGTCCGTCGTGCCCGCGCTCACCGAGCTCGCCCTGGGCGGCAAGGAATCCCTCGGCCGCATCCACGCGCTCTGGACCCTTGAAGGCCTCGGCGCCCTTGACTCCAAGACTGTGCGTGCGTTCCTCACCGATAAGAACCCTGACCTCCGTCGTCAGGGTCTGCGTGCCGGCGAATCCCTCGTTCGTGCCGGCGACAAATCCCTCATCGAAGATTTCGCCCAGCTCGGCGCCGATCAGGATCCCAGCGTCGCCCTGCAGGTCATCATGACCGCTAAGCTACTCGGCTCTAATGATGTCAAGGCCTGGACCGATGCCGCCAAGTTCCAGCAGAAGGTGATGCTCACGTCCGCCTCCAAGGGAGTCAAAGAGCTTGGCGCCATGATCCTTACCGGAAACGACCAGGTCGGCGGCCGCGAATACACCGGCGACGAGAATAAGCTGCTCGTCAAAGGTCAGGCCATCTACCGCGAACTCTGCTTCGCCTGCCATGGTTACGATGGCAAGGGCATGGCTGTCGATGGACCCAAGCCCGGCATGACGATTGCTCCGCCTCTCGGCAATGCCGCGACCATTAAGGGCCATCGTGACGGTATCGTCCGCGTGCTCCTTGCTGGCATGTCTGGTCCGATTGGCGGCAAGACCTATGACGCCCAGATGGTGCCCATGGCCATGAATGACGACGAGTGGATTGCCGCCGTTACGTCATACGTGCGTAATTCTTTCGGTAACAAGGGAGCTCTCATCTTCCCTAAGGACGTCGCCCGTATCCGTGAAGAGATGAAGGGAATCGCAGCCCCCTGGACGCAGGACACTTTGCAGGCTTCGCTGCCGCCCATCGTCAAGGCTGCTAAGGATTGGAAGGTTTCCGCCAGCGATCAGGCTGACACCGCCCAGAACGGTTGCGACGCCGACGGCAAGACCCGCTGGGAAACCAAAGGTGACCAGAAGAAGGGTATGTGGTATCAGATCGAGCTGCCTGCGGCTCAGAAGGTCGCCGGAGTGCGCATGGATTCCTCCGGTCGTCCGAGCGCCTTCCCCAAGAACTTCAAGGTCGAGGGTTCCGTCGACGGTAAGAAGTGGTTCCCGCTCGGCACCAGCCACGGACTCTACTCGTTATCCGAAGCCTACTTCGGTGCCAAGGATACCAAGTTCGTCAAGGTAACCCTTACCGACGTCACTAAAAACCAGCCTTGGGCGATCCAGGAGCTGCAGCTCGTCGCACAGAAGTAAATCTACGTATTCTCCGTTCGACAGGGCGACTTCGGTCGCCCTGTCTTATTTATCGACCATGACTCCCGACCAGCGCGAGCAGTTCAAGCTGGCCGTCTTCCGGTTCGAACCTTTACCGGCGGATTGGCCGACGGACTTCGCTATCATCACTGCTTACGACCCGGATGGTCTGCCGACGAAGCTGGATCTGAACCTCGCGGCCGACGCCGCCTTGGAGTCCGAACTCCGGTCCGCTGGCTATCGTCTGCATCGCATCACTGGTGGCTCAGCGGACGGGGTCCATCTAGAGCCCGGTTGGGGCGTGCCCATCGGCCTGCCTGGGGCGGTCGAGTTTGGGCGGCGCTACTGCCAGCTGGCCATCTTCGCGGTCAGGGCAGGGAGGTTGGCCTTGGTGGATTGCGCGGACGGCTCGGCCGAGGACCTGGGGCGTGACTTCCAGGCGGTCTGACCATTTTCGGATTGGAACACCCGGGGATTTGGGGACTCTAACCCTTAACCCCTTACACCCATGAAGAGCCTAATGTCCCTCCTCGCCGTCGTTGCCGCCGTCATTGGCGTCTGCGCCGCCGACGCCCCCGGTCTGGTCAACGGTAACCCGCCTGACATCCACACGCTCAAGAGCGGCGATGCCGCCCCTGACTTCGATCTCCTCGGTATCGACGGCAAGAAGCACAAGCTCGCCGAATACACCGGAGGCGAAGCGCTCGTCGTGCTCTTCACGTCGAACCACTGCCCGACCTCGCACAGCATCGAGCGTCGTCTCCAGAAGTTCTACGACGAATACAAGGCCAAGGGCGTGAAGCTTGTCGCGATCAACCCCAACCACCCGGATGGCCTCAGCAAGGACGAGCTCGGTTACGGTGAGTTTGGCGACTCGTACGCCGAGATGAAGCCCTACGCTGAGAAGAACAAGTGGACCTTCGACTACCTTTACGACGGCGATACCCAGACCATCGCCC
>CANCHK010000046.1 GCA_947377865.1 Opitutia bacterium | reverse complement strand
TTACCTAGTCGCTAGTGTCTGAACCCGGCTTCCAGGTCATCGCGCGCCGCTGGCGTCCCCGTTGCTTCGACGAACTCGTCGGGCAGGAACACATCGTCAGGACCCTCCGCAATGCGCTCGAGACGAAGCGCATGGCCCATGCCTATCTTTTCATTGGCCCTCGCGGCACTGGTAAGACGACGACCGCCCGCATCCTGGCCAAGGCCCTGAACTGCGCAGGCGGCCCGAAGCCAGACTTCTCCCTCGAAGACCCGGTCTGCCTCGCGATCGAGCAGGGCAACTGCCTCGACGTGGTCGAGATCGATGCTGCTTCCAATCGTAGTATCGAAGACGCTAAGAAAATCCGCGACGAGTGTCAGTACGCCCCGACCAACTGCCCCTTCAAGGTCTTCATCATCGATGAAGTCCACCAGCTCTCGAAGGACGCCTTCAACGCGCTTCTCAAGACGCTTGAGGAGCCGCCGCCTTGGGTTAAGTTCATCCTGGCGACGACCGAGGCAGACAAGATTTTGCCGACTATCACTTCCCGCTGCCAGCGCCTGGAGTTCCATCCAATCTCGGAGGAAGTCATCGCCGCCCAGCTCGCCCGAATCGTCAAAGCCGACGGCGTCACGGCCGACCAGCATGCCCTCACGGCCATCGCTCGCCTCGCCTCCGGCGGCATGCGTGACTCGCAGTCCATCCTCGACCAGGTGATTTCGTTCTCGGGCAAGAAGATCACCGAGGCCGATGTGCTTTCCATCTACGGCTTGGCCTCCGTCCAGCAGGTCACCGACCTCTGCCACGGCATCGCCACGTGCGATGGCAAGAAGGTCCTCGCGCTCTGCGATGCCTTCCATGCCGAAGGTCGCGACCTACTCCGCGTGCTTGCCGACCTCCAGGTCCGCGTCCGCGCCGCCACCCTTGATTCCGTCCGCTCCGGCGGAACCTCTGCCCAGCTCGGTGCCCCGCTCGCCACTGAGCAGCTCGTGCGTCTTCTGGAATGCCTGCAGGAAGGGGAGACTGGTATCCGCCATGGACTTTCGCCGCGGGCTAACTTTGAGGTGACGCTGCTCAAGGCAATCGAGCAAAGTAGGTCGCGATCGATAGACCTTCTCATCAAAGACATCGCCGCCGCCGCAGCTGGTCTCCCTCGGGAGCCCGGCCAAAAAAAAATAAGGACCACGGTGGCCGCACTGGCGGCGCCTGAGCCGAGCGCGGTCGCCTCCGTCGTCGAACCCGCTGCGGCCGTTGCTCCTACGCCTTCGCGCGTCGTGGACGTTCCGATCGAGGATTCCGGCACGCTGGAGGACTCGTTGCCCCCCTTGGACATCGATGCCGCCGAGGCCGAAGCCAGCAGCTCCGACCGTCGTGCCGACTTCATCTTCCCCGGGGCCGCCCTCGCCAGCTTGCCGGTCGCTGAGGTCGGCAAGACCGCCTTCCCCGGCGAAAAGGAATTCGTCGAGGCGGTAAACGCGCTGCCGCCTGGACTTAAGGACAAGCTGAAGGACACCATCGGGGCGGACTTTACAGCCCTGCGTCCGATTCCGGCCGGCAAGCTGCGTCGCCCGCTCTGACCGTGGCGCCGTCGACCGAAATCGGCGTTATCTCCGATACGCATGGTCGGCTGCGCGCCGAAGCGCTTATCGCCCTCGAAGGGTGCGACGTTATTTTTCACGCCGGCGATGTCTGCGGGCCGTTGATTATCACGCAGCTCGCCGAGCTCGCTCCGTGTCATGTAGTCGCTGGCAATTGTGATGACGACGAGACGCTTCCGTTGACCTGCCTGGAGATCATCGGCGGACTCCGCATCTTAGTGCACCATGGGCACCTGCCGGTGGACGAGGCCGCCTTCCGGCCGGACATCGTGATCACGGGCCATACGCATGTCCCGAAGGTCGAACAAGACGGCGCCGTACTGCGACTCAATCCAGGCAGCGCCGGCCCGCGTCGCTTTAACCTTCCCGTGACGGTCGCCCGGATTACGGTGCAGGAGGGCAGGGCGAGTGCCCGCCTCATCGCCCTCGACGTGACATGAAGCAACCCCTGCCCATCGACACCCTTCAGGATGGCCTGGTCGCGGCCTGCGGGCGCGTGCGCAGGTTGGTACTCCGTGCTCCGACGGGCTCGGGCAAGTCGACGCGCATCCCGCAGATGCTCTTGGACCTGAATCTCGTGCAGGGCCAGATTATCGTCCTCCAGCCTCGCCGTATCGCGGCCCGCCTGCTGGCCGCACGCATCGCGCAGGAACGCGAAGTCCGTCTCGGCGGTGAGGTCGGCTACCAGATCCGCTTCGAACGCGTGGAGTCAGCCCAGACGCGCATCAAGTTCGTGACGGAGGCTCTGCTGCTCCGCCAGATGGCTTCGGATCCCGAACTCAAGGGCGTGGGCGCGGTGGTTTTCGACGAGTTCCACGAACGCAACCTGCACTCCGACGTGGCCCTAGCCCTCGCCCGCCGCCTGCAGGAGACGCATCGCCCCGACCTGCTCATCATGGCGATGTCCGCGACGCTCGACACCGAAGCCGTGGCGAAGTGGCTCGGCTCCGCCGAGACCTTGGCGGCCGACGGGCGCGCCTATCCCGTCCAGATTGAGTACACGCATATGCCGCGCAACTCAACCCGGCCGATCTGGGACGCCGCGGCGGAACAGGTTCGTCGCGTCCTGCAGGAGGAGGACGAAGGCGACATTCTGGTCTTTATGCCGGGGTCGTATGAAATCATGCGCACCATTGGTGCGGTGGGGAATCTTCCCGAGTCCGGCGGCGTCGATATCCTTCCGCTCTACGGCGAGCTACCTCCCGAAGAGCAGGATCGTGCCGTCAAGCCGAGCCCAGGCCGTAAGGTCATAGTGGCGACCAACGTCGCTGAGACATCGCTGACCATTCCCGGTGTCCGTGCCGTGATCGACGCCGGCCTCGCCCGTATCGCCCGCTTCGATCCGCATCGCGGTATCGACACCTTGTTGGTCGAGCCGGTCTCGCAGGCGTCCGCCGAGCAGCGCGCCGGTCGCGCCGGCCGAACCGGCCCTGGTCGCTGCATTCGACTTTGGTCGCAGACTGACCACGAAGCCCGACCGCTCCGCGAAGTCCCTGAGATTAAGCGAGTGGACCTTTCCGAGACGATTCTCCTCCTGCTTTCTTCCGGGTGGGGGGACGCCGCGACCTTCCCCTGGTATGAGAAGCCGGACGACAAGGCGCTGCAGCGCGCGCTGGCCGTCCTGGCCGACCTCGGTGCCGTCGACACTCAAGGCAAGCTCACGCCGATCGGACGTCGCATGTCGGTCTTCCCGGCCCATCCCCGTTATGCACGCATGCTGCTCGCCGCCGGCGAACTCGATTGTGTCTTCGAAGTTTGCCGCATCGCCGGCCTCGCCCAAGGGCGCGACATCCTTTTCCGTAAGGTAGACGACCGCACCGAGAACGCCCGTGACTCCATCGAACAGGAAGACGGTTCGGACTTCTTCCCCCGCCTCGCGTTGCTGCAGCAGGCGATTGACCTGAAGTTCGACGCCGACGCCTGCGATCGCTTCGGCGTGCACGGCCAAGCCGCCCGCCAGGCCGATCAGGCCGCCCGTCAGTTCCTAAGGCTCGCCGAAGGGCAGGGCCTCCCCGTCAGCGACCGCATCGCCGACCCCGCCTCCATCCGCCGCTGCCTGCTGCTCGGCTTCTCCGATCGCCTCGCCATCCGGCTCGACGCGGGTACGCTCCGCTGCGCCTTGGTGCACGGGCGTACGGGCGAACTCCGCCGCGAATCGTCCATCCGTAATGCCAAGTTGCTGGTCGCCGCCGAAGTCGATGAGATCCAAGCGCGAGGGGGTGTGACCACCTATCTTTCTCTGGCGACCGCCATCGAGGAGGCCTGGCTGCAGGAGCTATTCCCTTCCGAATTCTCGACCGTCAATCATGTCCGTTACGACGCCACGCAGCGTCGGGTCGTCACCCGCGTCGAACGACGCTTCCGCGACCTGGTGCTTGAGGTCAAGGAGCGCGATGATGCGCCGTCTGACGCCGCCAGCCGTATCCTCGCCGAGGAAGTCGCCGCCGGCCGGCTGGAACTGGAGAAGTGGGATGCTCCCGTTGACGCCTGGATCCGTCGCGTGAATTTCCTTTCGAAGCACTGCCCTGAACTGGGCATCCCCTTCTTCGATGACGCCGCTCGTCGCATGGTGATCGAAGAAGTCTGTACCGGGGCTGTCGCCTATCGCGATATCCGCGATCGACCGGTCTTCGGTGTCGTCCGCGGCTGGCTGACGCACGAGCAGGCGATGGCGCTCGATTCCTATTGTCCGGAGAAAATCATCCTGCCTCGGAAGAAGCATCCCGCCCGGATTGAATACACCGCCGACGGTCAGGCTGAGGTAGAGGCCACGGTGCAGGAGCTTTATGATTTCCCGGGCAGCAAACTGCGGGTGTGCCTTGGCAAGGTGCCGATGGTCATCTGTATCCAGTCACCCGCCCGCCGCACGCAGCAGCGCACCACCGACCTTGACGCCTTCTGGAAGGGTTCCTACGAAGGCGTGAAGAAGGAACTACGCGGGCGTTATCCCAGACACGAATGGCGCTGACACCATGAGCACTTCTTCCGCGCCTTGGTCATCGGTCCCCATCCACGTCATCGACTTCGAGGGTAGTGCGCGCACCGGTGTCGTCGAGTTTGGGGTGGCTACGATACTTGGCGGCGAAATCGCCTCCGTCTCGACGCGCCTGCATGCGTCGCGTGTTCCTGTGCCCGCGATCGACACCCAGTGCCATGGCCTCGGGGCCAAAGACCTGAAGGGGCTGCCGCCGTTCGAGTCGGAGTGGGATCAGTGGGTTTCCCTTCGTCGCACCGGCCTACTTGCCGCGCATAACGCCACCGTCGAGTCAGGCCTCTTGCGTGGCACTTGGTCGCGCCCTTCAGCCGTGCCGTCATTCGTAGGCGCGGAAGCCTCCGTCGCCGAATGGGGCCCTTGGATCGATACTTGTCGGCTCGCCCGGGCCTGGGCCCCCACCTTGGGGGACTTCCGCCTTTCGTCCCTGGTCTCGGTCCTCCGTCTGGCCCCGCGCCTCGATGCGCTGGCCTCGGAGCATTGTCCCCCGAACCGCCGGCGGTATCACTGTGCTTTGTACGATGCGTTGGCAGCGGCCTTGGTGTTGCGGGCCCTCTGCGGGTTGGAAGGGCGTTCATCCGCCCCCCTCTCCCAGCTGGTCCGAGACAGCATGTCGGCTCCAGCCGCCGATGACCTGATGCAAGGCGAGCTCGGGCTATAGTTTCCGCTTCACTCCGAGGGGTGAGCCTAACTAGATAGGCGTCCCTCTATGGCTTCCAAGTCCCCCATTCGCGTCGCGGTCACCGGCGCCGCCGGCAACATCGGTTACGCCGCCATCTTCCGCTTGGCTTCCGGCGCCGTCTTCGGAGCCGATCAGCCGGTCGCCCTCAATCTCATTGAAGTCGGACCCGGCCTCAACGCCCTTGCCGGCGTCGTGATGGAACTTCAGGACTGTGCCTTCCCGCTGCTCGCCGACGTCGTCGCCACCGGCGACCTCAACGAAGGCTTCAAGGATGCGGACTGGTGCCTGCTTATCGGCGCCGTGCCTCGCAAGGATGGCATGGAGCGTAAGGACCTCCTCGGCATCAACGGCAAAATCTTCATCGGACAGGGCGAAGCCATCGCTCGCAACGCCAAGAAGAGCGTCAAGGTCCTCGTCGTCGGTAATCCCTGCAACACCAACGCGCTCATCGCCCTGCGCTCCGCTAGCTCCCTGCCGGTCGAGAACTTCTTCGCGATGACTCGCCTCGACGAGAACCGCGCCAAGTCGCAGCTCGCGGGTAAGGCCGGCGCGCACAACTCCGTTGTCAAGAACGTCGCCATCTGGGGCAACCACTCTTCGACGCAGTATCCTGACTTCACGAACGCCACCATCGGCGGCCAGCCGGCTATGCAGGTCATCACCGATCACGCCTGGCTCAAGGAGACCTTCGTCTCCGACGTCCAGAAGCGCGGCGCTGCCGTCATCAAGGCCCGTGGCGCCTCTTCCGCCGCTTCCGCCGCGAACGCCGCCCTCGACACCCTGCGCAGCCTCCACGTCCCGACTCCGGCCGGAGAGTGGCACTCCGTCGCGGTCCTGTCTAAGGGCGACTACGGCATCACCCCGGGCATTATGTTCGGCTACCCTCTTCGTACTAAGGCCGACGGCTCTTGGGAAATCGTTCAGGGCCTGACGCTCGACGCCTTCTCCAAGGAGAAGATCGCGATCACCGAGAAGGAACTTCTCGAAGAGCGCGCGACTGCCTCAGAAGCACTTGGCGTGAAGCTCTGAGGCGTGCCCCTTATTGTCTGAGAATTCGTATATCTTGTCTTCAGGAGAGTTCGCTCTTATCTAGTGGCGCCCCATAACTTCATGCGCTGCGTCTGCCTAATCAATAACTACAACTACGAGGCATACCTTGCCGAATGCCTCGAGTCGGTACGTTCGCAGTCTCGGTCCTTCGACCTAGTGATTCTGGTCGACGACGGGTCCACTGATCGTTCGTTGGAGATAGCACGTTCCTATGCTGAGCGCTGGCCCCAGTTAGAAATCATCGCTAAGCCCAACGGAGGTCAGCTGTCTTGCTTCAACGCGGCGGTGCCTCTTATCCGCTCGGACGATTTGGTCAGCATGCTTGATTCCGATGACATCTACCCGCCTGACTACCTCGCCAGCCTGCTGGAAGAGACTTCCCGGAAGCAGGCGGATTTCTATTTTTGCGAACCACACGAATTCGAGGAGCGCCGTTGCCCGCTTGCGACCGCAAAGGTAACTGCCTCGGGGGAAAACTTCACCTGGGAGACATCCAGTTTTTCTACGCGCCTATGGGGCGTCTGGGTGGGCTCCGCCACCTCCTGCGTATCCCTCACGGGCAGACTGTTCCTGCAAGTGTTGCCTTACCCTTTTGAGAACGAGTGGCGCACGAGGGCTGACGATATCCTGGTATGGGGCGCCGGACTCAGTGGGGCATCCAAGCATCACTTACTCAATCTCCAGATAGGCTATCGCATTCACCCGAATAATGCCTTCGCCCGCAAGGTGTTTCCGGACGTCTATGAGATCAAGCGAGCGATTCAGGTCGACCGACTTTTCAACCATTACTGCGAGCGTTTCATGATTTCTCGCCGCCCGTCAGATATCGAAAAGTGGGCGCGCCGGGAGATTTTATCTATACCCGAAAGTCTGCATCAGCGCTATCACCTACCAAGGAAGCGCAGCCTATATTGGAGGTTTTATCGTGGACTGCGGAGCCTCAAGAAAAAACTGAGGTCGTTACTCGGAATCGAAAAATAGCCTTATTTCCGGTGACAGGCCTAGACGACGATGGGGCAATTCCGGACCTTATTGTAAGCCGGAGCGGTCATGTAGCGCACCTTGGAACCTTTCAGGGCGAAGATGCCATGGCCTTCAAAATCGATGCCGGCTTGGACGACATTTGGCAGCGGTCCGCGCCCGTAGACTTCGCGTACGCTTCTGGTGAACATGATAGGCCCGGTGAGCTCGCGGATGGCGTCTTTCGGATAGGAGTAAGTCTTCCCCTTGTAGCGTGGGTATTCCTCGCAGATGTTGGCGATGGTCTGCAGGGGTATCGGGTGCCCGGGGGCGAAGCCGAAGGCCCATTGTAGGAAAAGCTTACCTGGATGGAGCAGGTGAGGGGCCACGGCGGCATCGCATGGTAGCGGGCTATCATGTGGCTCAAAAGTTATGAGCGCTTCGGCCTCCGGGCCGAACATGGTCCTTAGCGGTACCGCACAGCCTTTGCTGATGTCGAAGTAGAAGCCGCCCCGGTCCGCCATCAGGCAGTAGCGAAATATGTCCGCTTTCATCGGGCCGAAGAGGGAGCGCTTGTAAATCTCGAAGATCGGGTGGTCTCCCCATTTTTCGCGGAGGTAGTTCTCACGTTGGTCCCGGTCCCATAAGACGAAGCTGAGTTCCGGATTGAGGTCGCGGAACTTTGACATCTCCAGCAGGTGGTTCTTGCCGAACAGGCAATCCTCCCATGTCTGGACTAAGATAGGTGGAATTTTTCCGGCCGGCGCTTGCGCCGTCGCCGGCCTGTCCGCTAACGGCCGTAAGGGGAGCTCTCTCCAGTATCTGATAGGGGCGAGCAGTTGTTTTACCCTGTTTAGCATAGGCTTTAAGGTGCCGGAAGGCGGACTAGCATGATGTCTGCTGGACGGCAGGTTCCTAGACGAATCTCGCCCGCATTGGCTGCGGTGAAGATCGGTGGCTCCGGATAGATGGTCTCGATGCCGCTGGCGGTCCGGCTGGAGTTAATCTTCTGGAGGCCGATGAAATCGATGATCACTGGATTGGCGCTACTTAGCAGCGTCTTCTCGGAACGACTCCAGCTCGCGTCGAAGCCGGGACCGCCGAGGACTTGGTAGCGTTCTAGGGAAAGGACTGTGAGCACGTTGCGCTTGGCGAGTTTCGGGATAGCGCAGACTTCGACCGCTGCCTTGGAAGCGTTGAAGGGATTGTCGAGGAAACGCTCGGAGTTGACCATGTTGCCGATGGAGGCCGATGCCATTGCGCCGTGTACGCCGAGTGACTTGCTGTCGCTGAGTACGGGCAGGTTGATCCAGAAATCAACCTCATCGATCAGCGTCTTGGGCAGCACGCTCACCCGTGCGTCACCCCACGGCACATCTTGGGCGCCGGGCCGGGGTAGGACCTGATTCTCGTAGCGCAGTTGATTTTCCTTGGCCCAAGCTGGCGCGAAGGTGTCCCAGGCGATTACCGGGAAGCCTTCGAAGGACTGACTCTGCGAAGAAAGCGCCGGCAAGAAGCCGGCCTGCCGCAGGCTGTCGGCCTTGGCATCGCAGATCGTGATTGCATTCTGGGTGAAGCCGCGCCGGAGGAGGGCGGCCGTGATCGCACGTACTAGAGGCTTGGGTGTCGCAAGGCCGGCGCCGCCTTCGGAGGAAAGCTTCAGGCCGCAGCGGCGGAGCTCGCCAGGACGGAGCCCGACGCCCGTGCGGGCCTCGAATTCGGCGAGCGTTTTCTCCACTGCTGGGGCGTAGTCCCTGTCCTCAAATCCGCCGAGCTTCTGTTCGATGAGCAGGAGCTTGGGGTCGGTGGCGGCTCGGGCGTCGGCGAGGCCGAGCGACAGGGCGATGATGGCGAGAATCCGCATGGCCTTATGCTCGCCCGGCCCGCCCGCCTTCGCAAGCCGCTGTTTTGTTTGCGCAGGTCGAAGAGGGCCCCATCGTGGGATTCATGTCCGCCCCAGTCGCCCCCGCCCAGCGTCGCACCCTCGGGCTCATCTTCCTGACGGTGTTCATGGATATCGTGGGATTCAGTATCATTATCCCGCTGTTCCCCCATCTGCTGGAATACTATATCAAGCAGGAAGGGGCGGTTGGTACGCTCGTCGGTTCGCTCAGCGCTGCGGCCGAATGGCTGGGTCGCGACACCGTCCTCGATAAGCATCTGCTGTTGCCGGTGCTTTTCGGCGGGATACTCAGCAGTCTTTATTCCGGATTGCAGTTCGTGTTCTCGCCCATCTGGGGCGCGTTATCTGACCGGATCGGACGCCGCCGAATCCTGACGATTACCCTCGCCGGAAACGTACTTTCCTACGTGCTCTGGATTTTTGCCGCCCAGTTCTGGGTCGTGGTGCTGACGCGTCTCGTCTCGGGTATGATGGCGGGCAATATCGCCGTCGCTAGTGCGGCGGCCGCGGACATCACCGACGAGAAGGAGCGCACGAAAGGGATGGCGGTGGTCGGTATCGCGATTGGCCTCGGCTTCGTCTTCGGCCCTGTCATCGGTGGCCTCGCCTCCTCCTTGCAATTCACCCACGGAACGGTCCTCGGCTCCTTCGGGTTGAATCCCTTCTCCGTCCCTGCCGCCATCGCCGCTTCGCTCGCGCTCCTTAATTTCCTACTGGTCCTGAAGTTCTTCCCGGAAACCTTGGCGCCCGAGCGTCGAGCCAGTGCCGACGCCAAGCGTCCTTCGATCTTCGACCTCGCCACGGTCCGCTCTTCCGCCGTCCGTCGTACCTCTTTCGCCAACCTAGTGTACCAGGTCGCCTTCACCGGCATGGAGAACACGATCGTGTTCCTGACCTTCGCACTATTCGCCTACAGTCCGCGCGATAATGCGTGGCTCTTTCTTTTTAATGGAGCCTGCATGATCTTCGCCCAAGGCCTCGCCCGCCAGCTCGTCAAGCGCATGGGGCAGCGCAAGGTTATCATGCTCGGGATGGTTATCGCTTCGGTGGCGTTCATCGTGGTGGCACAGATTCCGCACATCCCTGTCGCCGATGGCAACGGCTCCAAGACGGTGTTCTACCTCGGCCTCGGCCTGATTTCCTTCGCGACAGGCCTGATTCTTCCCAGCGTGTCCGCCCTGGTCTCCCTTTATTCCGATGCCTCCGAACAAGGTCGTAATCTTGGCATCCTGCGCTCGGCTGGTTCGCTGGCCCGCGTCATCGGACCGATCACGGCGGCGTTACTTTACTTCCGCTTTGGGTCCCATTTCTGGGTCTACGTCGGCGGTGCCTTTCTGATGTTGCCCGCGATCTGGGTCGTCCGAGGACTGCCTGAGCCTGAGTCCGAACGGCTGAAGGCTTAACTGCGGGCCAAGGATCGGCCGAGGGCGTCGCCGGTGCGGATGACGTGCATAAGCGCGATGCCGCCGCGGAATGCCCCATGGAAATGGAGTCCAGGATGCGCTGCTTCGGCTTGCACGAGCGCGTCTTCACGGCGCCGCTGGCCCGCGTCATATTGCGGAATCGCCCGTTCCCATCGCTGGATCCACTCCTTGCGTGGCGAGGCATTGATGCCGAGCGTCGTGGCGAGTTCTTCGTCCACGATCTTACGGATGGCCGCGTCGGGCAACGCCGCCAGATCAGGGCGACGCGCGCCGCCGATGAAGCAGCAGAGCAGGGCGTGGCCTTCGGGCGCGCGGGCCGGCAGGACCGACGTCGGGAAGAGGCAGCCCAGGACGTCGCGTTTCTCGGCGCCTGGAGTCAGGTAGCCGAAGCCGTCCAGCGGATGCGGCACATCGGTGATGGCATAGCCGCGGGCGACGACGGTGACGGCAGGAACGGATGCGTTCTCCCAGTCGTGCAGCATGCGTGCGACGGATTCGTCGAAGGGCAGGGAGGTCCAATGCCAATGGGGGGCTGTTACGACCAGATGCTTGGCACAGGCGCCGTCTTCCGTACCGTTGGCATCACGCCAGGCGACGTTCCAGCCTTTGGCGTCGCGACGGATCTGCGTGGCGACGCTGTGGAGGCGCATGTTCTCGGCGCCGAGCGGAGCGGCCATCGCGTCGGCCAGCTGCTGCATGCCGCGAGGGAAGCCGACGACCTTTCGTGTTGCCTTGGGCGCGCGGCGAAGGCCGTTGAGCACCGAGCCGAATTCCTGTTCGAACGCGTGGATGCGGGGGAAGCAGTCAGCCATCACCAGCTTGGACGGGTCGCCCGCATGAACGCCAGAGACGACCGGATCCATGAGCATCGCGGCGGCTTCCGGCCCGAAGCGTCGAGACGAGAACTGCTCGACCGTCTCGCCGAGTTGGCCTCCTTTGCCTCGGAATATTTCTGAGATCAGGCGCAGCTTGCCTTTGAAGCTGAGCAGACCGGAGCCAAAGAGGCTCAAGGGGTTGGAGCCCAGGCCATGGAGCTTACCGTGGGCGTAGATGTAGCGTTTTGCCGCCCGCATGTCGGCCGATTGCGTGGCGCCGGCCAGGCCATACGACGCGAGCAGGGCTTCGTCGCCTTCGCCTTCGAGCTGCAGGGTATTGGGTCCGGTCTCCACGAGCCAGCCGTCTTCGCTGACGGTACGGATGGACCCGCCGACCCGTGAGGCTGGTTCGATCACCTTAACTTTAGCTCCGGCTCGGACCATGGCGTTGGCGACGGCCAATCCGGCCGGTCCGGCTCCCAGTATGACCGCGTCGAGGACCATGGCTGGATTATCGACGGCTCACGATAGGGTTGGCAACCCTGCGTCCTTGCGACTGTCTACCCGACCATGAGGGCCTTGTATCTCCTAATAATGACCGCCGCGTGTCTCGCGGACACCGTGACCATGAAAGACGGCACCTTCCTGAAGGGCCGCATTGTACGTATCGCCGACGGCGTGCTCGAGATGCGCGTCCCCGTGCTTGGCGATGCCAATCTACAGAGGCTGAAACTGGGGCAGGTCGAATCATTCGTCACCGACGACGCCGTGCTCGTGAGTTCTGGTGGATTGGTATCCCGCGGTCCGGCGAACGCCGCGGCCGGCCGCGTCGCCTCAAAAGGCGGGGTGGAGACCAGCCCGTTGGATTCTACGCTGGAGCTATGGCGTGACCCGTC
This sequence comes from Opitutia bacterium, assembly GCA_947377865.1. GTDB lineage: Bacteria > Verrucomicrobiota > Verrucomicrobiia > Opitutales > UBA953 > UBA953. The sequence goes on along the minus strand of CANCHK010000046.1, from coordinate 1,704 downwards.
GCTGAGGCCTGCCGAGACCGCCGGAAATCGCCATTGGACCACGCAGGCCGACGTGGACGTCTCTGGCCGCAGTGGCGTCGTTGTCGGATCTGGTTTCAGCGCAGGCTTTTCGGCCAAGGGCGTGACCAAGGCAAGCACCCTCACCGCCGGCGTGCGTCTCATCCGGGCTGACGCCGGGAATCAGACTTCGGCTGACGACCTCCATATTACCGCTTCCTACGAGACGAATCCTACAGACGTCGTCTTCTGGTACTTACGTAGCGATACCGGTTACGATAACGCCCGCTTGATTGATTTCTTTTCGGTGAATGCAGCCGGTTGGGGGTTTCGTCTCTATTCCAGCGCCAAAGGTAAGTTGGACGCTCGGTTGGGTCTCGCGCACCGCTATGAACGTTATGCGTCGCCGACGCAGGCCTCGCTCGCCGCGCCTTCGGCGGACGTGGGGCTAATCTTCTCACGCGAACTCGGCTGGGCGGCCTGGGATACCTCGCTCAACTTCGTGCCTTCGCTGCAGAAGAACGGTGACTTCTACGTCCGTCACGAGACGAGCCTCAACCTGCTGCGGAACGCCGGCCCGCTTTCTTTAAGGGTGGGGGTTTCTAATGATTTCAGGTCCAAGCCGCTCCCGGCCCAGGTTAAGACCGATACATCCTATTTCCTGCGTACGACCTATGTGTGGAAGTAAGCGGGCTAGTTTGACTAAAAATAGACATTATTGCCTAAAAAAGAACAAAACCCCCTGTGAATGGTTACCTATTGAACCGTGGCACAGTGGGTGCTTTGAAATTGTTCGTTAATAGACACCTTTTCCAATCCCCCAATCCATGAGCACCAACCCAGCCCGCCGCAACGCCATCGAGGCGATTGCTTCTCAGCCTCGCCTTCAGGGCAGCTTCGACTTCCGCAATGAGAAGATCGATCTGATCTACGGCCAGAATGTTTTCTCCCTCGATAAGATGGAGAAGCGCCTCCCGAAGGAGGTCTTCAAGTCTCTCAAGTCTAGCATCGAAGCCGGCATCAAGCTCGACGCCGCCGCTGCTGACGTCGTCGCCGCCGCCATCAAGGATTGGGCGCTCGAGAGTGGTGCCACGCACTACGCGCACGTTTTCTATCCGCTCACTGGCTTCACTGCCGAGAAGCATGACACCTTCTTCGAGCCTAACGGTAACGGCACCCTCGCCCAGTTCTCTGGCAAGGCGCTGATCCAGGCCGAACCCGACGCCTCCTCCTTCCCGAACGGCGGCCTCCGCTCCACCTTCGAAGCCCGCGGGTACACCGCTTGGGACGTCACCTCCCCGGCTTACATCTTCGACACCGAGAACGGTTCTACGCTCTGCATCCCGACCGCCTTCGTGTCGTGGAAGGGCGAGGCCCTCGACAAGAAGACCCCGCTCCTCCGCTCGATGGCTGCCGTCAACAAGGCTGCCTCCCGCGTCCTCGCGCTCTTCGGCAAGAAGCACGGCTACATCTCCGCTTCCTGCGGCCCTGAGCAGGAGTATTTCCTGATCGATGCCCGCCTCTTCCACCTCCGCCCCGACCTCTACACCTGCGGTCGCTCCCTCTTCGGCGCCAAGCCGGCCAAGGGCCAGGAGTTCGAAGACCAGTACTTCGGCACCATCCCTGATCGCGTGCTCGCCTGCATGATGGAAACCGAGCGCGAGTGCTTCAAGCTCGGTATCCCGATCAAGACCCGCCACAACGAAG
>CANCHK010000045.1 GCA_947377865.1 Opitutia bacterium | reverse complement strand
ACGTCGGCATGTGGTTCGAGCGCTTCGTGATCACTGTCACCTCGCTCGCCAACGACTACCTGCCGTCCAGCTGGGGTTACTACAGCCCGACGATCGTGGATATCTTCACGTTCTTCGGCACCTTCGGCTTCTTCTCCGTCCTCTTCCTTCTCTTCATCCGCTTCCTTCCGCTGCTCCCGATGGCTGAATTGAAGATGGTCGCGCCGCAGGCCGATCCCCACGCCCACTGATTTCCGCCGCCCAACGACCATGAACGAACGTAACGAACGCATCCACGGCGTGGCCTGCACCTTCCGCAAGGTCTCTGACGTGTTTCACGCCGCCGAGAAGGTGCGCGATGCCGGCTGGAAGAACTGGGACGTGCACACGCCTTTCCCGATTCACGGCATGGACCAGGCCATGGGCCTGCCTCGCTCTCCTGTCCCGCGTCTGACGCTGCTGGGCGGACTTACCGGCTTCACCACCGGCTGCCTCCTCACTTGGTACATGAACTCGTACGACTACCCGCTGATTGTCGGCGGCAAGCCCTACTGGAGCGTGATCTTCCCGTTCCCGGTGCTCTATGAGTGCACGATCCTGTTCGCCGCCTTCGGCACCTTCTTCGGACAGTTCATCTTCAACCGCCTTCCGCGTCACAACCATCCTCTGTTCGACCTCCCGAGCTTCGCCCGCGTGTCGGACGATACATTCATGATCGTTCTCGAGGCCCGCGACCCGCAGTTCCACCTCGATGAGTCGCGTAACTTTCTCCAGTCGCTCGGCGGCCAGGAGATCACCGTCATCCGCGACTAATCCGCACCCATGAGCCGCTATCTCGCATTCCTCGCCGTCGCTGTCGTCGCCACGATCAGCTTCCTCGGGTTCCAGGGCATGAAGTCCAAGGACACCCCCGTCTATGTCTTCGACGACATGGACTACCAGAATAAGTACAAGGCCCAGGGGGAGAATGCCTTCTTCGCCGACGGTCGTGACGCGCGTCCGCCAGTCGCCGGCACCGTCGCCCGCGGCAACGGCCTTGAGCCGACCAAGGTCTTCTCCGCCGGTTTCCAGCGCGCCGAATCCCAGAATCCTTCCTTTGTCACTGGCAAGGACGCCAAAGGCGCCTTCCTCGCCGGCTTCCCGGAGAAGTCGCTCGGTATCACCAACGGCAAGCTCAACGACTACAAGGTCAGCCAGTACACGCTGGACGTGGGTCGCGGCAAATTCCAGGTCTACTGCGCCGTCTGTCATGGCCAGGCCGCCGACGGTAACGGCATCATGAAGGTGCGCTCCGCCATCGAAGGCGACGCTGCCATCGTGACGATTGCCAGCCTCCAGACCCCGATCATCCGCGCCTACCCGAACGGACAGATCTTCGACGTCATCACCAACGGCAAGAACACCATGATGGGTTACGGTGATAAGCTCTCTCCTGAAGAGCGCTGGGCTGTCGTCGCTTACGTGCGTGCCCTGCAGCTTTCGCAGAACTGCCCGCCCGAACTCGTTCCCGCCGCCGTGAAGGCCCAAATCAAGTAATTCGAACATGAGCTCCTCTTCGCCTCACGCCTTGACCGCCCACTGGAAGAAATTCCTGGCCGCTGGCGTCGTCGCCATGGCCGTCCTCTGGTACTTCGCCTGCGTCGGCGTGGCCCACCACGAGAACCGCCAGGCCCTTTCCATCCTCGTCGGCTCGCTCTTCTGGATCTCCATCCTAATCGGCATGCTGATGCTTACGATGATTACCCGCGTCTTCGACGCCGGCTGGGCTCCCCTTGTCCGCCGTAATTGGGAGCATCTCATCATCGCGCTGCCGGTCGTTATTCTCCTCGGCGTCGTACCGCTCGCCTTCAGCACCGGCTTCCGTCACGCCCTCTGGGATTGGACGAACGCCGAACACTTGCTCCCGGGCGGACACACCGTCGGCCATGACCCGATTCTGCAGGCCAAGAGCTGGTTCCTGAACGAGAAGTTCTTCCTCATCCGTATCAGCCTCTATGTCCTGGTGTTCGGCGCGCTCGTCACGCTGCTCCGCCGCTGGTCGTTTGCCCAGGACACCGACCGCACCGCTGGCCATACGCATCGCCTGCATGCCGTTTCCGCCGTGGGCATCCCGCTCTCGGCCGTGACGCTCACCATGCTGGCCTTCGACTGCCTGATGGCCCTCTCGTACCACTGGTTCTCGACCATGTACGGCGTCTGGTTCTTCGCGCTCTCCATCCGTCTGGCCCTCGCGGTCACGGTAATCCTCACTTACAAGCTGTCCAACGGCGGCTGGCTCGACGGCCTCCTCAATCAGGCCCACCGCCACGTCCTCGGCTGCCTCATGCTGGCCTTCACGGTCTTCTGGGCCTACATCAGTTTCTCGCAGTACTTCCTGATCTATACTGCGAATATCCCGGAAGAGACCTTCTGGTATAACATCCGCGAGATCGACGCCGCGACTGGCCTCAAGAGCGAGTGGTGGAGCGTCTCGATGTACCTCATCTTCGGTTTCTTCCTTCTGCCGTTCCTTTCCCTGCTGTTCTATCGCACGAAGATCGTCGCCGGACGCCTCCTGACGGTCGCATGGATCATCGTGATGGGTGGGCTCGTTGACCTCTGGTTCAATGCGCTGCCTCGCCAGGTCTATGACAAGTCGACCCCGGAAGGTTTCGTCGTGACGCCGTTCCTCACCTCATCGCTCTTCCTCGACCTCCTCGCGATCGCAGGCTTCGGCGCCATCGTCTTCGCCCTCTTCCTGAGCAGCGCTGCAAAGAACGAGACCATCCCAGTCCACGACCCCCGCATTCTCGAGTCTATCAACTATCATGAGTGAACAACCTTCCTCCGGGAGCCGCCCGCTGCTTCCCGGCCAGATCGCCTCCTGGCTGCGCCTCGTCTGTTTCGTCGCGGCCGCGTTGATTGTCACCGGCTACGTCTACCTCTCCGTCCGTAAGGCGCCCAATGCCGAAGCCGAACGTCGCCTGGCTCAGAAAGCCCTGCGCGCCGATAACACGAAGAAGGGACTCGCCCTCATCAGTGAGCCCGGACGCAACGCGGACGGCACCTATCGCATTCCGGTCAAGGACGCCGCCGCTCTTATCGCCGCCGACAACAAGGTCGTCGCGAAGATTCAGGCCGCCGCCGCTCCGGCTCCTGCTGCCGCTCCGGCCGCTCCGGCCGCCGTCGTCGCCTTCGTAAAGGCTTCTGACGAGCAGATGAAGCGTGGCCTCGCGGTCTACTCGCGTACCTGCATTGCCTGCCACCAGCCGACGGGCAAGGGTCTTCCGCCCGTCTTCCCGTCGATTGCCGAGACGCCCATCGTCGTCGGTAATCCTGAGCTCCCTATCAAGTTCATCCTGCAGGGTCTCATGGGTCCGATCACCGTCGGTGGCATGACCTTCAATAGCATGATGCCTCCCGTTCCTGGCGTGAACGACCAGGATATCGCCGACGTCCTCACCTACGCTCGCCAGAGCTTCGGCAATAAGGGCAACCCGGTATCCGTCGATCAGGTAAAGGCCGTCCGCGCCGCCACCGCTGGTCGCACCGCTCCTTGGACTACCGCCGAACTCGGCCTCAAATAACCCCAAACTTCATTACCGATGACTCAGGAAAATCGTTCCGGCCGCCCGCAGGGCCGTCCCCCCGAAGGCGACTCACGCCTCACGCGGACCGAGGCCCAGCTGCGCGGCCCGTTCCTCCTCTTCTTCGTGTCCGCAGTAATCTGGCTGCTTGCGGCCTCGGTCCTCGGCCTGATCGCCGCCCTCCAGCAGGGATCGATTGACGCTGGTCCTTTCCGTGGTTGTGAGGTCCTCACCTACGGACATATCGCCGCAGCCCAGCGCAACCTCTTCGTCTACGGTTGGGGCTTCAACGCCTTCTTCGCCCTCAACCTCTGGCTACTCTCGCAGTTGGGTCGTTTCGAGCTGCGTAACGATTGGCTCGCCACCCTCGGTGGTGCGGTCTGGAATATCGCCCTCACTTACGGAGTGATTCAGATTTTCGGCGGAAATCAGACGGGCTTCGGCCTCTTGGAATTCCCCCGTGAAGTCGGACCGATCCTCGCCGTGGCCTTCCTGCTCGCCGGGTTCTGGCCAATCGTCGCCTTCGCACGTCGCCCCACGGGCCACACCTTCGCCTCGCAATGGTTCGTAGTCGGTGCTTCGTTCGCCTTCCCGCTGGCCTACCTCCTCGCCCAGTTGCTCGTCCTCTGGCAGCCGGCATCGGGTGTCGTCCAGGCTATCGCCCATAGCTGGTTCGTCTCGAACCTTCTCCTGCTGTGGTTCGGTGCCTCGGCGCTCGCCGCTGTCTACTACTTCCTGCCGAAGGTGCTCGGTCGAACCATCAGCGGTTACTACCTCGCCCCGGTGGGCTTCTGGACGTTCTTCCTCTTCGCCGGCTGGACGGGGCCGTCCTCCCTCATCGGAGCCCCGGTGCCGCTCTGGCTTCAGTCCATGGGCGTCGTCGCTGGCGCGATGCTTATGGTCCCAGTGATCATCACCGCCATTAATTTTCATGGCACGCTTTCCTCCGAAGGCGGCTGGTCTCGCGCTTGGAATGACACCACGCTGCGCTTCGTGAGCTTCGGTGCCGTCGCCTTCACGCTCTTCGGCGTGCTCAACGCGGCCTTCGGTTTTCGTGGCACTAATGCCGTGGTCCGATTCACGTCCTTCGCCGCTGGCCAGGAGCAGCTCCTGGTCTACGCGTTCGCCACCATGGTGCTCTTCGGCGCCGCCTACTTCGTGCTGCCTCGCCTCACTGGCTCGCTCTGGCCTTCCGCCAAGCTCGTCCATGTGCACTTCTGGGCCACCGCCCTCGGCACCGTCGCTTCGAGCATCGCCTTACTCGTCGGCGGCTATGAAAGCGGCAAGCAGCTCGCTGACGCTTCCGTCTCTCTTCAGCAGGTCGCCAAGGCCGGTTCCTCTTGGAACCTCACGCTTGTCGTCTCGGCGGTCCTTCTGCTCGTCGGCCACTGTGCCTTCGCGCTCAACGCTTTCGGCATGATCCTCAAATCTTCCGCGCCGGTTTCCGCTGGCCGCCACGACTAATCCGGACACCCATGAAGAATCTCAACACTCTCCTGGCCGGCATCTTCCTGGCCGTCGCTTTGCCCTTTGGCGCGCTGGTCATCAGCAGCCAGGTTCAGCTCGGCTCGCTCGGCCGTGCACCCGCCGAAGATGGTGGCCCGCTGTTCCCGTCCCGCGAACCCGGCCTAGCCATCCAGGGCCGTGCGGTCTATGTCTCCCTTGGTTGCGTCAGCTGCCACACCCAGCAGGTTCGTCCGGCCGGGCAGGGTAGCGACATTGCCCGCGGTTATGGCACCCGTCCTTCGGTCGCGCGCGACTACTCGCAGCAGAAGCAGGTCCTCCTCGGTGATCGCCGCATCGGTCCGGATCTCGCCAACTACGGCGCCCGCGCCAAGGACCTCGGCGGCGTCCACGCCGCGATCCAGCATAACGGTCAGTTCGCCTTCCTCTACTCGGGAGCCAAGCAGGACGTCCCTTCTGAGCGCGCCATCGCCCTGGCCGCCTACCTCCAATCTCTCCGCCAGGATTACTCCTCGCCGGAAGCCAAACTGAAGCAGTGAACCCATGAACGACCGTAACCGTCATCCCGATAACAACCGCCCGCGCCGGGGTCCATCCGGTGCTGGCTCCGAAGGCCCTTCCGACGGACGCCTGGTGGAGGTTCACTCGCAGCTGTCCCGCGACAAGGACGAGCCGTCCGAGGGGTTCTCCCTTACGCCGATCCTGATCGTCTTCCTCTTCTGCGGGTTCGGCTTCTGGGCCGGCCTCTACCTCACCCGTAACTCGGGCGACTTCTCCCCGTCGGCTTTTGATCTAAATGCCCCTAAGGCCGCCGTCGCTGGCGGTCCGGTCGCCTTTGAGCCCGATGCCGCCAAGGGAGAGAAGCTCTTCATCGCTAACTGCGCCGCCTGCCACCAGGCGACCGGTCTCGGCGTGCCTGGTGCTTTCCCTCCGCTGGCCAAGTCTCCTTGGGTCGCGGGTTCGGATGAACGCATGATTAAGGCAGTCCTCGCCGGTCTCGCCGGAGAGATCGAAGTCCTTGGCGTGAAGTATAACGGCAATATGCCGAACATCGGTGCCGGCCTCAAGGACTCCCAGATCGCCAACATCGCCACCTACGTCCGTCAGGCTTGGGGCAACACTGCCGAGCCGGTCATGGACACCAAGGTCGCCGAGGTCCGCAAGGCCATCGGCAACCGCGGCCAGTACAATCCTGCCGACCTCCTGAAGGAACACCCGCTCCAGGCCAAGTAAGGCCTCGGACGCGTTGGCAACAAAAAGGCCCGGGAGTAATCCCGGGCCTTTCTTATTGGGCTTTCCCCGTCGCTTAGGAGTGCTTCTTGATGAAAGCGGCGATGTCGCCCTTGGGGCGGGCACCGACCATCTTGTCCACCACCACGCCGTTCTTGTAAAGGAACAGGGCCGGGATGGAGTTCACTCCCAACTGTTGGGCCAGTGCTTGATTGGTGTCCACGTCGACTTTCACGATTTGGACGGCGCCGTTCATCTCGGTGGCGAGTTGATCCAGTACGGGGCCGATTTGCTTGCACGGACCACACCAGGTGGCCCAGAAGTCCACCAGTACTGGGACTGTCGACGCCTTGATGGTGGCGTCGAAGTTGCTGTTATCGAGATTGAGGATGAGATCGGAGGCCATGAAAGGGACTTAACCTTTGGATTTAGAAAAGAGTTCGTACGCGAGTAAGGCGAAGCCTACAAGTGAACCGACGAGGGCCAGTACGTCAAATGCGGCGGAGACATTGCCGACGGTACGATTCGCAGGCACAGCGGTTAACGGGCGCTGAGTGGCGGAGGTAGGAGCCGTAGCTGTGGGGGCGGCGGGAATGGCAACCGGGGGCGTAGGAATGGCTGCTCCGGCGTCAGCCGTAGGTGCAGGAGGGGGCGGAGGAACGAAACCTACCGGCTTGGAGAGTTTCAGCTTCGGAGCCTGTGCAGCGGAGTTGTCACCATCAGCAGGAGGAGGGGGCGGGGGAGGGGGCAGCTCGTTGCTCATTTTGGGGGAAAGGGAGTCAAATCCTGGCCATGCGGTGAGTCAACCCGTCTGTGGCTCCTTTTTGGGATCATGCCGTTCGGTCGTGCTTGCGCAGTAGGTCGGCTAGTTCTTCTGGGTGGGCATCGGAGATGGTGCGCCCCTTGCGGCCGAGATCTTCTGATGTCTTGATCACGGTCTCGGTCATTCGTTCGTGTGTATCTTCGGATCCTCCGACGAGATTGAAGCCCTCTCCTCGGGTGATGCGCTTATGCTTGTCCTGGGCGTCGAGGCCAACGCCGAGAAGGCGGTTCAATGGGCGTTTTTCAAGTGCCATTAGGTCAGTCTGGATGGACTCGAGGCGATTTCAAGCCGTCGGCTCAGTTTGCCTCGGCCGTCGGCTCGTCGAATTCGGACTTTCCTTCGAGTGCTTCGCCTGCGTTCGGAACGGCGACGGCTTCGGCCTTGGTGCAGTTTATCTCCGCGAAGGAAGCGTCTTGTTCTAATTTAAGCTTACCTAGGCGGGCCAGTTCAAGGCATGCGAGGAAGGTTGCGACCAGAAAGCCGATAGTAGGACGCTCGGGCAACAGGCTGGTGAAGGCGAAGGTGGTCTCGCTCTCGAGACGTGCGAGGATCGTCTCCATGCGGTCCGACACCGTGACAGTCTCCGAAGTGATGTTCCCAGGTTGGATACGTTCGGCGAGTCGGCGAAGGACGAGATTGAAGGTATTCCAGAGCTCGATGCGGTCCGCCGGGGCGACGGGACGTGCGACGGCGTCTTCGCCTTGCGGCTGCAGGACATATCGTCCGAGCAGGCCCTGGCGGTCGTCGACGAGCCCTCGGATAATCGCGGCGGTCTCCTTGACACGCTTGTATTGGATGAGCTGCTGGACGAGCGCCCAGCGGGGATCCTGACCTTCATCGGCCGCGGCCAATTCTTCTTCAGGTCGGCTTTCGACGGGAAGCAGCATGCGGCTTTTGATATACATCAGCGTCGCGGCCATCACGAAAAAGTCCCCGGCGAGCTCCAGATTATCTTTCTCCTGCGTGCGGAGAATCTCGAGGTATTGCTGGGTGACTTTCTCGATCGGGATATCGTAGATATCGATCTCGTTCTTACGGATCAGGAAGAGGAGCAGGTCCAGCGGACCCTCGAATACGTCGAGGCGGATGGGCAGGTCGGCCGGCGGCAGGATGCCGTCCTCGGGTACCGAGGGGGAGTCTGGAGGGGTGTCCGTCACGCTCAGAACTTGAATAATCTGGCCCGCAGTTGGAAGCCCAATGAGCTCTTCCCGTTATTAAGCGGATCGAGGCGCTGCATCACGCCGTACTCGAGCTCCCAGGAGTTAGCGATACGCTGCACGAAACCGATGCTTTCGTAGGTCGTTTGGCCGGCCAAGGCGTCGTAGTTGAGCGTGGCAATGAGGGAGTAGACCGAATTCAAGGTTACGCGGCCTTCCCAGATGAGCTGCCGGGCCTGGGTGAGTTCACGAAGTTCAACCCAGCTGACGGAGGTGCGCCAGAAGTCGCCGGAGTTGAAGGCGATGTTTTGGATGGATTCCAGTGGCGCTCCGCCGCCATTGGGGAGTCGAAGTCCTGAACTGAGGGTCACCCATGGCGCCGGGGTCAGACTGATCGCGCATTGGAGGTCACTTCGGCCAGTCTGGGCGTCCGTCGGACCTTGGCGCCAATCGGCAAAAATGTCGGCACGCAGGAGCTCACGCGTGCCGAATTTTTCGTCACGCGTTTCGACGGTATTCCGTAGCCCGAAGCGGACGACTTGGCGGTCTGTCGTGGAGGCAGGGTCAAGGCGATCGGCGAGATCCACCTCTTCAAGGGCGGAGACCGCGACGGCACGCTGCGTCATGGGCAAGGCTCCGATTTCACGGTCAGCGCCGACCATTGCGCGGTATTGGAGGACGGGCCGGATGCTGTGACGCATCCCATTGATACCCCATTTGTTCGCCACAAGGTCCCACGAGCCCGTCGCAAGGCCTTCGAGGTCAAAGCCCGCTTGGGTGATGACCTTGGCGGCAGTGCCGTTATCATCGATTCCTTGCGACCATCCGGTGGCGCGGACGCCAGCTACCGGTTTGAAGGTAAGCCAGTCGCTCAGGACGAAGGTGCGGTTGACTCCAAAATAGGTGTCAAGGCGGGCGGTCGACCACGCGCCGCTGGCCAGTGTCGCCGTCTGGAAGTTTACTAGCGGCAGGTCAGCCGAGGGGCGTTCGGAGAAATAGCCGAAGCTTACAAAGCTGCGACGATTCCACTCGCTCCCCTCGAACGGTTGCTGAGGTAGGTCGAAGCGGAGTTCCGGAAGCTTCTGGACGATGTCCTGGTAGTTGTCCGTCTTCGCCGTGAGCGAGGCGGAGAGGTAGCCGCCCGCATAGGGCTTGGAGATCTCGAAATTCGCCTGAGGATTGCCGGTTTCGCGGATCAGGTTCGGCCGGAAATCACGCATGAACCCAGGGTCCGTCTGCCCGAAGATATTGCCTGCGAACTCAAGGCCGTCGACGGTGCGTCCGTTGACCTCTCCGAACACGAAGGCGCGCTGGCGGTCTGGCGTGCGGCCGTAGACGTCGTCGAGCAATTCGCCGCGATCGCTGATATAGCCGCTCTCGAGTTTACCCTTCCAGATGATGCCGCCTGCGGGTTGCTTGGAATTGTCGTAACGGAAGGCCGGGCCGACCAGCAGTCCCGACTTGCTGTAGATGTCGAGCAGTCCACCGACCCAGAGGGAAGGCGACTGACGGACCAGGAATGTGGAGCGGAGGTATCGCCCTTGGCGCTCTTCGCTGCCCGTGCTCAGATATAGGTCATAAGGGATATCGCGATAACCGTCCTGCGCATAATATGGCAGGTTGAAGAACGGAATTCCGGCCACGTGCGGGGTGACGCTGCTAAGCCTCAGCCTGTCTTCAGCTTCGAGGTAGGAGGCCTCAGCGATTTTCAGATGCATGCCCAGGGGCTCGGGCTCGCTGTTCCACATGCGTAGACCGCGCATGGTCTTATCGCCTTTGACAATCTTCAGCGACTCGGCGGTGAAATACATGGGCGCCCGGCCGAAGCGGACGTTGGTCGCCACAATCGTGTCATGGCGTGGGTCCGCCTCGATCTTGTCGCCGATGATACGCAGGCTATTGGTGGCGTACACGACGTTCCCTTCAGCGATGATGACGCCGGTGCGGTAGTCGAAGCGGAGCTTGTGGGCGTCGATGGTCGCATCCTTGCTTTCTAGGTGGGCGTTGGTGGCGACGACGACCTTGCCGCCTTCCTCCGGCGCAAAGCTGTCGGCGACGATGTTGGGCGCAATCTCGGCGATCTTGGCGACGACTTGGGCGGGTTCGACCGCCATGGCCACGACGGTCAGGGAGAGGCTTGCGGCAATGATCCAGAAACGACGGCCAGGCATCCGGTGAGCGTTGTCGCTCTAGGGTTTCCCTCAAGTATTTTCGGGCAATGAGCGCTTGCCGACCCACCGCCCTGCGTGGAGTCTTCCAGGATGCGCCTCAGCCCAGCAGAGTTGACCGCCCTGGTGGACGCCAAGGAGACCTCTCCGCACCGCTTCCTGGGTCTCCATCCGCTGGCTGGAGGCGGGTTGGTGGCCCGCTCGCTCTTCCCTTGGGCTAGCGCGTGTGAACTCGTTCCGGATGGTCCGACTAAGCCTGTTCCGATGAAGCAGCTGCATGCCAGTGGCGTCTTCGAGATCGAACTACCCGGCTCAGCGCTTTTTCGGTATCGTTTCCGCGTGACGTATCCCGACGGCGTCAGCCGGATCGTCGACGACCCTTATCGCTTCCTGCCGACGATTTCGGAGGACGACCTCTTCCTGCTGGGCAAGGGCGACGACCATCGCGCCCACTATAAGCTCGGCTCCCATGTCCGCACGCTCGATGGGGTGCTCGGGGTCTCGTTTGCCGTCTGGGCCCCTTCGGCCCGTCGCGTCTCGGTGGTCGGCGACCATAATCTCTGGAACGGCCATGCCCACCCGATGCGTAACCTCGGCGCCTCTGGTATCTGGGAGATCTTCATCCCTGGCGTCCATCCGGGCGCCCGTTACAAATACGAGATTGTCGGGCCTCATGATGCCACGCCCTTCCTGAAGACGGACCCATACGGCCTGCATTTCGAGCCTTCCCCGAACCACGCCGCCATCGTCTGCGACCTTTCGAAGTTCGTCTGGAATGACGCGACTTGGATGGAAGCACGTCGTAGCCGCGACCTGCGCTCCCGTCCGATGTCGGTCTACGAGGTGCATCTGGCCTCCTGGCGCCGCGTCCCAGAAGAGGGCGGACGCGTGCTCGGTTACCGTGAGCTCGGCGAACAACTCGCCACTTACTGTGTCAAGATGGGCTTCACCCATGTGGAACTGATGCCACCGTCCGAGCATCCGTTCGACGGTTCGTGGGGCTATCAGGTCACGGGCTTCTATGCGCCGACGCATCGTTTCGGCTCGCCGCTCGACTTCATGACGATGGTCGATGCTCTCCATCGGGCGAACATGGGCGTGATCGTCGACTGGGTTCCGGCCCACTTCCCGCGTGACTTCTTTGCGCTGGCCCGCTTCGACGGAACGCATCTCTACGAACATGCCGATCCGCGTCTGGGTGAGCATCAGGATTGGGGCACTTTAATCTTCAACTACGGTCGCCATGAGGTCCGAGGCTTCTTAGTCTGCTCTGCGCTCTCTTGGCTCGAACGTTTTCATATCGACGGCCTGCGCGTCGACGCGGTGGCTTCGATGCTCTACCTCGACTACTCCCGTAAGGCCGGCGAATGGGTCCCGAACCGCTATGGCGGCCGCGAGAACATCGAGGCGATTGAGTTCCTTAAGCAGGTCAATTCGCTCGTGCACCTCTATCAGCCCGGCGTCGCAATGATCGCCGAGGAATCCACGTCCTTCCCGGGCGTGACGAAGTCCGTCCCCGAAGGCGGCCTGGGTTTTGACTTCAAGTGGAACATGGGCTGGATGCATGACACGCTCGACTACTTCCGCCAAGATCCGCTCTTCCGTAAGTTCAATCACGACAAGCTCACGTTCGGCATGCTCTACCAGTGGACCGAGGCTTTCGTACAATCGTTCTCCCATGACGAAGTCGTGCATGGTAAGGGTTCGCTCATTGGGAAGATGGGCGGAGGCGACGATGCCACGAAGGCCGCGAATCTGCGATGCCTGCTGGCCTTGCAGTGGTCCTGGCCGGGCAAGAAGACGCTCTTCATGGGCTGCGAGTTCGGCCAGTTTGCTGAATGGAAGTACGATGCCTCGCTCGACTGGCATCTGCTCGATTACCCGATTCATCTCGGCGTCCAGCGCTTGGTCGCCGACCTGAACAAGCTTTACGTCGCCGATGCCTCGCTTGCCGAGAACGAGCTCCGTCCGGAAAGCTTCAACTGGCTTGTCGCCGACGACGGCGCCCAAAGCGTGCTGGCCTTCGAGCGCCGCGGACGCGATTGCGCCTGGACGGTCGCGGGTAATTTCACGCCGGTCGAACGCACCTACCGCCTCGGCGTGCCTTTCCCGGGACGCTGGGAAGAGGCCCTGAATACGGACTCGAAACACTATGCGGGCCATGGTCTCGGCAATCTTGGCGGCGTCGAAGCCGAGGCCATTCCTTGCCAAGGTCGTCCTTACTCGATCGAAGTCCGCCTGCCGGGACTCTCGATGGTCATCTTCCGTCAGTCATCAGCCAAGCCAAAGGCCTGAGCATGTCCCGCTCCGAACTCTTCCGCCGTCATGTCGCGGCCGATCCGGCGAACCCGCTATTTCGCTTCTCGCTCGGCCAGGCCCTTTGGACGGAAGGCGACGCCGCTGGCGCCATCGAACATCTGCGGCTCGCTGTGGCTTCCAAGGACGATTGGATGATGCCGCGGATCCTCCTCGGCAAGAGCCTGCAGGCCGTTGGCGACAAGCCGGCGGCTAAGTCGGCCTTCGCGGATGCGCTCGCGCTCGCCGTGGCACAAGGCCACGAGGAGCCCGAGGAAGAGCTGCGCGCGTTACTCGCGACGCTCTGACGGATTATTCCGTCTCGGGGTAGGGCAGGAAGGCGGTGAGGCTGATGGCCTTGACCGCCGGTCTGTTCATGAACGCACTACGCATCGGGCCGGGCTGTTCGATACGTTCGAGGATCACGCGACGGAGGTCCATAATCGCCGACTTCGCCTTCTTGAGCGGGCGTACCGTCAAGGTGTTGTCGCCGGCCGCGAGTTCAATCTGGCCAATCTCACGCGGAACGAAACGTTGGAAATGCCCGGTTTCCTCGACCGTAAATTCACATTTGCTGGCGCCCGCTTCAATCGCGACGGCCGATCCTCCGTTGCCCTTGCCGCAGCCTTGTAGGACTGTGACGCGATATTTCCCGGCCAGCGGCGCCTTGAAGGTCCACGAGGCGGTGTCTTCGACGTTCACCCAGATTCCGAGGGTGTCCTTCTGCGGCAGGTCTTCGTATTTCATCTTCGTGGCCTTCACCTGGGCGTCGCGCGCTTCAAGGAAGATGAGCGAATTGGAGCCTTCTGTGACGGGGTTCTGCATCGCCATGTGCCAGTCGGCGAGCATTGGGCGCATCGCTTCCGAAGTCGGTAGCGCCTTAAGTTTAGAGGTGTCGGTTTTGACGTAGCAGTTCTCCCAGAGTGCACGTCCGAAGTTCACGTTGGCCTTGATCGGGTCCGTGCCGACGCTGCGGCGCCAGGCTTCGAGTTTGCCGCGCAGGGCCGCCACGCGGGCCGGTTCGACGGCCGCGAGATCGTTGGTCTCGCTCGGATCCTGGGCGATGTTGTAGAGCTCGAGGCTGCCGTCTTCGTATTGTTCGATCAGTTTCCAGTCACCTTCGCGCACGACGCCGCCGGGTTTGCCGCCTTGGTTCATGTAATGTGGCTGGTGCCAGAAGAGCGGGCGATTGAGGGGTTTCTGTTCAAAGAGCACCGGCGAGATATCCTGAAAATCCAGCGTCGTGGGCGGCGCCACCTTAGCCAACGCGCAAATCGTCGGGCAGAGGTCGCCGAGCACGACCGGTTCGCTGATCTCGCGCGTGGCGATGCGGCCTGGGTAGCGGATGATGAGGGGCGTGCGGATGCCGCCCTCGTAGAGGTAGCCTTTGCCGGCGCGGGAGGGGGCGTTGTAGGTGGGCGGGCTTTCCTTGAGTTCCGAGATGT
>CANCHK010000044.1 GCA_947377865.1 Opitutia bacterium | reverse complement strand
GTGACGTCGCGGCCAGCGGCGGCTATTACATCGCCGCCAAGGCGAACCTCATCATGGCGGACCCCTCGACGATTACCGGCTCGATCGGCGTCTTCGGACTCCACTTCAATTATGAAGAGCTCGCCAAGAAGGTGCAGCTTGGCACCGACGGCGTGAAGACCGGCCGTTACGCCGACCTGCTTGCCGAGCACCGTGCCGCGTCGCCCGAAGAACTCGCAATCGTGCAGACCTCGGTAGACGGCGTATACGAAGACTTCCTCCGCATCGTCGCCGAAGGACGCGGCCTAAAGCGAGACGGCGTGCACGAGATTGCCCAAGGTCGCGTCTGGCTGGGCGAAGACGCCCGCGGACTGCGTCTCGTGGATAAACTCGGTGGGCTCCGCGATGCGATCAAGGAAGCGAAGTCTCTGGCCAAGACCGAGGACGCCGAACTGATTCAAGTACCAGCCCTGCATTCCGGCCGCGAGAACCTCCTACAGAAACTCCTTTCCGACGGAGATGACGACTCCCCCCTCTTCGCAAAGGCATCGATCGATCCGGCCAAGGAGTTCCTTAAGGCCAACGCCAAGTGGCTTCGCTCGATCCGCTCATTGAACGACCCCAAAGGCGTCTACCTCACCTGCCCACTCGTCCTGGAAAGACGTTAAGGGGTTTACGGCTGCTTAGGCATCTGGGCCCTGGCCTCCGGAAGCCAGCCCTGGAGCTGCTTAACGCGGGTACTATCGGCTGGGTGAGTCGAAAGGAATTCAGGCGGCCGTGCCCCACCAATCTTGGAGAAGCGATCCCAGAAAGAAGGTGCGGCATCAGGGTTGAACCCAGCCCGTGCCATGAAGAGAAGGCCGAGATGGTCCGCTTCGGATTCGTGGCTGCGGCTAAAAGGAAGCAGGATGCCGTACTGCGCACCGACGCCCACGGCAGCCATCCAGGCTGAACGGGTCTTAGCCGAGGAGTTCTTGGTCGCCTCATCGGCGATGGAGGCGGCGATTGCGACGCTCAAGCCCTGGGAAACGCGCTCGGAACCGTGGCGACAGATAACGTGCGAGACCTCGTGCCCGAGGATTACCGCGATATCGTCGTCGGTCGGAGCATACTGAAACATTCCCGAATTGAAACCAATCTTGCCACCGGGCATCGCGAAGGCGTTGGGAGTCTTGTCATCAATGATCGCGAATTCCCACTTCGAAGAAGGTGGTAGCACTCCAGCCTTATCGTCGCGCCGGGCAGCCGCGACGATCTTCAGGCCGATCTCCTTGACCTTGGTCAAACGCTTGTCGGCGGGCAGCTTCTTCATCTTCGAGAACTCGGAGGCCGACATCGTGGCGACCTGCGATTCATCAACGAAGATGAATTGTGAACGACCGGTGATCGGCGCGTTCTGGCAACCGACGAAGGCGAGAGCGGAGAGAAGGAGGAGAAGCGGGCGCATGGGGGTAGAATCAGGTCTTCGGTGAATCTGGATCCGCAGGACTGAGGGGCTCATCGACGTAATATTTACGATACGAGGAGTCGTAGGTGTCGGTGTAGGCGGAGGCCATTCGCAAGGACATCGAATTCAACACGACTCCCAGCAAGGGGGCATGGGCTTCGCGCAGACGGGAGAGACATGAGACCGCATTGCGGGTGTTCACCACGTTGTAGCGAACGACATAGATGACGCCATCCACCTTGGGAAGAAGGTGCAGCGCGTCGGAGACGGCACCAATCGGCGGCGAGTCGATGAAGATGCGGTCGTAGCGACCCTTCAGCTCCTCAATCATCGCGAGGAATTTTGGGTTATTGATGACCTGAGTCGGATTCTTGCAACTCAGACCGACCGGGAGGACGTCCAGCCCAGGCGAAACGTCGCGAACGATAGCCTCGTCGAGGGTCATCTCGGCATTGAACCACTTGCTCAAGCCGCCATCGCCAGTAAAACCAAGGGAAGGGCCGACATTAGGCAGGCGAAGGTCAGCGTCGATTACCAGCACTCGCTCGGAATGCTGGGCGAAGAGCAGCGCGAGGTTGGTCGCAACAAACGTCTTACCTTCGCTCGGACGCGTAGACGTCACCAAGAAGATTCGGGCCTTGGAGACGGCCGGGTTAACTTTCAGCGCGGAATAGATTGAACGCACAGCTTCGGTGGCGATGCGGTCCTTATCCTGGCGGGCGAGGAGAGCCCGATCGGGGCCAGAAGTGACCGTCGCCCGTGGGATAGTGCCAATGAGCGGAAGGCCGAGCGACCCTTCGACATCCTTCGCCGACTTGATACGGTCATCGAGGGTTCCGATAACGATGATGAGCACGATACCGAAGAGCAGTCCGGAGCCAACACCGACAAGGGCGGCAAAATAATAGTTCTTATTAATCGGCTTGTCGGAGACCGAAGGCGCGTCGAGGACGCTGATCGACGTACTGGTGCCCGAGGTGGAAGAACGCAACTTGGCCTCCTCGTAGCTAAGCTTCATGCGGCCGAGAAACTCTTCGTTGGCACGGATTTCCTTGTCGACGCGCTCGAGGTCGACATTGGCGGCCTGCAGTTTGGAGATTTCCTCCTCTTTTGCTAACAGGTTACGCAGGATGGCCTCGTGACGCGCCTTCGCGTTCTCGAGGGCGCTCCTCCGGGACTTGATGGCCTGGGTGGTCGCATCTTTGAGCTGATGCTCTAGCTGCTTGAGGGCCTCGCGTTCGGCCACGAGCTTGGGGTGCTGATCCGTATAGGTCTCGGTCATCTGGCTGATACGGATCTTGGAGGCGCTGATGGCCGTCTGCGCGGCGGCGACATCACTGTCTGCCCGAATCTGAGGGATATCTCCGACGGGACGGCCCTCGCCTTCATAACTGGCAATCACCAAGACTAGAATCTCGTTCTCGTCGATCTGCTTACGTGTCTCTTCGCGGTCACGGACGAGGACCGAGCGCTCGGACGTGAGTGTATTGGTGTCCTTAGCGATCGAGAGCAGCTTCTGATTCCGGATCAGGTCATTCTTCTGCTCAAAGAGGCGACGCACCTTGTCCTCAAGGGTCTCGATTTCGATACGGGCCTTCTCAATAAGCGGGTTGGTCACCATCAGACGATCGTCTTCGCTGAACTTCTTGATGGATTCGCAGAAGAGGCGAGCCACCTGGCGGGCCAGGTCGCGATTAGGGTGGGTGAAGTCGACATTGATTACCAATGTCTGGCGTTGAGGATTGATGCCACGCTGGCGGGCGAAGACCTCCTGTTCGGTAAGGGGACCCGTGAAGATGTTTCCTCCCTGATAAGGCTCAAGCACCTGCTTACGCTCCGCAGTGGTGAGGCGCTTCGAGACGCCTTCAATGATATTCGCGCTACGCATCGCCTCGACGGCGGTAAAAAAGTCGTCGTTCGAGACAATCTTGAAATTGTCGTCCGCAGCGGAGGTGCCTCCGTTGATATTCGGAGCCAGACGGAAGACGCGCAGACGACCGGTAGCGCGATATTCCGGAACCGTGTTATAGGTATTTAGCAACGACAGCGTAAGGAACACGAGGGACGAAAGCAGAATCCACCAGTAACGCTCCTTTAGCATCAGCAGGTATTTCTGAATGGGATTACTCTCCCCTTCTCCACCTTTTCCGTAGCCGCCGTAGTTGCCGTAGCCGTAGTTGCCGCCGCGATAATTCCCGGCACCATAGGCACCGTAGCCTTGTCCGTAGCCTTGTCCGTAGTTACCGTAGGCACCGTAACCAGAATTACCCTCGCGAGACGGTTCAGGCGGGCGATTGTCTGATGAGGGATCCGGTGTGGGCATGGAAGGGAATTAGATTCTGCTGTCGCGGACGTAGATCTGATCTTCATCCTCGAGGATGAAGTCGGGCTCATCGCCATCATCGATGCGACGCACATCCTTGGAGATGACCAACGGCGATCCATCCCGGCTGCGCTTGATTGTCACGTCGGAACGGTTACCACGGGGGAGCACGCCGCCAGCCATCGAGAGCGCACGACCGAGCGTCAAAGTCTCTTCGGGAGGGATCGAAACTGGGCCGGGCCGGCCGACATATCCGGAGACATAGACCCTCCGTTCAGCATACTGGACGATGGAAATAGTGACCTGCGGTTTCTTGAAATAGAGCCGGAACTGGCTGGCCAACTCCACCTGGGCCTGCGTGAGCGTGAGACCTGCGACGGGGACGAGTTTCTTGAGGAACGGGATGTCCACGGTGCCGTCGGCATTGATGCGACGTTCAATCTGGGTATCAGGCTCGTTGATGACGAGGATGCGGATGAAGTCGCGGCTGCGCAGGCGATAGCTGTTCTGATTGACGCCGACTTCCCCTTGCGAAGTTGAAACCGAGGAATCAGAGGCGGAGAGCGTAGAATCAACCGAAGGTGCGGGTGCGAGCGGAGCTCTGGCGATGGCAGACGGATCGGAGGCACCTTTGCCGATAGTAAGGACGTTCTCCGACTCGAGGGATGCGGAAGTGACGGATGCCGTACGCGACGGCGAGCACGCGGCGAGAAGCGCGGTCGCGGCGAGGGCGCTCAGCATGCTTTTCAGGACGGAAGTCATGGATGGAATGTGGAGGCCCCGGGCTCGTCGGTCAACCGGTCCTGTCTACCCGCACGCTGAGACGGCCACCTCAGTAGCGGAAGCCCGCCGAGAGCGTGAAGGTGTTGGAGGTGTAGGTCGAAGTAGCGACGTCGGCCTTGGAGTCGTTTAGGACATAGCCGGCCTGAAAGGAGAGGTGCTTCGAGTACTTGTAGTCTGCGCCAAGATTATAGACGTAGGTATTAACCTTGCCGGAACTCGACAGGACATCGCTCTTGGTGATCGAGAGATTCAGAGTCAGATCTTCCGAGGCGGAGTAGCCAACGCCGTAAGTGTAATTCTTCGAGGCCATCTGCGTGTTGGTCGAGGAGGCCGCCACATCGCGGGTGAGCGACAGGGAATGACTGAGTCGCTCGGTCAGCGTATGGCTCAGGCTGATTGAATAAGAAAGATCGGAGTCGTTGGGTGCACCATCGTAGTGGTACTGGGAGTAACCTAAGCGGATATTGCCGCTAAGTTTACCGGATTCGGTGAGCTGCCCCTTGGCGGTCAAGCCAGCGAAATCCTTGATCAGCTGGTCATGGGCCAGGACGGGACGAGGGATGCCCTGCTCGCTATAGTAAGGCGCCGCGGAATAATCCGTCACGTCATGCTGTAGGGCGAGGCCGAAGCTAAGCTTCTCGAAGGCCTGGTAGCTGAAACTGAGCGGAATAGACTTGGTGTTCAGCTCGGTAAGCAGGTTCGTATTGTAGACGTAATTCCCCGATGTGCCCGTCTTGACCGGATCGAGGTAATGGCTGTAGTTATTGGCGTAGCCTAGGCCGAGATTGAACTTCTCCGTAAGCTTGTAATCGGCGTGAAAGCCGTGCGAATAGTTGGCCTGCCGGACCAGAGTGGCACCCAGAAGGCCACCGAGCCCCTGCATCTGCAGGTCGTCATTACGGGCGGTCATCCGATAAGACGAATCAAGGGAAAGTGCGAGCGGACCGCCGTCAGCGAAACGAAGGGCGGCGACGATAGCATCGCGGGAGTCCTCGAGCTTGGACTGTGAGCTAGCCGCGTAGTTAACGAAAGTACGGTTGATCGATAGATTCACCGAAAAGGCCGAGTCCTTGCCGTACTCGAGCAAGAAACCCGGGGTGAGCGTCCAGCTCGTTGCGGACGTCTTGGTGGGACTAGAGTAAAGATTATCCGTGACCTCGAGGGCTGTGGAAGCGTCGAAGTAGATGTCGCAATCATTACCGACCTGAATGAGCGGCGAGTTCGGGACCCAATTGGCGGCCTGGACCAGGGCGGAGGCAGTAAGGGCCGAGGCAGCGATGAGGAAGCGGGACATAGGGGTGTCTTGGGGTTGGTTGATAGATAGGCAAAACGGAAGGGGGTATCAACCCTCAAACTATGCGAAAGCCCCCAAAAAACGAAGCCCCCACCCTTCCGGGCGGGGGCTAATGCCCATCCTCTACGCTCCGATTAGGCGGGGGTTGGGGTCTGGAAGACGCGGATGCGGCGATATGCGGGCAGACCAGTTCCGGCAGGGACGAGGTGACCCATGATCACGTTCTCCTTGAAGCCAGTAAGGTTGTCGCGCTTGGCCATCGTTGCGGCGTCCGTCAGAACTCGGGTCGTCTCTTGGAAGGAAGCGGCCGAGATGAAGGATTCGGTTTCGAGAGAGGCCTTGGTGATGCCCAGGAGGATTGGCTCGGACTCGGCAATCTGGCCGCCGCGCTCATTGATAGAGCGGTTGTTCTCCGCGAGGAGAGTGCGGTCAACCTGTTCGCCCCAGAGGTAATCGGAGTCTCCCGGCTCGGTGATGCGTACCTTGCGGAGCATGCGCGAGACGATGATTTCGATGTGCTTGTCGTTAATAACGACGCCCTGAGTGCGGTACACCTTCTGAATTTCGGTGATGAGGTAATCCTGCACCTTAGACTGGCCAAGGATGTCGAGGATGTCGTGCGGGTCGACGGCACCGTCGGTGAGAACCTGGCCCTGCTTCACCTTGTCGCCGGCGGCGACGATGATGTGCTTACCGTGGGGGATGAGGTGCTCCTCTTCGCGGCCGATAGAGTCGGCGATCACGAGGCGCTTCTTTCCGCGGATGGAAGGCTCGAAGCGGACCGAGCCATCGATCTTAGCGATCTCGGCGGCATCCTTCGGAGGACGGGCCTCGAAGAGCTCGGAGATGCGCGGCAGACCGGCGGTGATGTCCTGCGTCTTCGCGGCCTGGCGGGGGATTTTTGCGACGATGGAGCCGCGGCTGACCTTGTCGCCTTCGTCTACTTCGACGCGGGCACCGGCGGGAATCGAGAAGGAACCGACTTCCTTGCCGTTGGCTCCGATGATCTGAATCTGGGGGTTCTGTTCGTCAGAGTGTTCGATGACGGACTTATAGAACGTGTTGTTCGACGGATCGCGCTCTTCGGTGAACGTCACGCCTGAGATCATGTCAACGAGGCGAATCTTGCCGTCGCCGTTGGCAATAATCGGGGTGGAGTTAGGATCCCAGGCGGCGATAAGGACGCCCTTGTCGACCGGCTTGCCATCTTCGACGCCGACGACCGAGCCGGCGACGATGCGGTATTCCTCAACTGGAGAACCAGCCTCGTTGAGGAGGCGGATCGACCCGTTACCATTGACGGCGATGAACTTGTCGCCGACGGAGACCGTGGTGAGGTCGACGTACTGGACGAGTCCCTTGCCCTTAGACTTGATTTCCGGGGTCTTCAGCTGAGCGACGCCACCGATGTGGAACGTACGCATCGTGAGCTGGGTGCCAGGCTCGCCGATGGACTGGGCGGCGATGATGCCGACCGCGGTACCGCGTTCGACCATGCGGCCGGTCGAAGGATCGAGGCCGTAAGAGGTGGGCGGAATCGCGTTCACGTTCATGTGCGTGAGCGGAGAGAGGACCTTCACGCGATCGAGACCGACGGTTTCGATGCGCTTGGCGGCGATTTCGTCGATGAGCACGCCGGCCTTCACAATGACTTCGGAAGGATTGAGCGGGTTCGTGACGTCTTCGGACGGACAGCGGCCCACGATGCGCTCGGAGAGAGACACCAGGAGTTCGTCACCGTCGTAAATCGGAGTCTTCCACACGCCGTTGGGGATGTGGACGTGGACGCGGTCGACACCGGCGTCGCGCAGCTTGGCGATGAGCTCTTCGGTGAGAGGAGCTTCGGACTTGGCAAGGGCCTTGACGGCGCCGGACGGATTCGGGACATCGGCTGCCAGGTGACGGCCGAGAGCGGCGTCGCCAATCGTGATGACTTCGGAGCCAGGGGCGACGTCGCGAGAGTCAGTGACGATTACATCCATGGCCACGTCGCAAAGCTTACGGGTCATGTAACCAGCGTCAGCGGTCTTCAGTGCGGTGTCGGACAGACCCTTACGGGCGCCGTGCGTAGAGATGAAGTACTCGAGGACCGAGAGGCCTTCACGGAAGGACGAGAGAATCGGGCGTTCGATAATTTCGCCAGACGGCTTGGCCATCAGGCCTCGGGCGCCGCAAAGCTGCTTCACCTGGGCCTTATTACCACGAGCGCCGGAGTCCATAAGGACGTAGACCGGGTTGATGAGCATGCGGTGGGAATGGCGAGGGTCGCCCTTCTTTGCGCCGGCCACCTTAGCGGACTGCGAGAGCGTCGTGTACACCGACTGGGCGATGGCGTCGGTAGCACCGGACCAGGTGTCGACGACCTTATTACGACGTTCGTCGTTGGTAATCGTACCGGATTCGTTCTGGCGCTGGAACTCGCGGACCTTTGCGGTGGCTTCGCGGACGAGGCCTTCCTTTTCCTTCGGGTAAATCATGTCGTTCACGCCGATGGAGATGCCGGCCTTGGTCGCGATACGGAAGCCGGTCTCCTTGAGCGCGTCGAGTACCGGGATTGAAGCCTCGCGGCCGCAATACTTGTACGTCTTTAGAATCAGGTCTCCGAGCTGTCCCTTCTTCACGGTCTCGTTGAAGAAGCCGAGTTCGGAAGGCCAGATGGTGTTGAAGATGATACGGCCAACCGTGGTGACGATCGTGCTGCCAGTCGCTTCGCCGTGGACCGTCTTGCGATTGAAGTCGGGATTGGCGTAGCGAACCCAGTCATGCAGGTGGAGCGAGCCTTCGGCTTCGGCGAACGTCGCCTCAGACACGGAGCCGAGCACCGGCAAGTGGGTGTTGGCCGCAGGCTTGTCGGCGGGTTCGAGCGTCAGGTAGTAGGCGCCGAGCACGATGTCCTGGGACGGCGTGAGAATCGGCTTACCGCTGGACGGCGAGAAGATGTTGTTCGTGGACATCATCAGGAGCTTGCACTCCATGATGGCTTCCAAGGACAGCGGGACGTGGACGGCCATCTGGTCACCGTCGAAGTCCGCGTTGTAAGCGGTACAGACGAGCGGGTGGAGGCGGATCGCGTCACCCTCGATGAGGATGGGTTCGAAGGCCTGGATGGACAGACGGTGGAGCGTCGGTGCGCGGTTAAGGAACACCGGGTGACCCTTGGTCACTTCTTCCAGGATATCCCAAACCTCGGGCTTCTTTTGCTCGATGTGCTTGCGGGCACCGCGGACGGTGTGGGCGAAGCCAAGTTCCTTGAGGCGGCGGATGATGAAGGGCTCGAAAAGGACGAGTGCCATCTTCTTCGGGAGACCGCACTGGTTGAGCTTGAGCTCAGGACCGATGACGATGACGGAACGACCAGAGTAGTCGACGCGCTTACCGAGGAGATTCTGGCGGAAACGGCCATGCTTACCCTTCAGCATGTCCGAGATGGACTTCAGCTGACGGTCGCGATCCTTGACCGGCTTGCCGTGGCGGCCGTTGTCGAGGAGAGCGTCGACGGCTTCCTGGAGCATGCGCATCTCATTATGGATGATGACGTCAGGCGTCTTCATCTGGATGAGCTGCTTCAGGCGGTTATTGCGGTTGATGACGCGGCGATAGAGATCGTTTAAGTCGGAGGTGGCAAAACGGCCGCCTTCGAGGGGAACGAGCGGACGGAGGTCCGGAGGGATGACCGGCAGCACCGTCAGGATCATGTGCTCAGGGCGCTTGCCCGAAGCCAGGAAGCCCTGGATAATCTTCATGCGGCGAGCGATCTTCTTCTTGATCTGCTTGGAGCGCGTGGAGCGGAGCTGGTCGCGGAGGTTCTCGACCGTGGAGGCGAGATCCATCTTCTTGAGGAGCTGCTGGAGGGCTTCGGCTCCCATGCGGGCCTTGAAGGCGTCAGGGCCGTGCTGTTCGACGGCGCGGCGGTAGGATTCCTCGTCGAGGAGTTCCTTCTCTTCCATACCGGTGGCGCCTGGGTCGACGACCAGGTACTTCTGGTAGTAGATGACCTGCTCGAGCTGGCGGGTGGTCATGTCGAGCATCAGCGACAGACGGCTGGGCATGCTCTTCAGGAACCAGATATGGGAGACCGGGATGGCGAGGCGGATGTAGCCCATGCGCTCGCGACGGACGCGGGAGACGGTGACTTCGACGCCGCACTTGTCGCAGACGACGTCCTTATACTTCACCTTCTTGTACTTACCGCAGTAGCATTCGTAGTCGCGGACCGGTCCGAAGATGCGCTGGCAGAAGAGGCCGTTCGGCTCAGGCTTGAACGAACGGTAGTTGATGGTCTCAGGGCTCTTTACTTCCTTGAGGCCCTTGACCTTGCGGTTGCCGTGTTCGTCGAGTTCGTCGAGGAACTGCTCGCCGGTCCACTGGACGATCTCCTCGGGAGAGGCGATCGAGATGGAGACGAAATCGAAGGACTGTTCCTTCGTCTGGGTGGCGGTGAACTCGGGTGTGTGCTCCGGGTGAATCATGTCTGTTAAGGTCTAGGTGTGGTTACGTCGGACGCTTAGTTACGATCCGGGGTGGGGGCGGTGGTGGAGCCGAGGCGGACATCCAGGCACAAGGCCTGCATCTCCTTCATCAGCACGTTGAAGGACTGGGGAGTGCCGCTGACGAGGGTGTTGTCACCCTTGACGAGCTGCTCGTAGATCTTGGTACGTCCAGCGACGTCGTCAGACTTGACCGTGAGGAGTTCCTGCAGCGTGTAGGCGGCGCCGTAGGCTTCGAGGGCCCAGACTTCCATTTCGCCGAAGCGCTGGCCGCCGTACTGGGCCTTACCGCCCAGAGGCTGCTGCGTGATGAGGCTGTAAGGACCGGTGGCACGGGCGTGGATCTTGTCCGCGACGAGGTGGTTCAGCTTCATCATGTAGATGTAGCCGACGACGACGTCTTGGTCGAACGCTTCGCCGGTGTGACCGTTGATGAGCATCGCCTTGCCCGTTTCGGGGAGTTCGGCCTGCTTGAGGTATTCGCGAATCTGCTTCTCGGGGATGCCGTCGAAGATAGGCGTGGCCATCTTCAGGCCGAGCTTGGAGCAAGCCCAACCGAGGTGCGTCTCGAGAACCTGGCCGACGTTCATTCGGGAAGGAACGCCGAGAGGATTGAGGCAGATGTCGACGGGGGTGCCGTCGGCGAGATAAGGCATGTCTTCGATCGGCACGATGCGGGCGACGACGCCCTTGTTGCCGTGTCGGCCAGCCATCTTGTCACCGACCTGGATCTTGCGCTTGGTGGCGATGTACACCTTGACGTTCTTAATCGCGCCGCCTTCGTCGATGCCCTGTTCGATGGCTTCGACCTTGCGGGCGCGCTCCTGCTCAAGCTCGTCGAAGCGACGGTGGTAGCCGTCGACGATCTGGCGGATCTTCTGCTTCACTGGCGAATCGTTCATCTCGATGGAGCGAGAGACCGAGGCTAGGCGGCGGAGGAGGGTCTTGGTAATCTTGCGGTTGGCCGGGATGATGGCTTCGCCGGTCTCGGAGTTCTTGACGTCCAGCGGGATCTTTTCGCCGAGAAGGATGTTCGAGAGGGATTCGGTCATCTCTTCACGGAGGCGAGAGTCGGCCGTGCGGTACTCTTCGTTGACCTTCTTGAGCGCGCGGCGCTGGTCGTTGGGCGAGAGGCGTCCGTCGTCCTTATCGGTACGGGAGGAGACCTTAACGTCCATGATGATGCCAGAGATGCCGGAGGGCACGCGGAGGGAAGTGTCCTTAACGTCGCGGGCCTTTTCACCGAAGATGGCGCGGAGCAGCTTCTCTTCTGGAGCGAGGTCGCCTTCGGACTTCGGGGTGATCTTGCCTACGAGGATGTCGTCAGGCTTCACCTCAGCACCGATGCGGATGACGCCGTCACGGTTGAGATTGCGCAGGGCTTCCTCACCGAGGTTCGGGATATCGCGGGTGATCTGTTCCGGCCCAAGCTTGGTGTCGCGGGCGGTGACTTCGAATTCCTCAATGTGGACGGAGGTGAAGACGTCGTCCGTGAGCATACGTTCGGAGAGGAGGATAGCGTCTTCGAAGTTGTAACCGTTCCACGGCATGAAGCCGACGAGGACGTTGCGTCCGAGAGCGAGCTCACCCTTGTCGGTGGCGGCGCCGTCAGCGATGATTTCGCCCAGCTTGACCTTGTCGCCACGGCGGACCAACGGACGCTGGTTGAAGCAAGTGGAGGAATTGGTCTTCAGGAACTTGCGTAGGTCGTAGACGTAAACGCCCTTGGCCGGCTCGCTCTTGAACTTCTTGTTCTCGAGCTGGGCGGGGGCGACTTCGCCGTCCTTCGTAACGATGATGCGACGCGAGTCGGCGGCGGCAACGATGCCGGGTCCTTCGGAGACGATAACCGTCTTCGAGTCGATGGCGACGCGACGTTCGAGGCCGGTGCCCACGAACGGGGCTTCGGTCACGACGAGGGGCACGCCTTGGCGCTGCATGTTGGAACCCATGAGCGCGCGATTCGCATCGTCATGCTCCAGGAACGGAATGAGAGCGGCGGCGACGGAAACGACCTGCTGCGGCGAGACGTCCATGTAGTCGACGTCTTCAGGATCCACTTCGAGGATGTCATCGCGGAAACGGACGGTCACCTTGCCCTTAAGGCGGGAGGCGTCGTCGAGTTCAGAGTTGGCTTGGGCGACCTTGAATTTTTCTTCCTGGTCCGCGGTCATGAATTCGACCTGACTGGAGACCTTGCCACGCACGACCTTACGGTACGGAGCTTCGATGAAGCCGAACTCGTTAATACGCGCGTAGGTGGAGAGGGAGTTGATGAGGCCGATGTTGGGACCTTCCGGGGTCTCAATCGGGCAGATGCGTCCGTAGTGGGACGGATGGACGTCGCGGACTTCGAAGCCGGCACGGTCACGGTTGAGGCCTCCAGGCCCGAGCGCGGAGAGACGACGCTTGTGCGTCAGCTCGGCGAGCGGGTTAATCTGGTCCATCAGCTGGGACAGCTGGCTGCGGGCGAAGAACTCGCGGATCGAATTACCGAAGGGCTTCGGGTTAACGAGCTTCTGAGGGGTGATTGAGTCGACGCTCTGGTCGTACTCGTTGATGCGGGCCTTGACCGTCTTGACGACGTTCTTGAGGCCGGCGCGACACTGGTTGGCGAGGAGCTCGCCGACATTGCGCACGCGACGGGAACCGAGGTGATCAATATCATCGATCGCACCGTCACCGGCGCTCAGTTTGCAGAGAAGCTTGGTGGCTTCAACGATGTCCTCAGGGGTGATCGTGCGGGTATCGAGAGAAACGTTCAGGCTGAGCTTCTGGTTGAGCTTGTAGCGGCCGACGCGACCGAGATCATAACGGAGCGGATCCTGGAAGAGGCGCTGCATGTGGGCGCGGGCGCCCTTGACGTTGACCGGCTCGCCTGGGCGGAGCTTGCGGAAGATTTCCTTGAGGGCTTCTTCTTCGTTACGGACCGCGCCGATATCCTTACGGAGCGAGAGGATGATGGAGCCGTTATCAAAGGCGGTGTCGAAGACGCCGAACTTCTGCTTCGGAAGCTGCTTGTGGATTTCCTTGAGCGTCTCGCGGGAGAGCTTGTCGTACTGCTTAGCGACGACCTTGCCGGTCTCGACGTCGACGATCGGGTCGGCGTAGACGAGCTGGGAAAGTTCTTCCGGATCGAGTTCGAGGGCCGCCTTGGCGGTCAGCTCGCGATGCTGGTAGAAGAGGGCTAGGATGTCCTTGTCGTCCTTGTAACCGAAGGCGCGGAGAAGGGTCGTGACGAGGAACTTACGACGGCGGCGACGGCGGTCGAGATAGACCCAGAGGAGGTCGTTCTGGTCGAACTGGACTTCGATCCAGGTGCCACGGTCAGGGATGATACGGAAAGCGTGGAGCATCTTCCCGCTCGTGTGGGCGGACTCTTCGAAGCAGATACCTGGGGAGCGATGGAGCTGGGAGACGACGACGCGCTCGGCGCCGTTGACGATGAAGGAGCCGCGATCGGTGATCATCGGGATTTCGCCCATCAGGATCTCTTCGTCCTTGAAGGCGCCCTTTTCACGGAGGCGGAGCTTGAGCATCACAGAAATCGCGTAGGTCGTGCCTTCGCGGATGCACTCAAGTTCGGTCTGCTTGGGCAACACCAGGCCGTACTCGAGGTACTCGAGACGGAAGTTGCCGTTGTTGCTCTCCACTGGGAAAGCCTCGCGGAAGACCGCGTCTAGGCCGACGTTCTTGCGGGCGGACGCGGACTGGTCCTACTGCATGAAATCGTTGAACGAGAAGATCTGGTTCTCGATCAGGTTGGGCGGAGGGATGACTTCGCGTAGTTTACCGAAGTTTTTGCGCTCTTGAGGCATGGCTGGTGAAGGTGGGCTCGGAGTGTCGGGTGGATTCGGTGGTGCTGACTGGTTT
>CANCHK010000043.1 GCA_947377865.1 Opitutia bacterium | reverse complement strand
AGACGAGACGGCCGATGCGGCCGAATCCGTTGATAGCTACTTTGGTGGCCATGGTATGGTGTGTAGAAGAGTGGGTTCTCGCGGGAGCGGGAAAGGGATGAAAAAGGCCCTGCCACCCCGCATTGGCAAGCGAGAATGCGAATCAGGCTCCCGCAGACCAGACAGCGGAGGCCAAAGGCGGCAAAACCACCCTGCCCGCCTCGATTCGCGGAACGGGACCCGGCGCATGGTGGCAGGACGGGAAAGGAGAGAGCACCACGGGCGTCCAATTGCCGGTGCGCGGCAGGTCGAGGCTAACCTCATGCCCGTGGGGATTGCAGGCCAAGAGCACCCGGCCGGACCCGAGAGCCCCGTCCGCGTTGAGGATAGCGACGAAGGCTTCGCCGCCCTCCTGATGCGCGACCTGCATCCAGCCAGGCGAGACGGCTTGGCGCGGACGCATGGCCGCACCCGCGGCCGAAAGGCGAAAACCGACGAGGCGGGCGACAAACTCGTGCTCGGCGCGGAAACGCTCCAAGCGGACGGGGTCCAGCCGATTCAGGTCCCCGCGACGCCAGGTATTGCTCACCCCCCGCTTGGTCATGAGGAAGTCCTGGCCGGCGCAAAGCATCGGCACGCCGGCGGCGCAAAGGAGGACGACATGCATCATACGCGTGCGGAGGATGTCGTTCGGTGCAGGGTCGAGCGCGTCGGAGGCGGCCCGCTCGGTAATGCGATCAAGCCACGCCATATCGTCGTGCGACTGCGCATAACGCAGGCGAGCCGAAGGGCGAATGGCGCACGCGGCGACGTGATGCAATAGGTCCGAGGCCTTAGCGTGACCGCGGACGTAGGCCGGCAGGAACTCGCGGAATGCGTCGTCCCAACTGGTCCAGGTGCTGTCATCGAGGTCGCGGGCCGCATGCCCGCGGAAGCTCCACGGCTCTGCGATGAGAATCTTATGCGGGGCGCGCACGCGGAAGTCGGCCTCGATCTCGCGCAGCAGCGGCGTGCCGAGCAGCTCGGCGAGGTCGAGCCTTACGCCGTCGACGCCAAGCGTCTCGGTCCAGTGTCGCAACGCCGCATGCACGAGACGTTTGAACATTGGCGCTTCGGCGCGGACGTCATTGCCGCAACCACTCCAGTTCGTCAGCTCGCCCTGCGGGTCGACGCGATAATAATAAGGCGCGTCGATGGCGCCGAGTCCGTTGGGCGAACCGAAATGATTAAGCACCACGTCCATGATGACGGTGAGACCGGCCTCATGGCAGGCGCGCACGAGGTCGCGGAACTCCTCGATGGCGACGGCTCCCGGCGCGGATGCGTATTGATTGGCGACGCCGAACGCGCTGACGGGCATGTAGCCCCAATGGTATTCCTCCTTGTCGGCATGCTCGAACTCCGCGCACGGCAGCAACTCGAGGGCGTTCACGCCCAACGCGCGCAGGTAGTTGCCTCGCGAACGGATATAGCGCGCGAGGTCGCGATAGCCGCCAGCGGAAGGTGCGCCCTCGGCGAGACCCAGAAGATCGCGCAGATGGCCTTCCAAGATGACGAGATCCTCGACGGGCGGCGGCACGAAGCCGTCCACGAAAGGAGCCAATGATTCCGGCCCAACGACGATGCCGGCCGTCTGCCGAGGGCCGACGACCGCGCGGGCCCATGGGTCGACGAGCTGGGTCTCGCCGAAACGCTCTTGGGTGCCGGCCTCGTTCGAGGTGACAGCGATCCAATAGTGCGATCCAGAAAGATTTTCTGGGTGCGTGGCCGACCAAGCGCCCTGCCCTTCTGGCTTGAGCGCGAGCAGATGGTTCGCGCCTCCGGTCGGGTTACTCCAGCTGACCTCGACGGCGCGGGCACGCGGCGCGAAGACACGGAACTGCGTCGAACGTACTCCGACGATTGCGCCGAAATTGCCAGGCGGCTCCAGCACGTCGAGAGGATCGGAAGCTAGAATGTCGCCGAGCTCGAGCAGCTCGGGCGTCTCGAAAATCATCCGCACGGGCGCAGCAGCTGGATCAGCGTCCGCGGCATGAAACCGGAAGACGTGTTTGTCCGTGCGATGACGGGAGACAATCAGGTTGCGATGGTTGTCAGCGGAGCGAAGAATATTGTCGGCATCGTGAGGCGGCTCGACCCAGCGTCCTCCGTTGCGCAGGAACTTGAATTCAATCTCGTCGGCGGAACCAAGGACGTCCTCGACGGCGACACTCAGTTCGAAACCTTCAGCACCGTCGACGCACACCGGGCTCAATACCCAGCGCTCCATATCGATAGCCTTACCCCAATCGTTGAACGAGCCCGCCACGCTCACCGTGCCGTCGGCGACTTCGGGGCAAAGGGCCTTCCAGAAAAAGAAGTGTACGCGGCCGGCTTCCAGCCAATGGCCGGAACGCAGCGCCCATGCACGCACGTCGGCCGGCTCGAGCAAGGTCAGCCGGGCGGGCGGATTCAACGAGAGCGGCGGCAGGCCTGGGCCCCTCCAGTCTGCGGTGAGCATGACGAGGCCGGAGACCTTCGTCTCCCAGCGCGCGCTGGCCAGCTCTCTCGTCATCACCGCCAAGAGGAAGGGCGGAAAAAGTTTTGGCGAGCAAAAGCGGGCTTCCCTCCCGGCCGAGGGTTCACCACGATGCCTGCGTGGAAATAAGCGTACTAGTCAGCGACTGGGAGGGACATCGCCTCCTCGATTCCGGCGACGGGTTCAAACTCGAGGAGATCGGGGGCGTCCGCATGATCCGTAGCGAGCCCAAGGCCTGGTGGAGCAAATCCCTGCCCGCCGCCGAATGGGCCCGCGCCGTCGCCGAGCACGAAGAAGGTGGCCGCGAAGGCCGCTGGAAGCTCAAGGGCAACTGCCCCAAGGAGTGGGAGACCAAGCTCGGAAAGCTTCGCTTCCAGCTCCGGTTCATGGATAATTCCAAGCAGTTCGGCGTCTTCGCCGAACAATCGCCGCACTGGAAATGGGTGGCTTCGCGCCCGCAGAAGCTCGAACCCCGCCCCCGCCTGCTCAATCTCTTCGGCT
Organism: Opitutia bacterium; assembly: GCA_947377865.1. GTDB lineage: Bacteria > Verrucomicrobiota > Verrucomicrobiia > Opitutales > UBA953 > UBA953. The sequence continues at coordinate 11,359 of CANCHK010000043.1, read as the reverse complement.
ACACCGGCGCCGCTTCACTCGTCGCCGCCCAAGCCGGCTGGCACGTAACCCATGTCGACGCCTCCAAGCCCGCCGTGGCCTGGGGCCGTCGCAACCAAGAGCTCTCGGGTATGGCCGAGGAGCCGATTCGCTGGATCATCGAGGACGCGATGACGTTCGTGAAGCGCGAGGTAAAGCGCGGCAATAAATACGAAGCCATCATGCTCGATCCACCCGCCTTCGGCCGTGGCCCCACTGGCGAGTTCTGGAAGGTCGAACGCGACCTGGCCCCGTTGCTGCGCGCCTGCCGCGAACTCCTCTCCCCGCAGGCCCAGTTCATCCTGCTCACGGTCTACACGATCGATGCCTCGTCCATCCTCTGCCATAACCTGCTCGAGGAGAACACCCGCGGCCTCGGTGGTAAGATTGATATCGGCGAACTGGCCCTGAAGCAGGAAGACACGGGCCGCCTGCTACCGCTTTCGCTCTGGGGTCGCTGGACTTCGGGTAAGGCATAAGCCCGGGCATTGGGCTACATTAGGCTCGGAGGCGGTTTAAATGGTTTCCAAGCGAGGCCTGATGCCTTCAAATGAAGGGGTGAGCCTTGTCCCAGACCAAGCTACCTTCCGCCAGTTGGCCCAGAAGTCCGACCTCATCCCGGTATGCCTCGACATGATGGCCGACCTTGAGACTCCGGTGTCGGTCTACGCCCGTCTCCGCGCCCTGGGCTCACCCTTCCTTTTCGAATCCGTCACGGGCGGCGATAAACTCGGACGCTACAGCTTCTGCGGTGCCTCCCCGGCGATGACCCTGACCGCTTGGGAAGACCGCACGGAGATAACCCGCCGCGACGGCTCCAAGGAGACCATCCCGACGCCAGCTGACCCACTGACGCTGGTAAAGAAGGAACTCTCCGGTCTGCGTGTCGCCAAGGTCCCCGGCCTTCCTCCGTTCGTCGGCGGTATGGTCGGCATGGTCGGCTACGAATACGTCCACCGGATCGAGCCCACGGTCCCTAAACCCGCCAAGGACCCGGCCGGCACCCCGCTACTCCACTTCATGCTGGTCGACCGCGTCGTCGCCTTCGACAACGCCCGCCAGACCCTCCGCCTCATCGTCAATGCCCGCGTAAAATCGCCGGCCGACGCTGATGCCGCCTGGGATGCCGCAAAGAAGGAACTTGAATCCCTGCGCGCCGTCATCACCGGACCCCGCGCCGCCGTGGCCGCCGAGCTCCCCGCTGTCGCCGAGTTCGCGACCGGCAAGGCCAACGTCAATCAAGCCGACTTCGAAGCCGCCATCCTGAAGACGCAGGAATACATCCGCGCCGGCGATTGCGTGCAGGTCGTACTCTCCCGCCGTACCGACGTCGCCTACAAGGGCGACCCGCTCGACCTCTACCGCGTACTGCGCCACGTGAACCCGTCGCCCTACATGTTCGTCATGGAGACCGGCCGCGGCTTCGACGTCGTGGGCGCCTCCCCGGAAGTCAACGTGCGCCTCACGGGCCGTCTCTGCGAAATCCGCCCCATCGCCGGAACCCGTCCGCGTGGCGCCGACGAAGCCGCCGACCGCCAGCTCGAGACCGAGCTGCTCGCCGACCCTAAAGAACGCTCCGAGCACCTGATGCTCGTCGACCTCGCCCGCAACGACCTCGGCCGCGTCTGCGTCCCCGGCTCCGTCAAGGTGCCCGACTACGCGATCGTCGAACGCTACTCGCACGTGATGCACATCGTCTCGCAGGTCGAAGGACAACTCTCCCCGGAGAAGGACGCGTTCGACCTCTTTCGCGCGACATTTCCCGCGGGCACCCTTTCTGGCGCGCCCAAAGTGCGTGCCATGCAGGTCATCTCCGAACTCGAAGGCGAACGCCGCGGCGTCTACGGCGGCGCGGTCGGCTACTTCGGCTTCGATGGCGGGCACGACTCGTGCATCGTCATCCGCACCGCCTCGCTCCGCAATGGAGTGGCTAGTATCCAGGCCGGTGCAGGAGTCGTCGCCGATTCCATCCCGACTTCCGAATACGAAGAGACCATCAATAAGTCCAAGAGCGTCCTCCGCGCCCTCGGTCTTGCCGCCGGGCTACGTTCCTGACGCACGCCTGTGTCTAAGTCGAAGCCCCAGAAGAGCGCCAAGAAGAAGGCGACGACTGTGGCCAAACCTTCCAAGGAACCCAAGAAGCTGCCTTTGCCTGCCAAGGCAATCGCACGCATAGTGCCCAAGCCTGCCGCCATCAGGCCTACCCCTACCCCTGATCAGGACACCGATCCCACCGAACCGGGTCTGCCTTGGGAAGAGTTGTCGACGGAAGAGCGTTCGCCGATCCGCTATTACCTCGACCAAATTGGTAAGACGCCGCTGCTGACGCTGGAAGAAGAGACCGCGTTGGCCCGCCGTGTCCTCAAGGGGGACGAAGCTGCGCGTCAGAAGATGATTCAGTCGAACCTCCGATTAGTCGTACGCATCGCCAAGGACTACGACAACTTCGGGCTGTCCCTCATGGACCTCATCAGCGAAGGCAACTTCGGGCTCATCAAGGCCGTCGAGCGCTTCGACCCCGACAAGGGCGGCAAGCTCAGCACCTACGCTTCCTGGTGGATCAAGCAGGCCATCAAGCGCGCCCTCGCCTCGAACGGGAAGACGATCCGCCTCCCGGTGCACATGGTCGACCGTATCGCGCAGATGCGCCGTGTGACCGCCCGCCTCACCGTCGAGATCGGTCGCGAGCCGCACAACGACGAGATCGCCATGGCGATGGAGATTCCGCTGTCGAAGGTCGTGCACATGCAGTCCATCGCCAACCGTGCCGCCTCCCTCGACCAGCCCGTCGGTATCGAAGGCGACGCGACGCTGGGCGACCTGGTGAAGGACGAATCGGAACGGACGCCCTTCGAGACTCTCCGCGGAAAATCCGACAACGCTGAGATCGGGGAGATGCTGGCCGCCCTGGATCCGCGCGAGGCCGAGATCCTTACCCATCGCTTCGGCCTCAACGGCGAAAGCCCGCTCACGCTCGAGGAGGTCGGCGAGCGCTTCAAGCTCACCCGCGAGCGGGTCCGCCAACTCCAGCAGTCCGCCCTCATGCAGCTCCGTCGCATCATGACCGAGCGCCAGAAGCTGCTGACTCCGGAAGACGTGAAGAAGAATAAGATGGCCGAGGCCCGCTCCGAAGTGCTCAGCGAGTTCTTCCGCTCCAAAGGCATCGCTGTGCCGCCCAAGGGCCGCCCGGGCCGCGAGGGGCTTTGAGCCTGCCTGTTTTTGGCTTCCGGTGCCTAAGTTAGGCCTCGACCCCCAAGGTTTTTGACCATCTCCACCCTGACCGAAGGATGGCAGGGGTCTTGCTTACTTATGAGCATGATCCTCACCGACTACAAGGGGGCCAACCTCTTCGACGAACTCGTCGACGCCTCGGGCAAGATCCGCCCCTACTACCGCAACGTCGCCGAAAAGCTTTCCAGCCTGGGCAACGAGGAACTCAGCCAGAAGCTCCGCAGCCTCGAACTGCTCTTCCTGAAACAAGGCATCACGTTCACGGTCTACGGCGACGAAAAAGGCACGGAGCGCGTCTTCCCGTTCGACCCCTTCCCGCGCGTCGTCCCGGCCAACGAGTGGGAGCACATCGAGGCCGGCCTCGTCCAGCGCATCACGGCACTGAACCTCTTCCTCTACGACGTCTACCACGAGCAGCGCATCATCAAGGACGGCATCATCCCGCCCGAGGTCGTCTTCGGGGCCTCGCACTACCGACCTGAATTCGTCGGTGTCTCCGTCCCTAAGGATGCCTATATCCACGTCTGCGGCACCGACCTCATCCGCGACCGCGACGGCCGCTACCTCGTCCTCGAGGACAACGGCCGCTGCCCTTCGGGCGTCTCCTACGTGCTCGAGAACCGCGCCGCGATGAAGCGCGTCTTCCCGCAACTCTTCGGCGCCAGCGGCGTCCGCCCGGTCGACACCTATCCCGCCGACCTCCTCGCGACGCTCCGCCACGTGGCCCCGCGCGAGAACCCCAACCCGAACGTGGTGCTGCTGACGCCGGGCGTGCATAATAGCGCCTACTTTGAACATTCCTTCTTGGCCCGCCAGATGAGCATCGAGATCGTCGAAGGCCGCGACCTCATCGCCCTCGACGGCTTCGTCTACATGCGCACCACGCGGGGCCTCCGTCAGGTCGACGTCATCTACCGCCGCATCGACGACGACTTCCTCGACCCGCAGGTCTTCCGCAAGGATTCCTGCCTCGGTGTCCCGGGCCTCGTCGACGCCGTCCGCCGCGGCAACGTGGCCCTCGCCAACGCCATCGGCACCGGGGTGGCCGACGACAAGGTAACCTACGCCTATGTCCCGGACATGATCCGCTACTACCTCTGCCAGGAGCCCATCCTCGACCAGGTTCCCACTTACCTCGCCTGGCGCGACAGCGATAAGAAATATATCCTAGAGAACCTCCCGAAGCTCGTCGTCAAGGCGGCTAATGAGAGCGGTGGCTACGGGATGCTTATCGGCCCCGCGGCGACGGCCGCCCAGATTGAGGAATTCCGCCAGAAAGTTACCAACCATCCGCGTAACTACATCGCCCAGCCTGTCGTCAACTTCTCCCAGCACCCCACCCTCGTGGACGGCGGCCTCGAAGGCCGCCACGTGGACCTGCGGCCTTTCGTCCTCTGGGGAGATACCGTCAAGGTGCTCCCTGGCGGCCTCACCCGCGTCGCCCTCACCCGCGGCTCCCTTGTCGTCAACTCGTCTCAGGGTGGCGGCAGCAAAGACACCTGGGTCCTCGCGGCCTAATCTCACGGCCATGATGCTTTCCCGAGTCGCCGACCACCAGTACTGGATGGCCCGCCAGATGGAGCGGGCCGAGAACCTCGCCCGCCTCGTGCGTGTCTCCGAGGAGATGCTCCTCGACGATGAGTCGCTCGGCCGCGGCACGGCCCAGGAGTATTGGACACCGGTGCTCGCCGCCACGGCCATGCAAGGTGCCTTCCGCACGCTCTTCCCTGAACCCAAGCAGGGCGACGTCGCCCGCTTCCTCACGCTCGACCTCCGTAACCCGGACTCAATCCTGTCGTGCATCCGACTGGCCCGCGAAAACGCCCGCTCGGTGCGCGACAAGATATCCGACGAGATGTGGTCCGAAATCAACGCGCTTAACCTGTTCGTGACCTCGCCCGAAGGACTCCAGTTGCTCGAACGCTTCCCGCAGGCCTACTACGAGAAGATCATCGCCTCCTCGATGCTCTTCGACGGCATCACCGACGCGACGCTGACCCGCGACGAGGGCTGGAACTTCCTCCAGCTCGGGCGGCTGCTCGAACGCGCCGACATGACCAGCCGCTTCCTGGACATCCGCTCGCAGACCCAGACCGCCGACGGCGACTCGGCCTTAGAATCCCTCCAATGGGGCGCGGTCCTCCGCGCCTGCAGTGCGCACGCTGGCTACCGACGAGTCCATGGCGGCGAGATCGGCGTCGAAGGTGTCGTCGACCTTCTCCTCTTCTCTAACGAGTTCCCCCGTTCGGTCCGTCACTGCATCCGACGCGCCGATGAAGTACTGCATGACATCTCGGGCACCCCGACCGGCCGCTATTCCAACAGCTGTGAAAAGATCACCGGCGCTCTGCTGGCGAAACTCAGTTTCGCCGGCCCGCCTGAGGTGATGGCCCGCGGCCTCCACGCCTATATCGACGAGCTCCAGGTGCAGCTCAACGCCGCCGGTCAGGCGGTCTTCGAGAACTACGTGCTGCTCCCCGGTGAAGTCGATCGGCACTTCCCCCGCGGCACCCGCCCGGAATCCCTTTCCGACTGGCAGCGCGAACAGCAGCAGCAATAAGGACGCACCGCGCCCATGAAGCTCCGCATCCTCCACCGGACCGAATACCGCTACGCCCTTCCCGTCCGCAACAATACCAACGAGCTTCGCGTCACTCCCCTCACGAACCTGCGACAGAAGCTCGGGCTACATCTCGTCCGCGTACTCCCGGCGGTCCGCATGCGACGCTATCCGGACCTTTATCGCAATACGGTGCATCTATTTGAGATCGAGGAAACCCACCGCGAGCTTGTCATCGACGTCTCGAGCATCGTCGAAACGATCGCGACCCCGGTCTCCGCGATTCCGACCGACGTCCCAATCTCCGCGGTACGCTCGGAAGAGGTCATCGAAAGCTTCCAGCCTTACCTGCTTTCCGACGGACCGATCCGGATTACGCCGGAGATCTGGCGCGCGGCGGTCGATGTGGAAAAGGACCGCGGGGACCTCTTCTCCGTCATCATCGGGTTGATGGACTACATCCACGTCACCTGTAAATACGTGCCAGGCGCGACGCACATCGGAACCAATTCCGAGGAGTTCTTCGCCAAGCCCCAAGGCGTCTGCCAAGATTACGCCCACCTGATGCTCGCGCTCTGCCGTTCCATCGGCATCCCGGCCCGCTACGTGTGCGGCTACGTCTACGACGCGAAGCGCGGCGACGTCCTCGGCAGCCATGCCTCGCATGCCTGGTCCGAGATCTGGATTCCTGGCTACGGGTGGCTCGGCGTGGACCCCACGAACAAGAAGGTGATTCATGAGGCTTACGTGGCTTCGGCCGTCGGCCGGGATTACCGCGATGCCACGCCGGTCAGCGGTAGCTATTGGGGAGGAGGTGACCGCGAGATGCGCGTCACGGTGCACGTCGAAGCAAAGTAGACCCATCGGCATTCTGCTGTCGCAGATGCAAGAGCATGGGCACAGACTCCGCTCATCGCGGTCGTCATCATGCCCCTGCTTGTCCCCTCCCTGGCCCCCGCCAACCCATTCAAGTCCTTCGCCTGCGCTTGGGAACTCTCCCGGAAGATTCATGCCGATAACGCTTGGAACTCGTCACTTGCCAAGTGCCTGGGTCGTGCCTTCACCGCGATGGCCACCCATCGCTCCTTCTCGCCCTGGGTCGAATTCCTGCTCCGCCCCGAGAATCGTCGCTTTGCGGAAGCGAATCCAATGCTCTGGCACCGCACCCTGCTCGGCTATCTCTCCACTCGCTGGGACGGCCAGAAGACGCTCAAAGTGCTCACCGACTCCTACCGTTTCGCGCAAGCCCATCCTGGCCCCTTGCTAAACAGCCTGCTTGGAAAGAAGGATCAAGCCTTCACCTTCGCCGAAGTGCCCTTGGGCGAAGAGTCTGGCACGATCCGTTTCGCCTTGGCTTCCGATGACCGCTTCCGCCGCGAGGGAGAGTGGACCTTGCGGGTCGTCTGCGATCAGTTGGGCGGGGAGCTCTGTTCCATCGCCTTCTCGGTCGAAGAAATCGATGGCAAGTGGGTCGCCTACGTAGGCGCCATCCAAGGTGGCAGCGGCGCTAACGAGGTCACGATCAAGGCTTCGGCCAAGGCGATGCATGGCGTCCGGGCCAAGGCCATGGCCATCTTCGCCCTGCAGGAAGTTGTCAGCGCATTGGGCTTCAGCCGCCTGCTCGGCGCCGGCAACTCAATCCAGATGAGCAACGCGAAGCACATGATTCATGTGCCCTGGAATAAGATCTCCTTCAATTACGACGGCATGTGGGCCGAAGCCGACGGTAAGCCCGCGGAAGAAGGCTGGTTCGAACTGCCTTTGCGCGAAGTGCGTCGCACGCGCGAGGAGATCAAGGCGAACAAGCGCCCGCTCTACGCACGTCGCTATGCGCTTTTCGATCAGCTGCAAGCAGCGGTGGCCCAGGGCTTAGGGGCCCGATAAGCACGTAAAACAAAAAGGGCCCCGTTGCCGGGGCCCTTAAATCAACCACTAATCCGAAGATTAGAAGTTATAGCGGAGGGAGATGACCGTCTGGTTGTTTTCAGCCCAAGAAGGGACCTTCACGAAGTGGACGTAACCAGCGGCGACCTGGACCTGCTTGTTCACGTTGTAAGCGAGCTCGTAAGCCCAGGCGCCTTCAGCGTTGGAGCTAGCGCCACCGATACCGAAGTAGGAGGTGTTGTTCTTCGAGAACGTGTTGGCGTAGGAAACGCTGCCTTCGAGGCCGGCGACGACTTCGGAGAGGGAGCGACGGAGGGTCACGCCGTAAACGGTGTTTTCCCACTGGGCCTGGGTGGCGAACACCGTGGCATCAACGCCGGCGTAGACGTTCTTGAAAACGTAGCCGAGGGTGAGCTGGGGATCGGAGTTATTCGCAGAGGTCGAGTCGATGCCAACGAGGACGTTCGAACCGCCGACCAGGGTCTGGGCGGAGATCGTGTTGTCCTTGCTGGAGCGGCTAAACGCAACGCGGTTGTAGGAGAGACCGGCCGGAGCAGCAGCCTGGGCGGAGGCGGCAGCAGCGAGGGTCGTGAGGGTGAGGATTGGGAGGATGTGCTTCATATGCATGTGAATAACTAGACGGCACTTAGGGTTAAACAACCTAAAAGGAACGGAATCGTCATCACTTCGCCACAGGTGCGACGTGATTCTTCCTCCCCAAATAAAAAGGGCCCCGTCTCCGGGGCCCTTCGATCAACCGCTAATCCGAAGATTAGAAGTTATAACGGGCAGAGAGGGCGGTGGTGTGACCTTCGCCGATGTCAGCGTAGCCGACGGCGACCTGGACCTGCTTGCTCAGGTTGTAGGCGACTTCAACACCCCAGATATCATTGCTGGGGGTGCGATTGAAGAGCGCACCGACTTCGAGGTTATTGCCGATGTCCTTACGGAGCTGGACGGCGTAGTTTTCGTTCGAGCCGATCGAGACAGTGGCATCGGTGCCGAAGGCGAAGTTCTTGAAGACATAGCCGAGGGAGACGGAGTCAGTACCGTTGGCCGTGTCGCCGCCGACGGTGCTCGTGGCCTTCACGATGAAGTTCGACGCGCCGAGCATAGCCTGAGCGGACAGGACGTAGGCCGTGTCGCCGCTGGTGCGCTGCGAGCTGAACTCGATGCGGTTGTAGGAGAGACCGGCCGGAGCAGCAGCCTGGGCGGAGGCAGCGGCAGCGAGGGTCGTGAGGGTGAGGATCGGGAGGATGTGCTTCATATGCATGATTAGATGTAAGCAACACTGGCCGTAAAACAACATCAAATGTGCCTTTTCGCTCCAGATCTGACTCAATCGTAACAGGTTTTTTTACCAAATAAAAAGGGCCCCGTTGCCGGGGCCCTTAAATCAACCACTAATCCGAAGATTAGAAGTTATAGCGGAGGGAGACGACCGTCTGGTTGTTTTCAGCGTAAGAAGGGGCCTTCACGAAGTGAACATATCCAGCGGCAACCTGGTACTGCTTGTTCACGTTGTAAGCGAGCTCGTAAGCCCAGGCGCCTTCACCGACGGAGCTAGCGCCACCGATACCGAAGTAGGAGGTGTTGTTCTTCGAGAACGTGTTGGCGTAGGAAACGCTGCCTTCGAGGCCGGCGACGACTTCGGAGAGGGAGCGACGGAGGGTCACGCCGTAAACGGTGTTTTCCCACTGGGACTGGGTGGAGAACACCGTGGCATCAACGCCGGCGTAGACGTTCTTGAAAACGTAGCCGAGGGTGAGCTGGGGCTCGGAGTTATTCGCAGAGGTCGAGTCGATGCCAACGAGGACGTTCGAACCGCCGACCAGGGTCTGGGCGGAGATCGTGTTGTCCTTGCTGGAGCGGCTAAACGCAACGCGGTTGTAGGAGAGACCGGACGAAGCAGCAGCCTGGGCAGAGGCAGCGGCAGCGAGGGTCGTGATGGTGAGGATCGGGAGGATATGCTTCATAGCGGGGTCAGTATTGCGTCAGCCCCGTGACAAAATCAAGCATTTTTTGCTTAAATTGCCTCCTTCTTAGTTTTACAGCTATTTTACCCACCTCCATTCACAATGCCCTGTGAATAAAGCTGGGGGCTATTGATAGTCAAGGGGTAGGGCTGGGAGAAGGGGTAGGGGTAGGGACGGGGGTAGGGGCAGTTATTCGCAGCTGCGCCTTGAATTACCCCAAGGTCGGTAAGCGCTAAAATAGGCAAAACAGGGCGATTAGGCCAATAAACGCGTAAAAGCCTCAAATATGCCCTATTCCTATGGCTTAGGCCCATGGCCCACTCCACGGCCCCCTTCCCCACATCTTATAGAGCTTGGTCCAGCCGCCAGCCGCGAAGCACCTCCTCCCAGCAGGCAGCCAACCCCGGGAGGAAGGTGGCTGGGGCCAGGAAGGCCGGGCAACAAAAAACCCGCCGGGCGAACCTGGCGGGTTTGGGGCAGGCCTCGGGGAAGGCTTACTTGCGGCGGAACTTCGAGTTGAACTTCTCGACGCGGCCGGCGGAGTCCACGAAGCGCTTCTCGCCGGTGTAGGCGGGGTGCGAATCCATGGTGACTTCACGGCGGATGACGAAATGTTCGACGCCGTCGATCACCTTGGTCTCCTTCGACTTCATGGTCGAACGAGCCGGGAACTCGCGGTTCGTGGAGACATCCACGAAGACGACGTTGTTATATTCAGGATGGCCTTCCTTCTTCATAAAATAGGGGGGTTTGCTAGGGGTTAGCCCTGACGCGCCTTGTAGCGAGGGTGCGTCTTGTTGATCACGTAGATACGGCCCTTGCGGCGAACTACCTGGCAATTCGGGTGGCGCTTCTTGAGCGACTTGAGGGAGGAGGAGACTTTCATGGTCGGGAAAGCCGTTTTAGTAACGGCAGGTCGGCCAACAAAGGTAACCAGCGACCGACTGTCAACGGGATTTCCTATGCTTGTTTAAGCTTTCGTTCGGGCTAACACTCCGACCCATGGAAACAAGCGTCCGCCCCGCCCTGCTGGCCGATATCCGGGCGATTAACGCCATCTATAACCACTACGTCCGGACCAGCACCTGCACCTGGCACCTAACCGAGGAAACCGACGAAGGCCGGGCCACCTGGCTCCGCAACCGTGGGCCCGCCCACCCGGCCCTAGTTATCGAGTTACAGGGTAAAGTAGTCGGTTGGGGCTCCCTTTCGACGTATAATACCCGCCAAGGGTGGTCGGCGACCGTCGAGGACTCGATCTTCATCGACCACACCCACCATGGCCAAGGCCTCGGCAAGCGGATGCTGCAGGAGCTATTGCTCCGAGCGGAGGCGATTGGCCACACCTCGGTGATCGCCCGCATCTCGGGCGAACAAGGCCCCAGCCTACGCCTCCACGCGTCGCTGGGCTTCGAACAAGCGGGCCTCTTGCGCGGCGTCGGACACAAATTCGGCCAGAAACTCGATTGCGTCTATATGCTGAAGGCCCTGCGCCAGCCCTGACCTTGACACAGCGGGGGCCAACCCTTTGCTCACCTATCCGCTTTAATGCTCAGGTGGTGGAATGGCAGACACGCTGGATTCAGGTTCCAGTGCCCCTAAAGCGTAAGGGTTCAAGTCCCTTCCTGAGCACCAAAAGCAAGACACGACCCCGGCGACCCCGGGGTCGTCCGATCGGCTTCGGTTAATC
>CANCHK010000042.1 GCA_947377865.1 Opitutia bacterium | reverse complement strand
TGTGTCCGGTCTGGGTGAGCCAGGCATCCCGCAGGAGGGCCGAACTGTCATGTAGGTTCTTGAGCTTAGCGCCCTCGGCGAACGCGACGTCGGATTTCCATTTCATCATCGGCGCGAGCGACGACCACACGGCCTTCGCCATGAAGAGGTGGCCCTGCTCGCCGGGATGCAGATTGTCTTTCGCGTAGATGAAAGTCGAATCGGCCTTCTTCGCGGCATCGACAGACTGATGAAGGAACGGATGGATGTCGATGACCTGCCAGCCAGCGGAACGCTGAGCGACGAGCCACGCACCGTAGGCTTCCATCACGCTGTCGTAGTTGATCGCATCCTTCGCGCGATTGTCCGGCGCATAAAGCGGAGGCGTGACGACGACGATCTGCGCACCAGCGCGGATGCAGGCGAGGCGCAGCTTGATGATGCCATCCTGGAAGGCGAGCTGACGCATACCGTCGAGAGGCTGATAAATACCATCGTTGATGCCGTAGCAGGCGACGACGAGCGTCGGCTTGAATTGTGAGAGCACGCGACCGAGACGCTCATGCAGATCGGGACGCGGGAAGCTACCGCCGGCGTGACCAGGCTCGGAAAGACCCGAAGTCGTCTCGCTCGAGAGGCCCATGTTCACGATCGTCGCGCGCGACATGCCCTTCTGGGCGCGGATGGCCGACTCGACGTAGACCGTCCAGTTACCTCCATAGGTGATGCTGTCGCCGAGGAAAAGGATGCGCGGCTCGAGTTTATCGGCCGAAGCACGGGCGGTGAACAGGATCAGCAGGGCGAGAAAGAGGCGTGGCATCCCTGCAGGCTGACAGGTCGCCGAAAGAGGTAAAAGCGGATTAAGGGACGACTTATTAACGGCCGCCCACTTCCGCCTTCTCCCGGCGGGCCGACGGGGTATCGTCCTCAGTCCTGAACCCGCCCATCCACATCAAGGGAGCCCGTACCCACAACCTCAAGGACGTGGAACTGACCATCCCGCGTTACCAGCTGACCGTCATCACGGGGGTCAGCGGATCTGGCAAATCCTCCCTGGCCTTCGACACCCTGCACGCCGAGGGCAGCCGCCAATACCTCGAATCCCTCTCCGCCAAGGCCCGCGGGATGCTGGATTCGGCCCCTCGGCCCGACGTGGACTTCATCCGGGGCCTCTCCCCGGTCATCGCCATCGCCCAGCGGACTGGAGGTAACACCAACCCACGCTCGACGGTCGCCACCCTGACCGAGATTGCCGACCACGCCCGCCCGCTCTGGATCATCGCCGGCGACCGCCGCTGCCTTAAGGACGGGCAGCCCGTCCGCCGCCGCTCGCTCGACGACAACCTGCTTACCCTCGAAGGCATCCCCGCCGGTACCCGACTGATGGTCGTGGCCCCGGTCGCGAAGGACCGCCCATCCGTCCTCCTCGAGGCCGCCGCCGACCTCGGTCGCCGCGGCTTCTCCCGCGTCCGCGTCGACGGAACCGTCGCCACGCTCGAAGAAGCCGCAGGTCTGCTCTCCGGCCGCGAAGCCAAACAACTCGACGTCGTGGTCGACCGCATCGTCGCCGGCCCCGATCAGCGCAGCCGCCTCGCCGACTCGCTCGAACTCGCCTTCCGCGAAGGCCGCCATCGCGCGAGCGTGCTCGCCGAAAAAGACGGACGCTGGGAAGAACATGTCCTCTCGCTCCACCTCGCCTGCGAGCATTGCGGCGAGACGTATGAGCCCATCAGCCCGCGCGCCCTTTCACATAATCATCCCGAAGGCGCTTGCCCCGACTGCGGCGGCCTCGGCCGGCAGATGCGGTTCCAGGAAAGCCTCTCCATCCGCGACGATGCGCTGTCGATCCATGACGGCGTCGTGAAGCCGTGGAAGTGCGCCACGCGCAAGACGCTCATCCGTCGTAATGCCATCACGCGCGCGCTCGCCGAGCAGGTGCCGTTCGACCTCAAGACCCCATGGCGCGACCTGCCCAAGGCCGTGCGCGAGTTGCTGCTCCACGGCGACCCGAAGCGCAAGTTCCTGCTCCCTCCTCTCAAGGGGCGCAAACTCGTCGAGACCGTCTGGACAGGCATGTTCACCGAGCTCGAGCACGCCTATCGCACCACCACCGGCGAATCACTCCGCCAGCGCCTGCTGCAATTCCAGGCCGGTTCCGTCTGCGCTGGCTGCCAAGGCCGTCGCCTCTCGCCCATCGCCCTCTCGCTACGACTGAACGGCAAGAACATGGCCGAGTTCCTCGCGATGACGATACCCGCCGCGCTGGAGTTCACCAAACAACTTGCCACGCACCCTGGCGTCATGCCCGCCGAAGAAGCCCGGCGCGGACTCGAGCAGCGCCTCGCGTTCCTCCACGACGCCGGCCTCAACTACCTCACCCTCGACCGTGAGTGTAGTTCCCTCTCCGGCGGCGAAGCCCAACGCGTGCGCCTCGCCACGCAGCTCGGGCTCGGGCTCGTCGGTGTGACCTACGTCCTCGACGAACCCAGCATCGGCCTGCACCCGAGCGACCATCAGCGCCTCATTGGTTCCATCCGCGGCCTGCGCGACCTCGGCAACACCGTCCTCGTCGTCGAGCACGACCGCGACATGATGCTCGCCGCGGACCACCTCATCGAGATGGGACCCGGAGCCGGCATTGACGGCGGACGCATCGTATTCGAAGGCACGCCCAAGGCCTGCGCCGCGCACGCGACTTCGCGCACCGGTGCCTATCTTTCCGGTCGGGCCACGCTCGAAGGCATCGTGAAGCGCAAGGCACCCGGGAAGGCACAGCTCATCGTCAAAGGCGCCACCGAGAATAACCTCAAGGATGTCACCGCCTCCTTCCCCATCGGCGGCCTCACCGTCGTCTGCGGCGTCTCTGGCTCGGGCAAGAGCACGCTCGCCATCGACATCCTTTCCGCCGCCGCTGCGCGCAAGATCAACGGCGCCAAGGTGGTACCCGGCCGCCACGCCGGCATCGACGGACTCGAGCAAATCACCGCCTTCACCGCCGTGGACCAGGAGCCCATCGGCCGCACCCCGCGTTCGAACCCGGCGACCTTCACCGGCATCATGGACCTCATGCGTGAGCTCTGGGCCGCCCTCCCGCTCGCCAAGGCCCGCGGCTACGGGCCTGGTCGCTTCAGCTTCAACGTCCGCGGCGGCCGCTGCGAGACATGCTCCGGCGAAGGCTCCGTCGCGCTCGACATGCAATTCCTCGGCGAGACGTTCGTCGACTGCCCCAGCTGCGCGGGACGACGCTTCAATCGCGAGACGCTCGAGGTCCGCTTCAAGGGGCTCAGTATCGCCGATGCCCTCGGACTCTCGGTCAACGAGGCCGCCGAAGTCTTCCGCGCGCAGCCCAAGCTCGCCGAGAAACTCCGTACCCTCGCGGAGGTCGGCCTCGGTTACATCAAGCTCGGTCAGGCCGCCAATACGCTCTCGGGTGGCGAAGCCCAGCGTCTCAAGCTCGCCGCCGAACTCGCGCGTCGCGACCACTCCGGACGGCTCTACGTCCTCGACGAACCCACGACTGGCCTACACTGGGACGACATCGCCAAACTCCTCGCCCTGCTCGGACGGCTACGCGACGCGGGTGCCACGCTCATCGTGATCGAACATCATGCCGACGTCATCCTGGCGGCGGACTGGGTGATGGAACTGGGACCGGAAGGTGGCGAGAAAGGCGGCAAGCTCGTCTACGCTGGCTTACCCGAAGGCCTGCTCAAGCAGAAGGGCTCGCCGACGGGGAGAGCCCTAGCGGGCTCGTGAAGAATCGATGACAGAGGACAGATGACGGATGGCAGAGGGGGGTCAGGCTGAAAAATCGAACTGCTTCGGTTCTGTCATCTGTCATCCGCCATCTGTCATCTACTCCGTTTACATCTTCGCTGAAATCAGCTCCGCCACCTTGTTCAGGTCCGCGACCTCACTGTCATTGAACTCGTAGGGCTGCATCTTGCCGATACCGAGCACACCGACGACCTTGCCGTCGCTGCCGACAATCGGGACGGCGAGTGCGCCTTGGACATTCGTCTTACGTGCGTCGGGCTTGGCGACGCCGCCGAGGTCTTCCTGAAGATTGCAGAGCTGGACGGCTTCTTTGCGCTGCGCGGCGCAACCAGCGATGCCCTTACCAAACGGGATATTGTCAATCTTCGGCAGCAGCATCGGCAGCACGTGCGGCGGAATGCCGTGCTGGGTGAGCAACATGAGCAGCCCCGTGGACGGATCGGTACGATGAATCGTCCCCGTGACGCAGGCGAAGTTCTCCAGCACCTTAACCAGCACGGCATGCCAGTCGGGCTGACCAACGAGGAGTTCCGGGACACCAGCGGTAGGTTGCGACATGGTAAGAATATTAGACAATGCCCTTGGCCATGCGTTCCTTCAGCCAGGCAAGGCCGCCGGCTTCGTCGCCAAACACACCGTCGAGCTGGGCTTCGAAGGCCTCGTCGAGGACCTGGGAGAACCATCCGGCGGGCTTGTGGCCTTGGGCAATGAGATGGCGGCCAAGGACGATCTTCTTCGGGGCGGTCGAGGCGACCTGCAGGGTGGCCGCGCGTTCAGCGAGCCATTCACCATGCGGGGAAGGACCGTGCATGCTCGCGGTGCCGCGACCACGGCGGTCAGCGAGGTCCACGCGGCACAGACGGTCGATACGGATCACCTTGTTGGCGAGGCGGCGGACGGCGGCGTCACCGGCGCCAGCCTTATGGAGATAGTAGGGCTGACCGTGCCAGCGCACGAGCGGGAGGATGGAATCGATGAGCTTCGCTTCGCGCGTGATCTGCGCGAGGAAGCGCGGGGCGAGTTCGAAACTCGCCTCCTCGTGACCGTAGGCATGCCAGCGATCATCTTTCTCCTTCTTTGTCGTGGTGGCCTTGCCGATGTCGTGCAGCAGCACCGAAAGGCCGATGATCAAATCCTCATCGCGATCGCCGACGCGGATTTCCGCGAAGGCGTCTAGGCAAGCGCAGGTATGATTCCAGACGTCGCCTTCGGGATGCCATTCCGGATCCTGCGGCACGCCGATCATCGCGTGGAGCTCCGGGTAGAATTTCGTCCAGCCACAGTCCTTCAGGAAGGCCAGGCCCACCGAGGGCTTGCGGCCGCGCAGGATGAGTTTCGTCCACTCTTCCATCAGGCGTTCAGGCGGAAGGTCGGACTGAGAGAGCGAAGTACAGAGCGCAACCGTCTCTGGGGCGACCGAGAATTCGAAGCGCGCGGCAAACTGCATTGCGCGAAGCACGCGCAGGGGGTCTTCGGCGAACTTGTCCGAGACGTGGCGGAGACGATTCGCCTTCAAATCAGCGACGCCGCCCCACGGGTCGACCACCTCGCCCGTGAACGGGTCCCACATGATCGCGTTGAGCGTGAAGTCGCGGCGTTCCGCGGCATCCTTCGGCGTCATCGAAGGATCAGCCTGCACGTCGAAATCCGTGTGCTTGGCGCCCGTGCGGTTCTCACGACGGGGCACCGAGACATCGATCGGGAAGTCTTTGAGCTTCGTCACGCCGAAGGCCGCGCCGACCGTGATGATGCCGAATTCCTTGCGCAGGGCGGCTTCGACCTGGCGCGTGCCGAGGCCGTAGACCTCGATGTCGAAGTCCAGCACCGGAACTTCCATCAGTGCATCGCGCACGCAACCACCGACAAGGAACGGACGTCCGCCCGCATCACGGAGCAACTCGACGACGCGGCGCAGGGGCGCGTAGTCGCCGTCGAGGCGGATGAGACTGGGCTGCAAGTCGGGCACGCTTACACCCTACCGACGCAGGGGCCGGAGGCGAGTGGTTTTGCGAATCAGAGGTTGGTGGTGAAACCTTCCTTCAGGAGCCAGGCCTTCGCCGTATCGCGGCGGTCGCCTTGCAGCACGATCTCGCGAGCCTCGAGGGCGCCGCCAGTGCCGAGGGCGCGCTTCAGTTCCTTGAGCAACGCCTCGCGCATGCGCATCTCCTGAGACTCGATCCAAAGACCCTTCAGGATTGTCACTTCCTTGCCGCCGCGGCCGGCGCGTTCATATTGCAGGATTACCTTGCCGAGTTTCGGCTTCGCCTTGGCGGCGGGCACAGCCGGCTTCGAGGGAGGGCCGGGCGGCAGGTCTTGCCCGTCCAACTTGTCGAAAGGATTGCCACTCATGCGCCGCGTCCGCAGGTCCCCGCGCCTGGCGTGCCGCCTTGGAGGAAGACCAGCGCCTTCTCGTAGGAGCGTCGGCGCAGGTAGTGATCGAGGTCGCCCGGCAGGCCCGATTCAGGAGCGGCCACCTCCGCATCGAGCACCTGCATACAGGCCAAAAGCCCGTCCTTGGGAAGGCCCGGCTGGGCGAGAGCTTGGAGCGTCTCCAGGATACGTTGAAGGCGGACAGGGTCCATTTGCCCGCAGATTGCCGGCTGAACGGGCCCGGAGCAAGCCCGCGGGGCGGTTTTCATAGTGGACAAAAGGCGGGGGGCTTCCCTATACCAACCCTTCCTTTGGATGGATAGCTCAGTTGGTTAGAGCGTCTGCTTTACACGCAGAATGTCGTGGGTTCGAGTCCCTCTCCGTCCACCCCTTCCAACATACTCTCAAGCCGCCATGACGCCCCCTAAGAAGAAGCATACGCTCTCAGCCCTCGTCGAAAACAAGTTCGGCGTCCTGGCTCGCGTCGCCGGCATGCTCTCCGGCCGCGGTTTCAACATTGAAACCCTTAACGTCGGCCCGACCCATGATCCGGCCTACTCGCGCATCACCGCGACCGTCGTCGCCGACGACGCCGCCCTCGACCGCTGCGTCAAGGCCCTCGATAAGCTGATCAATGTCATCACCGTAAACGACTTCTCCCGTGAGGAAGTCGACCACGTCGCCCGCGAGCTCATCCTCGTCAAGGTGAAGTCCGACAAGAAGACCCGCACCGAGATCCTCGAGATCGCCGGCCTCTTCCGCGCCAAGGTCGTCGACGTCGCCCACGACTCCCTGCTGATTGAGTTTACAGGTAACGTGACCAAGATTTCCGCCTTCCTCGATCTCATCGAACCATTCGGTATCATCGAAACCGCCCGCACCGGGGCCGTCGCCCTTACCCGCGGTCTCAAGAAGGCCTCCAAGTAACCCCTTTCCACCAAAACACCATGCCTGCCAAAGTGTACACCGACAAGGATGCCGATCTCGGCTTCCTCAAGAACAAGACCCTCGCCGTCCTCGGCTTCGGTTCCCAGGGACATTCCCACGCGATGAACCTCCGCGACAGCGGACTGAACGTCATCGTGGGCCTGTACAAGGGTTCCAAGTCCGCCGCCGCCGCGAAGAAGAAGGGCTTCAAGGTCTATGAGACCGCCGAAGCCGTCCGTCGCGCCGACGTCATGCTCGTGGGCATCCCCGACATGAAGCAGGCTTCCGTCTGGGAGAAGGACATCGCTCCTAACCTCGGCAAGGGTGGCAAGACCGTCCTCTTCATCCACGGCCTCTCGATTCACTACAAGCTGATCAAGCCCGCCAAGAACGTCGACATCGCCATGGTCGCCCCGAAAGGCCCCGGCCACGTCGTCCGGGCCCAGTACGTCGAAGGCAAGGGCGTCCCCGCCCTCATCGCCATCCAGCAGGACGTCTCCGGCAAGGCCACCAAGACCGCCCTCGCCTGGGCCAAGGGCATCGGCTCGACCCGCGCCGGCGTCATCAAGACCTCCTTCAAGGAAGAAGCCGAAACCGACCTCTTCGGCGAACAGGCCGTCCTCTGCGGCGGTGCTTCCGAGCTCGTCAAGGTGGGCTACGAAACCCTCGTCGAAGCCGGCTACCAGCCTGAGATGGCCTACTTCGAGTGCCTCCACGAGCTGAAGCTCATCGTCGACCTCATGGTCGAGTCCGGCATCTCCGGCATGCGCTTCTCGATCTCCGAGACCGCCAAGTACGGCGACATCACCCGCGGCCCTCGCGTGATCAACAGCGCGTCCCGCAAGGCCATGCGCGAGATCCTCAAGGAGATCCAGTCCGGCAAGTTCACCGCCCAGTGGGTCAAGGAATACAAGGGCGGCCTCAAGAACTACAACAAGCTCCTCAAGAAGGGCGAGAACCACCCGATCGAAAAGACCGGCCAGCGTCTCCGCTCCCTCATGCCCTGGGTCCAGAAGCGCAACATCCGCGGCGCCCAGGCCGAGTACACGACCAAGTAAGGGTCGCCGGGAAACCGGAAAACGAAGGGCCGACGCAAGTCGGCCCTTTTTCGTGCCGCTTACTTCACGGCCGGAGCCTTGCCCTGCGGGCTACCCGGCAGGAATTCCTCGCGACTGATGAAGCCATCACCATCGGCGTCGCGTCGCGCGAACCATTCAGCAGCGTCGGCCGGAGAACGGCTCACGGAGAACTCCGCACGGGAGAGCTTGCCGTCGCCGTCGACGTCGAGCTTCTTGAACAACGTCGCACGCTCGGTGGAGACGTCGGCCTTCGCCTTACCCTTCCCCTTCTTCGCAGGCTTGTCTTCGCCAGGAATCGCCGGGAGCGGCAGGTAGTCGAAATCGATGATCATCTTCTTGGCCATCTCGAGACGCAAAGTGCGCTCGGCTTCGGCGACCTCGGGCTTGCCGCTAAGATTATTCAGTTCGGCTGGATCCTTCTCGAGGTCGTAGAATTCGTAGACCGGCCGCGGCGACGAGAAATACGTGGCACTCATACCCGGGGCCATCGCGCCCTCGGCGTTAAGGCTCTGCATCGCCTTCCAGGCCGAGCCGCCGGCGCTGTCCACAGGCTGATAGGGAATCCACGGCGTGCAGTTATAGATGGACTTGTAACGGGCACTACGGACGGCGCGGGAAAGGTCGTAGCCCCCGCTGCTCATCCCAACCTGAACTGGAGCGCTACCGTGCGGGCCTCGCTCCGTGAAGACGTAGTCGCGGATCTTGGGCGCAGTGCCCTTAAGGATGGGCAGGAAGCTCACGCCCGTCATGCCCTTGGCGGACTTCAGGCCGCAGGCGTCAAGCACGGTCGGACCGACATCTTCCCCGCTGAGCAAAGCCGAGGAATCACCGCCGGGGGCAACGACGCCGGGCCAGCGCACGACGAACGGCACATTGCAACCTGGGTCATAGAGAGACCCCTTGCCGTGCGGCAGGGCCTGACCGTTATCGCCACCAAAGACCACAAGGGTGTCTTTGGCCAAGCCGAGCCGTTCCAGCACTGCGAGCACCTTACCCGTCGTCTCATCGACACGATTCACCTCGGCACAATAGTCGGCATACTGTTCGCGCACGCCAGGGAGGTCGGGCACATGGGCGGGCAGCTTAATCGTTGCGGGATCAGGGCGATAGCTCGCCGGTGCGGTCCACGGGTGATGCGGGTCGCTGAAGTTCACCCAGAGGCAAAAAGGCTTATCTTTCGGACGGCCCTCGAGGAAAGCCGTGGCCTGCTCCACGGCGATTGGATCGGAGCCCGTCTCCACGACGTCGAAACGGTCCTTGAAGGTCTTATAGCCACCTTCCACTAGGAACTTGCTGAGTTCGTCATCGGCCTTGGCCGAGCCGTCGAGGTGGTAGACACGACCGACCACGCCGACGTAATAACCCGCCTCCTTCTTCAGCACTTCCGGGAACGTGATCACATCGCGGGGTAACGGAGAGGAGAAGCGCGTGATGCGGGCGGCTACGGGCGAGCGCCCGCTCAGGTAGGCGGCACGGGACGGCACGCACTGTGGGGCCGAGGTAAAGAACTTACGGAACTTGATCCCCTCGGACGCCAGCTTGTCGAGGACCGGCGTGCGCACATTACCATCGCCGTAACAACTCAGATACGGGTAACTGTGGTCATCCGAAAGGATGAACAGAACGTTGGGCTTGCCGGCCGCGGCCAAGACGGCGGCGGACAAGAGCAAGAGGGATAGCCAGGGGAGAGCTTTCATTGGCTAAGGCATAACCGCCGGACGGCCCCCCTCAATCTTTCTTAAAAATAAGCAATCCCCGGGGCCATCGGGATAGGCTTTGCCAATGGCCAAAAAGGGGGTAACCAGAAGCCCACCCCCATGAGCGAGTCCTCCTCCACCCCTGACGCCATCCATTCGGATGCCTTCCTGGCGCGCCTGATGCGCGACCAGCTGAAGCTCTCCATCGCCTGCGCGCTGTGTTTCACCGTGGCGCTCGTCGCCCTACCCTTGCTGAACTACTACCAGCCGGCATTCATGGCCCAGCGCATCTTCGGCTTCACGCTGACTTGGCTGATCCTCGGCGTGCTCTTCTTCCCCTTCGTGTGGATCATCTCCTTCGTGTTCATCAAGCGCTCCATCGCGCTCGAGGACGCCGAAGCCCAAGCCGCCCAGGACGGCCTGACCAAGTAACATGAGCCCCCTCCTCGCCGCCGCAGGTATCGATCCCTGGATCGCCGTCTGCTCCCTCGTCACCGTCGTCATCACTGTCGGCATGGGCTTCTGGACCGCCGGCAAATCCAAGAGCGCCGGCGACTTCTTCGTCGCGGGCCGCTCGGTCTCCGTCGGTTGGAACGCTTCGGCCATCTCGGGCGAATACCTCTCCGCGGCTTCCTTCATGGGCGTCGCGGGCATGGTGATGGCTACGGGCTACGACGCCCTCTGGTATCCGGTCTGCTATGCGTGTGGCTACCTATTCCTGCTGCTTTTCATTGCCGGCCCGTTGCGTCGCTTCGGTGCCTACACCATCCCTGACTTCGCGGAAGGTCGCTATGATTCCCCGGTGTTCCGCAAGATTGCCGTCTGCTTCGTCCTCTTCATCGGCTTCTTCTACACCATGCCCCAGATGAAGGGCGCTGGCACCACGCTCGCCTATATCTTCCCTGGCCTTCCCTACTGGGCCGGCGTCGTCGTCGTCGGCGCGGTCATCACCCTCAACGTGTCGCTCGGCGGCATGAAAGGCATCACGCTCGTCCAGGCCTTCCAGTATTGGCTCAAGGTCTTCGCCATTACCGTGCCGATCTTCGTGCTGGCCTCCCTCGTCGGCCAGTACCAGCAGCACCTCGCCGCCAACAAGACCGCGCAGGAAACCGTCGCCGCCGCGCCCGCAGGCATCGAACGCAAGGCCTTACCGGCCAAGGCGCCCACGGACGAGGCTTGGATTGCGCCGTTCGGCAAACTCACCACGAAGGCCTTGGACGCGTCCATCATCGCCGCCAAAACGCCCGAGGCGAAAGCGGAACTCGAGGCGCATAAGAAACCCTACTCCCTCCTCTACACCTATTCGCTGATCATCGCACTCGTCTGCGGCACCGCCGGCCTGCCGCACATCCTCGTCCGCTTCTACACCAACCCGGACGGCGTCGCCGCGAAACGCACCACGATGTGGGTGATGATCCTGATCGGCGTCTTCTACGTCTTCCCGCCCGTTTACGGCGTCATCGGCCGCTCGCTCACCCCGGAGCTCTACGATGCCGTCGGCTCCAAGGGCACAGATAAGGTTGTGCTCGAGCTACCCACCTTGCTGGCGGGCCGAAACCACCCGCTCCTCGGATCCATCCTTTCGGGTATCACGTGCGCCGGCGCCTTCGCCGCGTTCATGTCCACCTTCTCCGGCCTGCTCGTCTCGATGTCCAGTGCCTTGGCGCACGACATCTACGGCCGCATGCTCAAGCCAGGCGCCACGCCGGAACAGCGCCTCAAGGCCTTCAAATGGTCGGCCCTCATCGTCGGACTCGTTGCCGTCGGACTTGGGTCGCAGGTCGAAGCGCTCGAAATCAACTTCATGGTCGGACAAGCCTTTGCCATCGCGGCAGCCAGCTACTTCCCGCTGCTCTTCATGAGCGTCTGGTGGCGTGGCATGACCATGCGCGGCGCGGCGACCGGCATGCTCATCGGCGGACTTAGTGCGCTTACTGCCATCTCCCTGACTTCGATCTCTGATGTCGCCGTCGCCAAGGCGAAGAAGATTACCGACGCCGCGGAACTCACAGCATATTGGGCCGACCATCCGCTCGCCAAGGCCATCGCAGATTACTGGATTGCCCATCCGCTCGCTCGCATCCTCTGCGAACAGCCGGCCATCTGGGCCGTAACGCTCTCGATTATCCTGATGATTGTGGTCTCTCTTTGGACTGACAGACGTTGCAAGCACTGCGGCGAGCCAATTGGCTCCTGCCCCGTACCAGCCGACGTGCGCATGAAGATGCTCGTCCTGCACGCCCCGGAAGCCCTGGGCCTGAAGCAGGAATACATCAAGGAGCACGAAGGCCTCGGCGGTCACTGATCCGGCTTCCCGGGGCGGATTATTCCCGCTCTGGGAAACTTGAAACTTGGAAGTCAGGCAGGGGCTGTCTTTGCTGACGGCGTGCCGAACGAACTTACCGAAGACGACTCCCGCGCCTATGGCGTCGTCCAGGCGTTCTCCCTCGTCCTCGCCGGCGGCGCGCTCTATGCGGCGACCCTGCTTTCTTACCGCGGGGCCGAGGTCTTCCTCGGCCTCGTCCAAGACCCTTATGACCGCGTCGTCTGGCTCGGAGTCGGCATGGGCATCCCCGTCGCCCTCTGCGGCGCGGTGATCGCCGTCCAAGCCACGCTCAACCGCCGCTGGGACCTCCTCCGCATCGTCGCCACCGTCCTACTCGCCGGCAACCTCGCCATTCCTGCCGCCTGGGGCGTATTGTGGCTCATACGCTAAGCCTGATCTCCTTTTCGCAATGTCCGGCCCCATCGTCATCGTCACTCGCGGTAGCCCGCTGGCCCTCCAGCAGACGCATGACGCCGCCGCTCGCCTGCAGGCGGCGCTCGGACGTCCGACGGAGATTCGCATCCTGACCACGACCGGTGATCGCCAGGCGAGCTGGTCGCTCGAGAAACAAGGCGGCAAGGGCCTCTTCACCGCCGAACTCGAGCAAGCCCTCCTGCGCGGCGAAGCCGACCTCGCCATTCACAGTTCGAAAGACCTTCCGACGGAAATGCCGGCCGGCCTCGCCATCGCCGTCTGCCTGCAGCGCCAAGATCCCCGCGACGTGCTCGTACGCCGTAGCGAGATCGCCAGCCCGAAGCTCATCGCCACCGGCAGCCCGCGCCGCCGCGCGCAGGGCGCCCTCACCTTCCCGCAAGCCCAGTGGACCGAGCTCCGTGGCAACGTGGATACGCGCCTGAAGAAGTTGGCCAACGGCGACGCCGACGCGTCGTACCTCGCCGCTTCCGGACTCAACCGTCTCGGCATCAAGGAATGGCCGGGGCTTTCGTTCGAGCCGGTCGCGCTCGAGTCCATGGTGCCCGCCGCAGGCCAGGGCGCCGTCGCGATCCAGTCCCGCTCCGCCGAAGTCGCTCAGTTCGTCGCCGCCGGCTGCGCCGCCACGACCTACTCCGTGACCGTCGAGCGCCTGTTCCTCGCCAAGCTCGGCGAAGGCTGCCACACCGCGTTCGCCTGCCACCACGCTGCGGGTCGCGTGCATCTTTTCCGCGCCGACTTCGGTCGCCGCGACTTCGCTTTCCCCGTCATCGACCTCGCCGCGGCCTCCGCCTTGGCCGACGACATCCTCCGCCAGATCCTGCCCCGCTGAACATGAGCAAACTCCCCCTTCGCGACCGTCTCGTCGTCCTCACCCGTCCGGAAGGACGTGGTGCCGACTGGAAGACCGCCCTCACCGATGCCGGTGCGGCGGTCTCCGAACTCCCGCTGCTCGAGATCAAGTTCGAGCCCGATGACACTGTCCTGAGCGAAGTCCTCGATGCCATGGGCGAATACGACTGGCTCGTCTTCACCAGCGCCAACGGCGTGCGTGGGTTCTTCGACCGATTCTTCGAGCGCTTCACCGATATCCGTTCCGTCGGCGGCGTGCGCTTCGCGTGCCTCGGCCCCGCAACCGAGAAGGCCCTGCGCCAGTACCACCTCGATTCCGACCTCACCGCGACGCAGAACGACGCGCTCTCGCTCGGTCGCGAGCTGATGACCAAGTACGACGTCGAGAACCAGAAGATCCTCGTCGTCACCGGCAACCTCAACACCCCCGAGCTACCGCGCCTGCTCGCCGACGGCGCCATGGCGATCGTCGACGTCATCAAGGTCTACGCCACCGAAGAGAAGTCCGTCGCCGAATCGCCCGAGGCCGCCGAGTTCCGTCGCCGCGGCGCCGACATTATCGTCTTCGCGAGCCCGTCCGCGGTGGAATCCTTCCTACACCAGGCCGCTTCGCTGCGTCCGGACGCCGGCGCCCGCCAGCCTAAGGCCGTGGCCATCGGCGCCACCACCGCCGACGCGTTGCGCAAGGCCGGCATCCCGCTGGCCGGCACCGCTTCCGCCCCGACCGCAGTCGCTATTCGCAACGCGGTGATCGAAGCCCTCACATGATCGGCTCGGCGCGCATCAAGGTCTGCGGGATCACCCGCGCCGCCGACGCCGCCATGGCCCTCGCGCAGGGTGCCGATTATCTCGGTATCAACTGCTGGAGCGGCTCGTCTCGTTTCGTCCCTGTCGCCGCCCGCGCCGCCCTGCTGCGCGAAATCCCCGCGGACAAGCGCGTGGCCGTGACCGTGAATCCTTCCGTCGCCGAAGCCGCCGCGCTGATTGCCGAAGGTTTCGCTATCGTCCAGGCCCACTTCGACCCCGCCAAGGCCGAGTGCGATCCCAAGGCCCTCTCCGCCAAGTTGGGCCCTAAGCACCTCTGGTTGGCTCCTAAGCTCGCCGATGGTGCCGAATGGCCCTCCGACCTCATCCCCTTGGCCGAAGGCTTCGTACACGACGCGCATGCCAAGGACGCCTTCGGGGGCACTGGCAAGCAGTCTGACTGGACACGTTTCCAAAAACTCCTGCAGAAATACCCACAAAGCCTGTGGATTCTCGCCGGTGGCCTCGGGCCGGACAATATCGCCGCGGCGGCCAAGTCCGGAGCAGCCTTTTTTGACCTGAATAGCGGCGTGGAACTCGCACCAGGGCTGAAATCTGCCGAAAAACTGGCTGGCGTGTCGGAAGTACTGCTCAAAAATAATCAATCGTAAGACCTGCCCCCCTTTCCCGGCACTTGGCACGGGGGATGCATAAGTGGTCTTGCTCAACCGAACGCCAAACCCAACCTAAACACACCACCATGAAGCTCGTCGTCGCCATCATCAAACCCTTCAAACTTGAAGAAGTTAAGGACGCTCTCGCCGAAATCGGCATCGA
>CANCHK010000041.1 GCA_947377865.1 Opitutia bacterium | reverse complement strand
GGCTGGCGTTGATGACGGGGGTCGGACCGCCGCTCTGCGCGACGAGAAGGTTGCCAATGAGGGGAGAAGACATGGGAGTGAACGAGTTGAAAAGTGGGTTGTGGGAAGCCCCACCCCCCTTGGCAACACGGAAAACCCTCCCCTGCCCACACCCCCCTGTTAAGGCCTACAAAATGCGTCCGGCTTTGACCTGGGCCGACTCGGGCACCTTCTGGGACCAGGCCGCGGCCTGCTTCACGAACGCATCCACCTGAGCGCCCGCGGCACCGGTCAGCTCGCCGGCCTTGGTGACGGCGTCGAGGAGGACGGATTTCGGGAGGCGGAGGCGGCTGTCGGAGGCAAGGCGGTCGACGAGGTCGTTACGCTCGATCTTGCCGGTGCGGAGCTCCTTGGCGACGGCGACGGCATGCTCCTTAATGGCTTCGTGGGCCTCTTCGCGGCCGGCACCAGCCTTGACGGCCTCCATGAGGAAGGTCGTCGTGAGGAGGAACGGCAGATAATGACGCGACTCGCGCTCGATGACGGGGCGGTTGACCTCCATCTGGCCAAGCACGGTGAGGAAGGCCTCGAAGAGACCGTCGATGGCGAGGAAGGCGTCGGGCAGGAGTACGCGACGCACGACGGAGCAGGAGACGTCACCTTCGTTCCACTGTTCGCCGGAGAGCGAGGCGGCCATGGCGAGGTGACCGCGCAGGATTATGTGGAAACCGTTGATGCGCTCGCAGGTGCGGGCGTTCATCTTGTGCGGCATGGCGGACGAACCGACCTGGCCGGGGAGGAAGCCTTCGCTGGCGAGCTCATGGCCGGCCATCAGGCGGAGCGTCTTCGCGAAGGACGACGGACCAGACGCGGCGGAGAGCAGCGCGGCGACGACTTCCATGTCCATTGAACGCGGGTAGACCTGACCGACAGCGCCGAGCGAATGCGGGATGCCGAGGTGCGCGAGCACGCGGCCTTCGAGCTGGGAGACCTTGGCGATGTCGCCAGAGAAAAGCGTGAGCTGGTCGAGCTGCGTACCGACGGCGCCCTTGAGCCCGCGGGCGGCGAACGCGGCGAGCGCGGCGTCAACCTGTGCGATACCGCGGAGGCATTCCTCGCCGAACATCGCCCAGCGCTTGCCGACAGTGGTGGGCTGCGCGGCGACGTTGTGCGTGCGGGCGGCGATGAGGACGTCGCGGTCGGCCTGAGCGCGACGAGCGAGCGCGGCGAGTGCGGCCACACCCTTGGCGCGAACGAGCTGGAGCGAGCGGAAGACCTGGAGCTGCTCGACGGATTCGGTGAGGTCGCGGCTGGTCAGGCCCTTGTGGACATGCTGGTGACCGGCGAGGGCGCAGAACTCGTCGATGCGCGCCTTGACGTCGTGACGGGTCTCTTCCTCACGCTTGCGGATGGATTCGAAGTCGACCTGGTCCTTGACCTTCTCGTAGGCGGCGAGCGCCGCGGTGGGGATGTCGAGGCCGAGGTCGCGCTGGGCCTTCATGACGGCGATCCAATATTCGCGCTCGAGGACCACGCGGCCGCGGGTGGACCAGACGGCCTTCATCGCCGGGGAGGCGTAGCGATCGGCGAGGACATTAGGGACGTTGTCGGATTCCATCGGTTTGAAAGGAGTTTATATCAGGCGGAACGCTTCACGGCAAGCGCTCGAAGGAACATCCCGCGGACGGAGGACTCGTCCTCGCCCCGATTAGAGGCGTCGAAACAGTCGGCGCAGGCCAGCTGGAGGTCGACGAGTTCGGCGAGGGTGTAGCGCGCCGCGGCCGGCGCGACCTTGTTGCTCACGTACCAGGGGTGCTGCGAAAAGAGATTGGCGGAAGACTTCGCGGCGGACCCGAACGTCGGGCCATGGCGGCCGCTGGCGGCCTCGAACTGACCCTTGGGCAGGCCGGCGTCGCTGACCCGGAAATCCCCGGAGTCGGCGAGGCAGCGGATCTGGATGAGCAGGCGCAGGCGGTTCTGGAGCGCCGAAAGCAGAGGTCGGCTGGAATCCTCGTT
This sequence comes from Opitutia bacterium, assembly GCA_947377865.1. Taxonomy (GTDB): domain Bacteria; phylum Verrucomicrobiota; class Verrucomicrobiia; order Opitutales; family UBA953; genus UBA953. The sequence continues at coordinate 13,447 of CANCHK010000041.1, read as the reverse complement.
GAAGAAATAACGGTCGAGCGACTCCATCCCCCACTTGAGGTCGCGGGCGGCGAGGGCCTCGATGGGCTCGAAGAAATCGCCTTCGCCGAACGTCGGCACGAGGAGATGCACGTCGGCTTCCTTGACGGTGCCGCCGGGACCGGCGTAGGTCGCGAGCTTCTCGCATTCACCGAGCACGAGGCGGGTGGACTGGCCGACGCGGCCGACGATGACCTCCGGCACGCCGCGCTCGACCTTGACGCCGAGGGCCTTGAAACGTTCGGCGGCGAGCGCCACCTGTCCGTCGGCCTGCGCGTCGCCTTTGTCGAAGGGGCTCTTGGACGGCGCGGCGTGCAGGATGAAGTCGGTGGCGTCGGCCTTGAGATTAACGAGGGCCTTACTGCGTCCGTCGTAAGGATTGGCGGAGATGATGATCGAGACGGCCGGATCGGACTCCACGACGACCTTGAGGATGGCCGCGAGGCTCTCCTTTGTTTTCTCGGACTTGGCCTGGGTCGAATCCGAGACGAGGTTGAAGTTGCGGAGCCAGATGACGCGCTTGCTACCGAACATCGAAAGGGTCTTCACCGACTCGGTGAACTGCACCTCGAGCGTCAGCGCGTCTTCGACCTTGATGATCTGGCCTGAGATGACCTCGGCTTCGGCGTCGGCGCCGGCAGCCTGCTTGGCCTTCTCGAAGCAGGCGCGGCCGTCCTGATCGACGAGGTATTCGTCTTTACCAGCGATGATGGCGAGATAGCCGGGCACGCGCCTAATCTTCCGCCCTGCCCCCTCGTGGCAATCCTTTGTCATTCGCAGGCCCAAGGTAGGGGCGGCTCTCCGAGCCGTCCGAATGAGCATCAAGTAATACTGCTGAGTCAACTCGGAGGCGGGCTCGGAGAGCCCGCCCTACCCATGGATGCATCGGGCCCTCCTGTCCTCCTGCCCTCACGCCCCGTGGATGAGGTCTTCGACGCGGTACTTGTTCAGCTTGCGGCGCATGAAGTCCAAGGCGGTATTCACGGCACGCTGCTTGACCTGACGTCGGTCGCCCGGGAGAACGACGCGACGGGACCAGACACCGGTCGGGGAAGCATAACCCAGATAGACCGTGCCCACGGGATCGGAGTCAGTGCCGCCACCGGGGCCGGCATAACCGGTCACGGAGATGGCATAGTCGGAACCGAACTTCTCAATGGCGCAGGTGGCCATCGCCGCGGCGCATTCCGCAGAGACGGCACCGTGCTGGGCAATCAGGCACTCGGGGATACCGAGCAAGTTGACCTTGGCGTCGTTGGCGTAGCACACGGCCGAACCGGCGAAGACCTTGGAGGCTCCCGGGACGTCGGTGAAAGAATTAGCCAGGAGACCGCCGGTGCAGGATTCGGCGAGGGCCACGGTACGCTCCATGCTGCGCAGCTGCTCGACGACGAGCGAGGCGAGGCAGGCGTGTCCGGTGCAGACGAAGTCATGGCCGACAGCGTCGCGGACCTGGCGGGCGACCTCGCAAAGTTCCTCGGCGGTGAAACCGCTGCCGGCGGAAGAGATACGCGCATCGACCACGCCGGTATGCGTGCCGAACGAAAGCACCATACCCGGCTTAAGCAGAGGACGGACGATCGTTTCGAGCGGCACGGCGCCGATACCGAAGGTGCGGACCTGCACGTAGGCCTCGCCCTGACAGGCGCAACCGACGTCACGCAGTCGCGGCACGACCTCATCCTCGAACATCGGACGCAACTCGAGCGTCGGACCAGGCAGCATCACGAGGGCCTTGCCGTCGCGATGATAGAAGACGCCCGGTGCGGTGCCGCGCGGATTGGGCAAGGCTTGGGCTCCGACAGGAACGAAGCACTGGCTGAGGTCTGCTTCGGAAAGTTTACGGCCGATGAGTTTGAAGCGCTCGCGAAGTGCCTTCTCGGCGGCGGGCACATGCTCGAGTTTCAACCCGAGGGCCGAGGCAACGGACGCGCGGGTGTGGTCGTCGGAGGTCGGACCGATGCCGCCGGTGGTGACGATAAGGTCGTAAACGCCCCAGGCTTCACCCACCGCGCGGGCGATTTCGGCCGCGTTATCGCGGACGACGATCGAGCGAGTAATGGGTAATCCGCGACGGGCAAGATGCTCGCCCAACCAAAGGAGGTGTCCGTTCTCCCGGATGCCGTCCAGCAGCTCGTCGCCCACGTTGATGACGAGGACCTGACGGGGTTGGCTGTTGCAGGAAAGCATTTGCGGAAACGGGGGGTCTGAGCAGGGTTAACGAACCAGGCCCAAAATGCAAACCGACCGGGAAGAACTTTCGCCCAAGGCTAAGGCCAGGCGTGCCCCCCACACCCCAGGCGTCTACCTGATGAAGGACGCCGCGGGGCTGGTCGTCTATGTCGGCAAGGCCAAGGACCTGAAGAAGCGCCTAGCCTCCTATTTCGTGCCCCGCCAGCGAATGACCCCCAAGGTGGCCGCCATGATGGACACGGTGGCCGACATGGAATGGCACGAGGTCCGGTCCGAGACCGAGGCCCTCCTTCTAGAAGGAAAGCTGATTAAACGATGGCGCCCCCGCTGGAATATCCTCTTCCGCGACGATAAGCAGTTCCCCCAGGTCCGGGTCGACCTCGCCGACGCCCTCCCGAAGTTCCGCATCGTGCGCGCCCGGACGACCGACGCCTGCCGCTACTTCGGCCCCTTCCCGCACCAACAGGCTGTCCGCCGCACGCTCAACGAAATGCGCAAGAAGTTCGGCATCCTCCTCGCCGATAGCACGCCGACCGCGCTGCCCGACGGCACCTGGAAACTCTACGACGATGCCCGCTCCGAGATCCAGAAGCACGCCAACGTGGTGACAACCGAGGAATATGCCGCCCGCGTGACCGAGGCCTGCGCGTTCCTCGAAGGCAAAGTCGAGAGCTGGGGCGAACAAGTCGAAGCCGACATGCGCAAGGCCGCCGCCGACCGCGACTACGAGAAGGCCGCGAGCCTGCGCGACCTGCTCGACGCCTTGAAGCGCACGACGGAGAAATCCCGCCGCTTCCTCCGCGAGAACCCCCTGCCCCGCCGCGACGAAGCCGGCGCCCTCGCCTCGCTCGCCGCCGCCCTCGGCCTCGAACGCCCCCCGGCCACGGCGGAGTGCTTCGACATCTCGCACATCTCCGGCACGCTCGCCGTCGCCTCGATGGTGCGCTTCGTCGACGGCCAGGCCGACAAGTCCGGCTACCGGCGCTTCAAGATCAAGTCCTTCGAGGGCAACGACGACTTCCGCTCGATGCAGGAAGTGGTCGGCCGCCGCTACACCCGCCTGCACGAAGAACACCGCGCCTTCCCCGAGCTCGTCATCATCGACGGCGGCCTGGGGCAGGTGCACGCCGCGCTCGCGGCCTTCAAGGAACATGACCTCGCCCCGCCCCCGCTCATCGGCCTCGCGAAGCGCGAAGAGACCATCGTCTTCCCCGACGGCCGCGAACTGAAGCTCCCGCGTCACGATGTCGGCCTCGCGCTGCTCATGCGCATCCGCGACGAAGCCCACCGCTTCGCCAACGACTTCAACGCCGAGCTCCGCAGCCGCAAGCTGCGCGAGTCGCTGCTCGACGAGATGCCCGGCCTCGGCCCCAAAAGGAAGGACGCCCTCCTCGAACACTTCGGCAGCATCCAGAAGCTCCGTAAGGCCACCGCCGCGGAGATCGCCGAAGTCGCCGGCCTCAGTGACAAGCTCGCCGGCGAAGTGAAGGCGTATCTGGAAGCGCGAGGGTGAGTATCTGCGGTTAGCGGTTGGCGGTAAGCGGATAGAAAAGACAAAGGGTCGGTGGCTATGATGCCCCCCCAGCCGTTCATCCGGTCTCCGGTTTCCCTTTGAGTTGTGCATACCTGCCTTGGATAGGGCTGACCATCCCTGCTCGGCCACGGCCTACCAAGGATGGTCAGCCCTAGCCTATCCAGTTAGGACAGCACGTGGTGCTGTCCCTACCTCTTAACCGCCATCTCGCGCTCCACGAGATCGGCCACGCGGTCGGCGCCACCGGCATCGCCGAGTCCGTCGACCGAGGCCTTCCACTTCTTCCAAAGGGCCCAGTCGCCGGTAAAGGCTTCGGCGATGATCGCACGGGCGGAATCCGGCGTAAGACCATACGCGCCGGCATGATGCTCGGCGATGAGGCGTCCGTTGCCGGCTTCCTGACCAGGGATGACCTGCGTGATAATCATCGGCACGCCGGCCGCGACGCACTCATGCGTGGTCGCTCCACCTGCCTTACTCACGACGAGATGGCTCGAGAGCATCAGCGACGGGATCCGGTCCGTCCAACCAAGCACTTCGGCACGCCCGTCGACCGCACGTTCGACGGCTTCTTTGAAGGAGGCATCTTTGCCCACGGTGATGGTGAGTTCGAGGCCGAGCGTCGACAGCGCGCTCGCGAGCTCGACGGCGTCACGTTTACCAGGATTAAGCATCACGAGCACGCGAGGACGTTCGCCGGCCTTGGCCGATGAACGCGGGGCGAGACGCGAAGACACCGGGAAACCGTAAGGCAGGACCTTGGCGGCAGGCACGCCCTGACGGATCATGACGTCGGCCGTGGCCTGGTTCGGGGTGACGTACCAATCGGAGTGGGCCCGATGCCATGCGCGATTGACGGAGATGGAATCCGTGACTACGGTGATGAGGCGCGGACGGGCAGGATCGTCGCGATGCCAGCGGCGGGCCATCATGTAGTTATAGAGCGGATAGGCCGAGACCACGACCGACGGGCGGGTCGCGTCGAGCATCTCGTTGAGGGTCTTCTCGACCGGACGCACGAACGGGAGCGAGGCACGGACGAGCGGCAGACGATCGAGCGCGGTGTACATGCAACCCCAGAGGCGCGGATACTTGTTCGCGACGCCGATATAGCTGTCACGCTGGCTCTTGGCCTTCTCGGCGCCATAGGCCTCGAGGAAGAGATCGTGCAGCTCACCGGTCAGCCCTGGCTTGCGGCCGAGGGCCTCGATGATGGAGCGGGCGGCGGCGTTATGCCCTTCGCCGAAACCGGCCGTGAGGACGGGGATGACGCTCATCAGGCGACGAACGAGATCGTGGCGTTGGCTTCGCCGGCGGGAGCGGGCGAAGCATGCTTAGCGGCCTCGAAGGCGGCGCGGCGTTCGGCGATGCGCTGGAGGAGCTCCGGACGTTCGACCACGCGGATGCGGCCGTCGTCTTCCTCGACCACTGCGGTCATGGATTCGACCCAGTCGCCGGAATTGATATAGCGGACGTTGCCGATCATGCGGTCCTCGGCCTTGTGGATGTGCCCGCACATGACGCCTTCGCAACCACGGCGCGCGGCCAGCGTCTGGAGGTGTTCTTCGAAGCTCGAGATGAAGCTGACCGCGGATTTCACCTTGGCCTTGATGGCCTGCGAGAGGGAGAAGTACTCCTTGCCGCGCCAGGCGCGCCACTTGTTGTAGACGCGGTTCAGGTCGAGGAGGATCTGATAGCTGATATCGCCGATGACGGCGAGCCAGCGCATCTTCACCGTCACGGTGTCGAACGCGTCGCCATGGATGCAGAGGTACTTGCGACCGTCCTGGGCGACGTGGATGTGCTCCTCGGCGAGCTCGATACGGTCAAGTACGAGCGGGATGAGGCGGCGAATGAAGTCGTCGTGGTTGCCGCGCAGGTAGACGACCTTCGTGCCGTCCTTCTCCGCCATCTTCATGATGCGTCGAACGACGGCGGTGTGCGCGGGCGACCAGTGGTTCTTACGCTGGAGCGACCAGAGGTCGATGATATCGCCGTTCAGGATGAGTTTGTCGCAGCGGATGCCGCGGAGCACGTCGAGCAACTCACGCGCTTGGGCGTCCTTGGTACCCAGATGCAGGTCGGACAGGATTAACGTCCGGAAGTGGATCTTATGCTGCCCAGGGACCTTGATGGTTTCTTCCATGGAGCAGGAGCATAAGTGACGACCGTGTCGTTCCCGCGTCGGCTTCGTCTTATTAAAGCAACAGCCGGGGTCCGTTCCGTAACCCAACCGTAACAATTGTAATAGCCTGATGTTACGGATGTTACAGATATGTTACGGACTGTGCTTGCCCCCTTCCCTTGCCCCAAGTTCAACCATGCTACCCCAACCCCCATGAAAGACTTCCTTAAGAAGGTCCTCGGTAAGGACGAAAAGTTCTACGAACTCCTCGAAGCCAGCGCCGACGAAGCCCAGAAGAGCGCCAAGTCGCTCTCAAAGCTCTACGCCCAGGTCGGCAAGCCGGACTTCGAGCAATGTTTCACCGAACTCGTCGTGGCCCGCCGCGTCGACAAACGCATCGGCCTCTCAATCACGCAAGAACTCTGCAAGACCTTCGTGACGCCTCTCGAACGCGAGGACATCGAAGCCCTGGCCAACGCCCTTTATAAGATCCCGAAGACCTGCGAAAAGATTGGTGAACGCCTCGCCATCTGCCCCTCGCAGTTCTCGACCGACATCGTCGATAAGCAGGTGCGCATGCTCGAGCAGGCCACCGAAGTCACCGCTTCCCTCGTCCGCAAGCTACGCAAGCTCTCGAACGTCGAGGAGATCCAGGACGACTACGAGACCCTGCAGACGATCGAAGGCGACGCTGACCGCCTGATGGTGGGCCTCCTCCGCGACCTCTACCAGGGCAACGTCGACGCTAAGGAAGTCGTCGTCCTCAAGGATATCTACGAACTGCTCGAGCGTGCAATCGACCATTGCCGCGATGCTGGCAAGGTCGTGTTCCAGATCGCCCTCAAGTACGCCTAAGCCCGCGCCTCGCCTCCGGCTATGGATCCCTTCCTGTTGATGGTGATGGTCATCTTGGTGGCCGTGGTGTTCGAGTACATCAACGGCTTCCATGACGCGGCCAACGCCATCGCGACCGTCGTCTCGACGCGTGTCCTGACGCCTCGGCAGGCGATCATGCTCGCGGCCTGCACCAACCTCATCGGGGCGTTCTACGGCACCGCTGTCGCGGCCACCATCGCTAAGGGCTACGTCCATGACCCCGCCGGAGTCACGCAGATGGCCATCGCCTGCGGCCTGATGGGGGGAATCGTCTGGAATCTGGTCACCTGGTGGTTCGGCATCCCGTCCAGTTCCTCCCACGCGCTCATCGGCGGACTTTGCGGCGGCGTCCTCGGTCAGACCCACATGAACTGGGGCCGGCTGATGTGGAACGAAGTCCCGAAGCTCACCGACGGCACCTTAGACCACGCACACGCAACCGGACTCTGGCCCAAGCTAATTAAGCCCATGGTGCTCTCGCCACTTATCGGCTTCACGCTCGGCGTTCTCTTCATGGTCCTGCTGACCGCGATCATCGTCCGCCTTTCGATCCGCCCCAGCAAGGTGCAGAAATGGTTCGGCAAGCTTCAGCTCATCTCCGCTGGCATGATGGGTTTCTCGCACGGCATGAACGACTCCCAGAAGACCGTCGGGATCATCATGCTCGCCCTGACGGCCGGCGCGGCCAACCACGCTTTCGACCATTCGCCTTCTTGGCTGCAGTTCATGCAACCCGCCAAGGACGGACACGTGCCTTTCTGGATCATCGCGCTCTGCGCCGCTACGATGGCCGCTGGAACCGCCGCCGGGGGTTGGCGCATCATCCGTACGCTCGGCCACAAGATGGTGAAACTGCAGCCGGTGCACGGCTTTGCGGCCGAGACCGCTGCAGCCCTCACCATCGGAGGCGCATCTCTCATCGGCATGCCGGTCTCCACGACGCACGTTATCTCGACCTCGATTCTCGGCGTCGGCGCGACCAAGCGCTTCGATGCGGTGAAGTGGGGCCTCGTTGGACGCATCGTCTGGGCCTGGGTTCTCACGCTGCCCATCACCATCACGCTGGGCTACCTGTTCTTCCGCGCCGCCTTGATGCTGGGCTGGGCCGGCTGAGGACGCGAAAGCACCGACGGTTCAGCGCGAGCCGAGATCGACGCCGCACCGCTGGGCCCAGGCCATCCATGCGTCCGCGAGTTCCTTGAGCTTCGCAGGCTGTTCGGCGGCGAGGTCATGCTGCTCGGAAGGGTCCTTCGAAAGGTCGAACAACTGCCAGGCGACGGGTGCGGCCTGGCGCTTACCCCAGACAATCTTCCAATCGCCCAGACGATAACCACGAGCGCCTTCATGGGCGGTCGGGATGCCGCGCTCGGGCATCGCCTCTCCACGCATCGCGGGTAGCAGCGAGCGCCCCGATGGCGGCAGGATTGGCTTCCCTGCCCTATCCGCCGGATATGTCGCTCCGGCGGCGGCCGCAATGGTCGGAAGGAAGTCCATCACGTGCGCCGACGAGCGGATCCAAGCTACGGACGGCTTCAGGGTCGCGGGCCACGAGACGATGAGCGGCGAACTAATGCCGCCTTCGTTGCAGAAGTGCTTATAGAGGTTGAGCGGGGTGTTGCCGAGATTCGCCCAAGCGGAGCCATACGAGGAATGGGTACCAGCCTGGCCCATGCCCGCCAAGGACTCTCCGACGTGCAGGTCGTTTTGTCCGGAGCGGGAGACACCGTCGAAACCGAACGGACCCCACTCATAGCACGCACCATTGTCGGAGGTGAAAAGAATCAGCGTGTTCGCGAGCTCGCCGTGCTGCTCGAGATCGGCGAGCAGACGGCCGACCCCTTGATCGACATGCTCGACCATCGCGGCAAAGGTGGCCATGCGACGGGCAAGGTCTTCGCGACGATCGGCTGACAAGCTGTCCCACGAGGGGTTCGGCTTGCCAGAATACCCGTTGGCGATGGCGTTGTTCGCCTCGACAGGAACCAGCGAGAGTGGAGGTAAGACGGCGTCCGCGGAGACAAGCCCGAGCGCTTTCATGCGCGCGAAGCGCTCGGCGCGCAGGACATCCCAGCCACGACGATACGTGGCCATGTGTCGGTCAATCGACTCCTTCGGGGCCTGCACGGGGAAGTGCGGCGAAGAATGCGCGAGGTAAAGAAACCACGGCTTATCCTTGGTGGTCCGGGCCTGCCGCAGGAACTCGAGGGCGTAGTCGGTGAAGACGTCGGTGACGTAAAACTTGCCGGGCGCGTACGATAGCTCGGCGGGCGTGCCGGCGGGTAAGCGCGCGTAGTCGGCCGGATCCCATTGGTCGTTGGAGTGCGCCTGCAGGTTCTTGAAACCGTAATAAGCGTCGAAGCCGCGCTGAATCGGCCCGGGCGAACCCATATGCCACTTACCGACCATCCAAGTGCTGTAGCCAGACTGCTTCAGGAGCTCAGGGATGGTGATATTATTATCCAGAAGGTGACCGGTGTAGGCGGGGCCGCGCTTGGGCGAAGGCTTCGCGGTCACGAAGTCGCCGATGCCGGCTTCGTGCGGATGGAGGCCGGTCATGAGCGACGCGCGCGAGGGGCAGCAGCGCGCGGAGTTAGTGCACTTCTCGAAACGGGCGCCCGACTTCGCGAGGCGGTCTAGGTTGGGCGTAGTAATTTCGCCACCGTAGCAACCGAGGTCAGAGTAGCCGAGGTCGTCGACTAGGATGACGAGCACATTCGGGGGCCGGGAATCGACGGCCACGAGCAAGGCGGCGCTGAGGAGCAAGACAGCTAACGCCCCGCCCTTCATCGCGGTGCGAGGAGTTGCAGGCGCTTGCTGCGGTTGTCGGAATATTCCTTCAGCAGCGACTCGTAGCGGTCGTCCCCAGTGGCGAGCGCCGCGGCCCGCAGGACCGGGAGTACGTCATCGTCGTTACTTTCGTGAATCTGCTGCATCGTCCAAGGCTTGGGATTCTTGCCGAGATAAGGCATGAGGAAATCCAGGGCGGCGACGAGGGAACGGCCGTCGGCGGAGCGATGCTTCCAGAGATCGACGCCGGCATGCTCGCCCAGACCGGCGAGAGCGGACAAAGCACGGAGATTGAAGCAGGAGTAGCTGAGCGAGGCCGTACGGGCGAGTTCGAGGGGCTGCTTGCCGTCCGGCTGAATCTGCACGCCGATACGGCGCGTAGCCGCCTCGGCGCAGATTTCCTTGGCCTTGTCCTTCCGGCCAAGCACCAACGCCCACTTGACCGCCTGCACGTCATACCAGGTTCCGTGGTTGTTCTTGGCGGCATGCTCGTCCTGGCCGTTCTTGCTGGTGGTCAGCCATTCGAAATAGGCCGCGGCCCAAGCGAGCAGCGCCTGCTGGTCCGCATCGGACCAATGCTTGGAGCCCACGAGCAGAATCGCGGCGTCGGCGGCGTCGGCGAGCCCACGGGCTTCGAGGATCCCAGTGCCGCGGCCGTCGTTCACGCCGGGGACCGCCTGCGCGAAGCGGAAGTGGGGCGTCATTTTCGTCGTCGGATCGAGGAACCAGGTGCGCAGCACCTTGGCCGCGTGCTCGGCGTATTTCTCGTCGCCAGTGAAGTAATAACCCAGCGCCAAGGTCTCGACGGTCGTGCCGACCAGACGCGCGCGCAGGGTGTCATTGGCGGCTTCTTCGCGCGATTCGGGGTTCACCTTACCGTCCTTACGCTGATACGGGAGTCCGTCCTTCGTGGCCGGATTGGGCCAGTAGTATGGGGCGATACTCATATAGTCATGCTTGTCGCCGCTCGGAGGCACCTTCGTCTTCTGCATCACCGAAGGCGGAATCACCGCCAAGGCCTTGTCGGCATCGGCGACGAGTTTCTTGAGGGCCTTGGCGATGGACTCGTCGCTGGGGGCGGCGGCTTTCGCTTTTTCCAAGGCACCCGGGCGGGCTCCGAAGAACGGGTGGCTCGGCTCGGCGGCGAAGAGCGCGGTCGAGACGAGCAGGAGGAAGAGGCGACGGATCATGGGGTCGTCACGCTGAGACCGGAGACGGCGCCCTGCAAGACGATGAGCTTACCGTAGAGCCCCACAGGCTTGGCGGTATCGTGGCCGACACAGAAATCCTCGGCGGGCTGACGCGACAGTAACCCCCTGGACTTACCCGTCACGGCTTCCTGACCGGCTACGACGAGCTTCATCGCACCGTCGGCGGCGAGGCTGGCTGTCACGGCGAAGGACCCTTTGACCTCGGCGGGCGAAAGGATTTCGACGACTTCATCCGCGCCATGGCGGACCGCAAAAGCGACGTGCCCGCCCTTGAGGTAGAGCGCATGACCGATGAGTCCGCCTTGCGCGACGATCACCGCATCGCTTTGCGTGCTCTCGACGGCAACAGAGATCGTGAAGGCTTTCTGGCCGACCTGCGGTGCCGACGCCGAGGCAATCGTGTCGCCGACTTTCGCCTGCGCGAGCGCAATGGGCTTCGCCGCGGACTTAGCGGCGGACTTCTTCGACGCCTCCTTCTTTTCGGACTTCTTCGCGTCGTCTTTCTTCCCGTCGTTGGGCACGTAATCAATCATCGGATAAAGCGTCTTCGCTCCCTTCACTTCACCGGCGGGGCGACGCGCCGTCGGCTCCTTGCCGCCGATTTCGGCCGCCATCTTGTCGGCGAGCGCCTTCAGTTTCGCGACGATCTCGGGATGCTGCGCGGCGACGTCGGTCTGTTCGCCGATCTCGGCGTCGAGGTCGTAAAGACGCAGGCCGGCGGGCACTTTGGCCGCCTGCTTGCCCATGCCATCCGGCTGCGGAACAAGCGCGAGCTTCCAGCGGCCTTGGCGCACGGCCTGGAGATCGTAGGAGGCGAAATAATAATGGGCTTCGCGCGCCGACTCCTTGGACTGGCCGAGCAAGATCGACGTGATGTCGCGGCCATCGATGACCGGCGTCGCAGGCGCGGTACCGCCGGCGAGGGAGACGAACGTCGGCAGGAGGTCGATCGTGCCGGCGACAGCGTCGTTGACCGAATTGGCGGGCACATGCCCGGGCCACCAAGCGATCGTTGGTTCGCGCACGCCGCCTTCCCAAGTCGAACCCTTACCGCCGCGGAGCGGACCGGCGCTGCCACCGTCGACGCCACGGATCAACCACGGTCCGTTGTCGCTCGTGAAGACCACAAGCGTGTCCTTGTCGAGGCCTTGCGAGCGTAGCGCATCGAGCACCTGACCAACACTCCAGTCAACTTCCTCGACCCAATCGCCAAAGCGACCGTTCTGGGATTTGCCGGCGAAGGCCACTCCTGGGTGGATGGGCGTGTGGACGGCGTTATGGGCGAAGTAGAGATAGAAGGGCTTGTCCTTGCTGCGCCCGATGAAGTCGACGGCCTCCTTAGTGTAGATCTCGACTAGGCGGGTCTGAGCGTCCCCATCCATCAGCTCGACGATTTTTTCGTCCCGGAGAAGGGGGACGACCGGAATCTTGGTGTCGGCGCTCTTTTTGAGCATGTCATTCGAGTACGGGATGCCCAGGTAGTGGTCGAAACCCTGGCGGGTGGGCAGGAACTCGGGCTGGTCGCCGAGGTGCCATTTTCCGATAATCTGCGTGGCATATCCTTTTTCTTTAAGTCTCTCTGCTACAGTAACTTCAGACGGATTAAGCCCCACGGATTGACCCGGGAAATAGACCCCTGGGACCGAGACGCGGGCGCCGTAGCAGCCGGTCATCATCTGGGCCCGGGAAACCGAGCAGACCGGGGCGGCGTAGAAGCTCGTCAGTTTCATCCCCTCCTTGGCCATCCGGTCCAGGTGGGGGGTGCGCTGCTTGGTCGCCCCATAGGGTCCGATGTCTCCGTAGCCCATGTCATCGATAAAGATCACCACCACGTTGGGCGGGCGGGCTAAAGAGGTGGCTGCGGAGCCGAGCACGGCCAGCAGGAGGAAAAACGTCTTCATGGGGTATCTGTTAGAACAATCCCATCGGGGTATAGTTGCAAGGTTACCTCCGAACCCCCGCGAATCCTACCGACCCCGATTAGAAGGGATAAAAACGGCCTTTTTGCCCCTTCCCGCTTGCTCCCATGGGGGGCTGTCCTAACTTGCGGCCAACGACCATGGTCAAATCCGATTTCGGTTATAACAGCAAGGTGGAGGGCGAGGTCATCGTGACCCGCGCCGATGCCGTCGTGAACTGGGTGCGCAGCAACTCGGTCTGGCCGATGCCGATGGGCCTCGCCTGTTGCGCCATCGAGCTCATGGCCGCCGGCGGCTCCCGCTTCGACATCTCCCGCTTCGGCATGGAGGTCATGCGCTTCTCTCCCCGCCAGGCCGACTGCATGATCGTCGCCGGCACGGTCACCTACAAGATGGCCGAAGTCGTCCGCCGCATCTACGACCAGATGGCCGAACCGAAATGGGTCGTCGCCATGGGCGCCTGCGCTTCCACGGGCGGCATGTATCGCTCCTACGCCACGCTGCAGGGTGTCGATAATATCGTCCCGGTGGATATCTATATTTCCGGCTGCCCGCCCCGCCCCGAGGCCCTCCTCGACGGCATGATGCTGCTCCAGGAAAAGATCCGTAACGAAGGCGGCTCTTTGCGTCGCACGTTCCGCGGTCGCACGGTCGAAACGAAGATCGTCAGCTAAACACGGACATGGACGCCGCCGCGCTGACCTCCCGTTTCCCTGCCACGCAGGACCTCGCCGGCAAGGACATGCCGACCTACCGCGTCGCCGGCAGCGACCTCCTTGCCGTC
>CANCHK010000040.1 GCA_947377865.1 Opitutia bacterium | reverse complement strand
CACGCGTGCCGGAATCCGTGGCCGGGTCGAAGGAAAGGTCCTGCGGGTCGCCGCCGACGACGGCGAAATGGTCGACGCGCACGCCGGTGCCGAGTTCGGTTCGAGCCTTCACAATCGCGTGGGCCGCGATGCGGCAGCCCGGTCCGAGTGTCGCACCAGCTTCAATGATTGCGAACGGACCGACCTCGACGTCGGGGGCGAGTCGGGCGGACGAATGGACCTGGGCGGAAGGGTGAATCACTTCGGAGAGTTGGCGCCGCCGAACAGCTCGAGCTGAGCGGCTTTCACCATATCGTAGACGCGGAGCAGGCGGAGCAACTGCAACGTGTCGGATTTCGCGTAGCTCTGGTTCGATTCGACCGCCTGGACGAGGTTCTCGAGGATTGTCCGGAAGGTCAGCACATGGTCCACGCCGCTTTCACGGAGCAGGGTAATGCTTTCGGAGCGCTGAGGCTCCGTGGCGGGGATGCCGGGGAGCACGAGGATTTTGGCGAGCGGTTGGCCTTCGGTCGGGGTCAGGTCGGCGAAGGCCTCCTTGGCGGCTTCGACGGCTTCCTTGCGCACGAATTCAAGTAGGTCACCCTTCTTGATCATCGTGGGCGTGATGGCCTTGGTCGTATGCCAGGCCTTCACGGCGACGACGGCGGCGCCTATTTTTGGCAGGTCCGAACTGAAGAGCTGGAAGGGGGCTTCAGCTCCGCGTTGCGGTGACGGGTTGATCACCAGCAGGTCGCCTTCTTCATCGGCGCGTTTCCTGCGGGATTGGACGGCGTACTTGCGTGACTGGCGCACGAAGAAACCGTTCATCTCGAAATACTCGCGGACCAGACTGTCGTCGAAACCCGCCATTGGCCGACAGGATGCGGCCGAGAGGGCTGTTTGGTCAACCCGCGATAAAAGGCCTAAAGTGCGAAACCGGCCGGTGCGATGGCTACCGTGAACTCGCCTTTGAGCGAACCGGCCTTCAGTGCGGGTACGAGTTCCGTCAAGGCCGACGTGCGGATTGTCTCGTGCAGCTTGGTAAGTTCTCGGCCAACGCAGACGACGCGTCCGGGGCCAAGGATTTCCAACATCTCGTCTAGGAAGTCGCTGATGCGATGGCAGGATTCATGCAGTACGACGGTCTCATCGGCCTCCTTCAGTCCTTCTAGGAAGCGCCGCCGGGCCGCGGATTTTGGCGGCAGGAAACCGACGAAACGGAAAGCGTTGGTGGGGAGTCCGGAGGCTGATAACAGGGCCACAATCGCACAAGGGCCGGGCAAAGGGGTGACGGTCAGGCCACGGCGTCGGCATTCTCGGGTGACGCGGAAGCCGGGGTCGCTGATGCCAGGCGTGCCAGCATCGGTGATCAGTGCGATTTTCGCACCGCCGGCGACCTTGTCGGCAATCAGGACGGCGGCGTCCTTTTCATTGTGCTCGTGGTAGGCGAGCATCGGCTTGGAGATTGCGAGGTGTCGAAGAAGCCCGCCGGTCACGCGGGTGTCCTCGCAGGCGACCAGGTCGCACTCCGCGATGGCCTCGCGGGCGCGGGCGGTGATATCGCCGAGGTTACCCAACGGCGTAGCTACGACCCAGAGCCGTCCGGCCGGTCCCTGCGGACGGCCAGCGGCACCTGCGTCGGCGGGCTGCATCAGCGTCGGTAGCCGGCACCCGGCGTGGAAACGCCAGGGATGCCACCCTGCCAGCCAGAGGGCTGGGACTGAGGGAGCATGGAGTCAGCTGGCTTCTCGACGGTCTCGCATCCCGCCAAGCCCAAGAGGCAGGCGAGCGCCGCGAAAGCGATGAGCGTGCGTCCAGACATCAGTTGATGGCGAGCTTAGTGGAAGGGACGAGGGACACCGCGCCGGCCTTCGAAATGGCGCTGAGGTCGAGGTCCTTGTCAGGCTGAAGCTGGCCGAAGCAAAGGGCTCCCTTAACGGAAGAAATCTGCACCTTGCCAACCCTCTTGCCTTCGATCTTTAGGTCGAAGACGGCCTTTTCCTTGATGCCATTGGCTTCTCCAACCGAGAAGGCGACGATACCTGACCTGGAGTCCAAGGCGAGGACGTTGGTTAGGATAGAGTCCGAAGCCGCTTCGACGGAGGCTACGGCGGGAGCGGCGTCGCCAGGCTTGGCAGGTTCGCCAAGCGGGTCGCGAGGGAAGCCGAAAGGAGCCGGGTTGTTATCCATCGCGAGGGAGACTTTGCCGTGAAGGGCCGCGTATTTGCTGCGGACGATTCCGAGGGACTCTTCGGCTTTGGAGGCCTTGGCTTCGATTTCAGCGAGCTGTTCCTTGGTGAACATCGCGGCGGACTTTTCGGTCGCCTTGACAAGTTCTTCCTTGGCACTGGCAAGCGCGGCTTCGGCGCCATCCTTCTTGCTGTTGGCGTCCGTCAGTTGGGCGGCGTATTCGTCGCGCTTGCGGGTCAGTTCGGCACGCTCTCCTTCAAGGGTGGTGTTCGTGGCGGTAAGGCCTTCGACCTTCGTCTTCTTGTCAGCGACATCGGCCTGCAGGTCCTTCTTGGCGAGTTCGAGCTCGGCAATGGCCTTGCGCTTGGCGTCGAGCAGGGTGGGGACGGCGGCGAGCGCAGTCATGCGGGTGTCGTAGTCCTGCGTGGCCTTCGTCGGGTTCACTTCGGCGTCGGCCTGGGCCCACTTGGTCTTCGTGAGGGCGGCGTCCATCTTGCCCCTGAGGAGGAAGGCGAATACGACGGCGGCCGCGGCGAGGACGACGGTCAGGATGCGGAGGAAGGCATTGAGCTTCTTGTTCATGGGGTAGGGAGATAAGTTGGGTTAAGAATGACTGAAGAGGGTCTTCCCGGGGTCGGGGGATTCCTTTCGTGATACTGCACCGGGGTTGGACGAAACGTGCAGGAGAACTTTAAACACCAATTCATCCTTCCCCTCAAGTGAAATTTCCTCGCAAACTTGTGAAACAGCCAGCCATTTGCCCCTAGATTTGGCAAGTGCCGCAATCGCGGCGGCGCGGATTTTAAGGGTCTCGGAAGCGGCCTTCTTGCCGGCTTCGACGCCAGGTTGGTGGTAGGCGTTGATGCCGAGTAGGTTGGCGTACAGGCCGACCGCCCGCTCGAAGAGCGCGATCAGCATGCCCACGGAACGGGTGTCCACCTGATTGATGGTAATAGTAATATTAGCCCGCCCGCTTCCGGAAAGTGCCTCACGGGTGCCGAGTAGGAATGCCTGTAGGTAGTCGCCCGAGGTCACTCCAGGTTCCACTTCCAGGGAGTGGCCTTCGCGGTCCTTAAGGACTTCGATGAAGACGGCGAAAAAGTTATTCACACCGTCGCGGAGCTGCTGCACGTAAGCGTGCTGGTCGGTCGAACCTTTGTTACCGTAGACCGTCAGTCCTTGGTGGACCTTGCGGCCTTGGAGGTCGAGCTCCTTGCCGATCGACTCCATGACGAGTTGCTGCAGGTAGCGGGAGAAGAGGAGGAGTCGGTCCTTGTAGGGCAGCACGACCATGGCCTTGGTGCCGCGGCCTTCGGTGAGGTGGTGCCAGGCGAGCGCGAGAGCGGCAGCGGGATTCTTCTGGGCGTCGGGCACGCGGGTCAGCGCGTCCATCGCCCGGGCACCGTCGAGTAGCCCGCGGATGTCGATGCCTTGTAGTGCCGCCGGCAAGAGGCCGACTGGGCCGATTTCGCTCGTGCGGCCGCCGACCCAGTCCCACATCGGGAAACGGGCGAGCCATTTCTCGGCGACGGCGACTTTATCGAGCTGGCTGCCTTCGCCGGTGACGGCGACCGCGTGGGCTGCGAAGGAGAGGCCGATCTGCTTCCAGCGGAGCGCGGCTTCGAGCTGGCCGTTGCGAGGCTCGGGCGTGCTCCCTGACTTCGAGGTTACAATTACGAGCGTTGTTCCGAGGCGTCCGTCCAGCGTATCGAAAACCCGGTCGATGCCATCAGGGTCGGTGTTGTCGATAAAATGAACGCGGAGCTTGTCGGCCTTGCCGCCGAGCGCATCGGCGACGAACTGCGGGCCGAGGGCTGAGCCGCCGATTCCGATGCAGAGAAGGTCGGTGAATTTACCGGCGGAACCTTTGACCTGTCCGGCGTGGACCTGCGCAGCGAAACCCGCGATGGCGTCGATGGCGGCCTTCACTTCGGCGGAGATCTTCGCGTCGGGCGCGAGCTCAGGGGCGCGGAGCCAGTAATGGCCGACCATGCGCTTCTCGTCCGGATTGGCGACGGTGCCTTTCTCTAGCGCGGCCATGTCGGCAAAAGCCTTCGCGATGGCCGGAGCCATCTTCTCATCGAAGCCTGCCGGAGAGGGCGCGCGGCTGAAGTCGAGCGAGATGCCGAGTTCGGGGAAGTTCTGGAGTTGTTTCCGGAAGAGGTCGAAGGTGTTGGCCACGGTAGGACAGTTTTTCCCGCCGTGACCCGACTTGGCAACAAAAAGGGCGGTCCGCCGAAGCCGCCGCCCTTTATTTTTAAGTCAGTTAAAGACCTTAGTCGCCGTCGGTGATGGCGCCTTCGGAGGCCGAGGACACGAGCTTGGCATATTTAGCCAAGGTGCCGCGCTTCTCCTTGCAGGGTGAGGCTTTCCAGGACTTCAGGCGGTCTGCGATCTCCGCAGCTGGCACGTCCAGGTTGATCTCGTTCTTCTGCGAATCGATGGTGATGGTGTCGCCGTTCTTCACGACCGCGAGCACGCCGCCGACGGCGGCCTCAGGCGTGATATGGCCGACCACGAAGCCGTGGGAGCCGCCGGAGAAGCGCCCATCGGTGATGAGCGCGACGGTCTTGCCGAGGCCCTTGCCCATCACGGCACTGGTGGGTCCGAGCATCTCGCGCATGCCGGGGCCTCCCTTGGGGCCTTCGTTGCGGATGACGATGACGTGGCCGTCCTTGACCTCGCCGTCGAGGATGCCGCGGAGGGAGGCCTCTTCCGATTCATAGACGATGGCCTTGCCGGTGAAAGCGTTGCCTTCCTTACCTGAGATCTTGGCGACGGAGCCTTCAGGGGCGAGGTTGCCGCGCAGGATGCGCAGGTGGCTGTCAGTCTTGATTGGATTGGAGAAGGGGCGGACAACGTCTTGGTCGGCGGCGTAGCTACCGACGTTGGCAAGGTTCTCGGCGACGGTCTTGCCGGTGACGGTCATGCAGTGGCCGTGCAGGAGGCCCTTATCGAGGAGCATCTTGAGCAACGGCTGTAGGCCGCCGATGCGGACGAAGTGCGCCATGTTGTACTTGCCGCTCGGCTTGAGGTCGGCGAGCACCGGCACGCGTCGTCCGACGCGCTCGAAATCCTCGAGGGTGAGTTTAATGCCCGCGGAATGGGCCATCGCGATGAGGTGGAGCACGGCGTTCGTCGAGCCGCCGAGGGCGATGACGACGGTGATGGCGTTCTCGAAGGCGTCCTTGGAGAGGATATCCGAAGGGCGGATGTTCTTCTTGATCAGTTCGAGCACGGCCTTGCCGGCACGTTCGCAGTCCTCGAGCTTGGCCTTGGAGTTGGCGAGCTGCGCGGAACTATCCGGCAGGCTGAGGCCGAGCGCTTCGATCGCGGAGGCCATGGTGTTGGCGGTGTACATGCCGCCGCAGGAGCCTTCGCCGGGAATCGAGCAGACCTCGATCTCCCTGAGTTCGCTCTCGCCGATCTGCTTGCCGGCATGCTTACCGACGGCTTCGAAGACGGTGACGATATCGGCGGACTGGCCGCGGTGCAGGCCAGGGACGATGGTGCCACCGTAAACGAACACGGAAGGGCGGTTGAGGCGCGCCATGGCGATGGCGCAGCCAGGCATATTTTTGTCACAGCCGCCGATGGTGACGAGGCCGTCGAAGCCTTCGGCGCCGGTCACCGCTTCGATGGAATCCGCGATGATCTCGCGCGAGACCAGCGAGTAGCGCATGCCGGGGGTGCCCATCGAGATGCCGTCGGAGACGGTGATGGTGCAGAAGATGACCGCCTTGCCGCCGGCCGCGTCGGCTCCTTTGACCGCTTCGTCCGCTAGGCGGTTGATGTGCATATTGCACGGGGTCACCATCGACCAGGTCGAGGCGACGCCCACGACGGGCTTGCCGAAGTCGGCGTCGGTGAAGCCCACAGCCCGGAGCATGGCTCGGCTGGGGGCGCGGTCGGGGCCGTCTACGACGATGGCGGAGTGTTGGCGGCAGTGGTTAGCGTCGGTCATGATGGGTGTGAAAAGTCTGCGGTTGTCAGTCGGTGGGCGCCCCCTAATAAGAGGGCAGGGAGCGGACACTGAACCGCCCCTTCGCTCCCGACAATCCGATTTAAGCCTCCTCGTCCCGTGGAATTCAACCTCAAGAAAATCATTAAGGCCCTCCTGTTCTCGACCTCCGAGGCGGTGTCCATCAAGGACATCCAGAAGGTCGTGCAGCGCTACCATGCCCAGGCGGCCGCCGAGCGCCAGCCCGACCTCCTCGAGGCCGCTGGCGAACCCACGCTCGCCCCCGCCACACCTCCAGTTCAGGAAGTGATCCAAGATATCATCGACCAGGTTCCTACTCTCCTCACGGCGACCCAGATTCGTGAAGCGGTCGACGCCCTTGAGGCCGAGATGCGCGACGCCAACGACGCTTGCCGCATCCTGCAAGGTCCGGAAGGTTTCCGTCTCGTGATTTCACCGGCGTACGCTGATTGGGTCCGTCTCCTCCGCGGTGAACCTCGTCCGCAGCGTCTTAGCCCGGCCTCCCTTGAGACGCTCTCAATCGTCGCCTATCGCCAGCCAGTCACCCGCTCTGAGATGGAAGCCATCCGCGGCGTCTCCGTCGATAGCGCGCTGAACCGCCTGCTCGAGCTCGAACTTGTTGCCGTCACGGGTCGCGCCGATCTGCCTGGACGCCCGATCCAGTACGGCACGACCGATAAGTTTCTCGACTTCACCGGCCTGCGCTCGCTCGGCGAACTGCCGGCTTCCGACGTCCTTTCTCCTGCCCAAATCTCCGAATGGATTACCCGCGCGACCACGCCGGTCGAAGTAGGCGATTCCGAAGTCGGTCTGCCGCTGGAAGACCAATCCTCCGCCGCTATCGCGACGGAGACCCCGCCCGAAGACGAGAAGCCTGCCGAATGAGCCTCGAAGAGCACCGCCGCGAGGTCGATCGTATCGACCGCGAAATCCTCAAGCTGCTCGGCGAGCGCTTGCAGGTGGCCCGTGCCATCGGCGAAGCGAAACTGAAGTCTGGCGCGCCGGTCTACGCTCCGCAGCGCGAAGAGCAGCTTCTCCGCTCTATCGCCGAGGCCGCTCCGGGGATTCCGGCTTCCGGCCTCCGCGCGGTTTACCGCGAGATCATCTCCCTTTCCATCGGCGCCCAGATGGCCAAACCGGTCGCTTACCTCGGGCCTGAAGGCTCCTTCACCCAGCAGGCCCAGGTCCGCGCCTTCGGCACCAGCGTGCCGTCGCTCCCACTCCGCGCCATCGGGGATATCTTTGCCGCGGTCGAATCGGGTGAGGCGTCTTACGGCGTCGTGCCGGTCGAGAACTCTACCGAAGGCGTCGTCAGCCACTCGCTCGACCTACTCGCCGAATCCGAACTCAAGGTCGTGGCCCAAGTCACTCTCTCCGTCGAGCAGTGCCTCGTCGGTCAGGGTCCGCTCGATCAAGTGAAGAAGGTCCTCTCGAAGGACATCGCCCTCGCGCAGTGTCGTGGTTGGCTTTCTCGCCATGTCCCTGGTGCTGTGCTCGTTGAAACCGATAGTACCGCCGCCGCCGTCGAAATCGTCGCTCGCGACCCGCAAGGCCAGGCCGCCGTCGCTTCCGCCACCGCCGCCGAATCGCGCGGCGTGCCCATCCTTGCCCGCGGCATCCAGGATCGCCGCGATAACGCGACGCGTTTCTTCGTCATCGCGAAGACGGCCAACTCTGTCGGCGCTAAGGACGAGGTCACGAGCGTGGTCCTCACGCTTAAGCACGAGCCGGGCGCACTCCAGGGCGCACTGGCAGCCTTTTCCGATCGCAGCATCAACCTGATTCGCATCGAGTCCCGCCCGAGCCACCGCCGCGCCTGGGAATACCTCTTCTTTATCGATTTCCCAGGCCACTGGGACACCGTGGCCGTGCAGGCCGCTGTCACCGAACTTAAGGGTCGCTGCGAAGTGGTGAAGTGGTTGGGCAGCTATCCTCAGTCTGCCGGATGAGCCGCCGCGCCCTTGGTGGCGTGATGCTTGCCGTCCTCGGCGTGGCCGTGCTTTGGGGGGCGTTCGCGTGGTGGCGCGCTTGGTCGGCCCCGCTTGTGACGGTGATTTTTCGCCCCGCCTTCTCCGTCGAAGGCATCTCTTCTGGTACGCCTGTCCGCGTGCAGGGCGTCACGGTGGGGCAGGTGAGTTCCATCGGCCTCGACACCGATGCGGAAGGTTGTCTGCGTCCGGTGGTCCGTCTCAGCCTCGACCCTGAGACCTTGGAAGATCGCGGTTTCGCCGATCGTCTTCGTGGCGACCACCTGCGGGCCGAAGTCGCCAAGGGCCTGCGCGTGCGCCTTGTCGCGGTGAGCCCGGCTTCCGGGATGCTGCAGGTGGAGCTGATTTGGGATGAGTCCGCATCGACGCCGACGGAGCCCCTGGCCGCCGACGAGATTCCTCCGCTTGGTAGCCATTTCCAGAGCAAGATTGCCGACTTCGTTCAACAACTGCAGGACCTCGCCGAGAAGGACCTGGTCGCCCTCGCGGCCGACCTTGAGCATGACCTCGACAATTTTTATGACGCGACTGATCCTGACCGCGCCGCGCGCTTTTCCGCGATGCTGGTGCGCCGCACTGGTGCAGTGCTCGAGGCCACCGGCGACGGCAAGCTGGATGCGCAGAGTGCCCGCCTGATCACCGCCTGCGGCCGTCTCCGTGAGGCGGTCGAGGGTGCCGACCGCAATTTGGATGACGAGACGCTGGCGCTCCTCCAGGTCCGCCTTGCCGATGCCGGTGCCGCGTTGGCCTCCTTTTCCGCTTCGCTAGAAGGCTCGCAGGCCCGCATGAACGCCTCCTCGGAGGAATTCTCCGATCTCTTCCGTGCGGTCTCGGCCGCGGCCAAGACGTGGTCCAAGAAGGCGGCCGGACTGACCACTGAGCCCCGCGCCCGCTGAGGGAACAGGCTTGCGGCGGACCCCCGGAGCGGGGATAGGTGTGGGCTCTTACCCGCCATGGCCGATCCGACCGACAAGATGGAATCCATCATAAACCTGTGCAAACGCCGCGGGTTCGTCTTCCCTTCCTCCGACATCTACGGCGGCTTCAACGGCTTCTTTGACTACGGCCCCCTCGGCGTCGAGTTGAAGAACAACATCAAGCAGGCCTGGTGGCAGGACTTCGTCCACCGCCGCGACGACATTGTTGGCCTGGATTCCTCGATCATCCACCACCCGACGACTTGGAAGGCCTCAGGGCACATCGATAATTTTACTGACCCGCTCGTCGACTGCAAGGAATCGAAGATGCGCTACCGCGCCGACCAGCTTTTCTTCGCCCCGGTGCGCGTCGCCGGCGAGACCATCGGCTACGTCTCCGTACTCGAGGACGATGGCATGCAGGCCAAGGCCGATGAAATGGCCAACGATATGAAGCGCAAGCTCGCCAAGCAGGGCGCACTCGAGCCGGTCGTGCTCAAGGATTACACGGAGTCCAAGCCCGAGGAGCATGCGCTCATCCCTTCGCCCGCCACGGGCAAGCCGGGTTCGCTCACGCCACCCCGTTCGTTCAACATGATGTTCCAGACGTACGTCGGAGCCATGCAGGACGCCTCCGCCACCGCTTATCTCCGTCCGGAGACCGCGCAGGGCATCTTCATCAACTTCAAGAACGTCGTCGACACGGGCCGCGTGAAACTTCCCTTCGGCATCGCCCAGATCGGCAAGGCGTTCCGCAATGAAATCAATCCCCGCAACTTCATCTTCCGCTCGCGTGAGTTCGAGCAGATGGAGATCGAATACTTCATCTCGCCCTCTTCCGATTGGGCCACCGCCCATAAAGATTGGATCGAAGGCTGCCTGGCTTGGTTCGAGTCTATCGGCATCCCTCGTGCCAAGCTCTCCCTCTATCCGCACCCGACCGAGAAGCTTGCCCACTATTCAAAGGGCACCACGGACATCATGTTCGAGTTCCCCTTCGGTGTGCAGGAACTCCAGGGCGTCGCCGCCCGCGGCGACTTCGACTTGACCCAGCACAGCAACGTCTCGGGTCAGAAGCTCGATTGGTTCGACGAGGTCGCCAAGGCCCGCTACATCCCGCACGTGATCGAGCCGTCCGTCGGCGTCGATCGTGTGTTCCTCGCGCTCCTGACCACGGCCTACCATGAGGACGAGGTCGAAGGCGAGAAGCGCGTCGTCCTCCGCCTCCCAGCCCGCGTTGCTCCTTTTAAGGCCGCAATCTTCCCGCTGGTTAAGAATAAGCCCGAGCTCGTTGAGCGCGCCGAGGCCCTTTACCGCCGCCTGAAGAAGCGCCACAATGTCTTCTATGACGCTGCCGGTGCCATCGGCCGCCGCTACCGCCGCCAAGACGAGATCGGCACGCCTTTTGGCATCACGATTGACTTCGAGACCATCGAGAAGGGCGCCGGCGTCACGGTCCGCGACCGCGATACGCTGGAGCAGGTGCGCATGACCGAAGACGAGGTCGTCCGTTTCCTCGACGACAAGGTCAACGGCTGACCTTAGCGGGGACGCCCGCGAGATCTTCCGCCAGCTTGGCGATGCGTCGCTTCCCGCAGAGGGAGGCGGCGATCGTCAGGTTGCGCAGGCCTTGCGGCAGGTGCGCGAGGTATTCCGGACGGCCCTTCTTGTTGCCGAGGAAACCGTAGGCGCCGCAGGCCTGCAGGAGGCGCTGCGTGGCGGCGACGTGAAAAAGGTGCGAGAACTCATCGCTGGAACCCTTCCATCCGGAGACTTCGCGTGCGTGGTCTTCGATTTCAATGCGCCACAGGTCCATGTCATTGCGCGTGAGGTAAGGGTCGAAGGCGAGTGAGGCGAAGTCATAGAACATGCAGCCGTGGCGCAGGCCCTGGAGGTCGACCAGCCAGGCGGAATCGTCGCGCACCATGATGTTCTGCGACTGGAAGTCGCGATGGATCGTGACGACAGGCTGGCCCATGAGTTCCTTGGCGAGCGAGGCCATCTCGTCGGCGACGGCGCGGTCGGGCTTGCGGCCGCCAAGCGCGTTGTCCTGGAAGTACTGGCGTTCCCACTGGTACAGGTTCGGGCCGAACGCTTCCATGAGGGTGATGCCGGAACCGGCGAACGCATCGACGCCGAGGCGATGGATGCCCGCGACCTGTTCGAGCGCTGAGGCGACAGGCGCCCACGGGAACTCCTTGCCCTGCGCGAGCGACCAGAGGTCGACGTCGCCGAGGTCTTCGAGGATGAGCACGCCGGCGGCCTTATCTTCGGCGAGGATTTGCGGGACCTGGACACCGATCTTGTCGCGGAGCACGCCGGCGATGGCTCCGTAGAGCTGGTTCTCGGGACGCGAATCATCGTAGACGCACAGTACGGCGGATTCGCCCGTGGCATTGTGCATGCGGAGGAACTTGCGGCCGGAACCGCCCTTGAGGACGACTCCACCTGCGGTGAGCTCATAGCCGTGCGCCTTGGCGGCATCGGCAGGAGAGATCGCGCCGCGCACGGGCTTCTCCCGCTCGGCCTTTACGGCCTGGTATTCCTCGACGGTGCCGAGGTCATGCCAGGTCGCGGAGCCGTCGAGGAAACCCTGGATGCTGTTGGGTTCGGCTTGGATGCGACGGAGGAAATGTTCGACCAGCGATTCAATCGTCGCAGGCACCCCTTGGGCGAAGGCCTTGGTGACGACGCAGATGCCGGTGTACTGGTAGGAGGGGTCGGCTTTTCCGAGTCGGTCGCGCATGTCGGTCACGAAACCTTCGTCGGTGATGCGGACGTTGCGGTTCGGGCCTTGTTCGCGGACCACGAGCGTGGCGGCGCCGCCGTTGGCCTGATGGTGCGCGTAGGCCGCGGCGATATCGCAGCTGGAGAGGATGTCGCCGTTCCAGATGACAAGGTCCTTGTCGTCCTCGCTGAGCAGGCCGGCGATGTTCGCGAGACCGCCGCCGGTCTCGAGCAGTACGGGCTCATGCACGAGCTTCACTTCGGCGTCGCCGAAGCGGCCGGAGGGGAAGGCGAGCGTCCAGGCTTCTGGGCAGTGGTGCGTATTGATGATGAAGCGGCGCGTACCGGCGGCATGGAGTTTCTCCATGGCCTGCATGACCATCGCCCGTCCGCCAATCGGCAGCAGGGGCTTGGGGCAGTTTTCAGTCAGCGGACGCAGGCGCGTGCCGAGGCCGGCTCCGAGGATAAAAGCAGTACGAGGAAAGTCAGGCATGGTTAGATTGGGTGCAGGCCGGGCAGATGCCGTATATCTCCATGATATGGGTCAGTTCGGCATAGCCCTTGGTGCGGGCGGCGGCTTCGAGGCGCGAAGTGTCGCAACCGGGCAGGCGGTCGATCCGGCCGCAACGGCGGCAGATGACGTGATGATGGTGGTGCCCGGGAGTGACGAGGGCGTAGAGGCTGCGGCCGCGCTCGAGCGGATGACGCTGGACGATGCCGGCGTCGTCCATGGCGCCGAGGCTGCGGTAGATCGTGACTAGGTCCAATTTATCGTCGCCCGCGGCTTCATGGAGCTGCTCCGCACTGAGAGGGTGTTTGGCCGCCGCTAGGACCTTGAGCATGACCAGGCGAGGAGAGGTGACGCGCATGGCCTTCTCCTTCATGCGGAGAACGGCGGCTTCGATGCGATCGCCGGAGCCTTCCCCGCAGCATCCTTCCTCATGGCGGTGGCCTTGGGACATAGCTCGTAGGTTTGGGGTCGTTTATGACGAGGCAACAACGAATGGCCACTTGCCTCCCGCCCGGGTCTGGCTTGGCTGGATGGGTCCATGTCCGACTGTCCGGCCAACCCGACCTCCGCCCACGAACTTTGTCCGGTCTCGTTCCGCGACTTTGTGTCGGCCGAGCCCTTCAAGCTCGAGTTGGGCGGCGAACTGCCGTCCCTGACGCTGCGCTATGAGACCTACGGCACGTTGCTGCCCGACAAGTCGAACGTCATCCTGGTCCCTCATGCCCTGAGCGGCGATCACCACGTGGCCGGCCGCTACTCGGTCGAAGACCGCAAGCCGGGCTGGTGGGATTGCTTCGTCGGCCCGGGCAAGGCCATCGATACTAACCGTTTCTTCGTCATCGGCGTGAATTGCATCGGCGGCTGCCGTGGGTCGACCGGCCCGCTCTCCACCGACCCCCGTACCGGTAATCCCTATGGCGGTTATTTCCCGGAAATCACCTTGGGCGATATCGTCCGCGCCCAGCGCCTGGTCGTCCGCCACCTCGGCATCTCCAAGCTCCATGCCGTCGTCGGCGGTTCTATGGGCGGTATGCAGGCCCTGATCTGGTGTGCCGACTATCCCGCCGAGGTCGGCCGCATCGCCGTGCTCGCCGCCGGCCTGAGCCAGTCGCCGATGGCCATCGCCCTTAATGCCGTCTCGCGCGCCTGCGTGGAGCGCGACCCGAATTTCCGAGGAGGCCACTACGTCCCCGGCGAAGGGCCTGAATCCGGTTTGGCCGTCGGCCGGATGCTTGCGCACATCAGCTATCTTTCCTCCGCGTCGTTCGAACAGAAGTTCGGCCGTGCCAAGGTCCCGGGCGCCGGCGCGGGCGATCCCGTGCACTGGCAGGTCGAAAGCTACCTCGAGCACCAAGGCAGGGCGTTTGTCCAGCGCTTCGACGCCAACAGCTGGTTGCGCATCACCCGCGCGGTGGACCGCTTTGACATGACCGCGCGCGCCTCCTCAGGTACGCTCTTCACGCAGGACGGACC
Organism: Opitutia bacterium; assembly: GCA_947377865.1. Classification (GTDB taxonomy): domain Bacteria; phylum Verrucomicrobiota; class Verrucomicrobiia; order Opitutales; family UBA953; genus UBA953. Next base: position 2,242 of record CANCHK010000040.1, on the reverse strand, counting down.
CGACGTGCTCGCCATCGGTTTCTCAAGCGACTGGCTCTACCCGACCAGCGAACTGCGCATGCTGCTTGCCGCGGCCACGGCCGTCGGCGTCAACGCCGCCTATCATGAGGTCGTGACGGATGCCGGACACGACGGCTTCCTGCTGCCGGACACCGGGCTGGCGGTCCGTCTTCACGCCTTTCTGGGCTGATCAGAGTAGCGGCGAGATCACCTTCGCAATCGCCTCGATTGAGCGGCCCGTCCACGTCCGGGTGCGTCGGTAGAGGTCTTCCGTGAAACGAGTGCTCTCCGTCTCCCAGCCGGCGATGAGCATGCCGACTTCGGCGACCGCGGCGGGATCGCGCACAACCGCGCCAATCTCGTAGTTCAGGAAGAGCGAACGCATGTCGAGGTTCGCCGAGCCGATGACCAGCTGCTCGTCGTCGACGATGACGAGCTTGGCGTGGAGAACGTCGGGTTTGAAGAAGAAGATTTCCGCGCCTGCCTCGCGCAGGGTGCGCAGGTGCCAGCGGCGGGCGAGATCGAGTAGGCGATGGTCCGACCTCCGTGGTACCATGATTTTGACGTGGCGGCCAGCGTTTGCGGCCGTCACCAGCAGCGTGAATAGCGTACGGTCGGGTACGAAGTAGGGCGTCACGACGGTGATCGAGCGTTTGCAGTTAGAGAACAGCTTCACATAGGTCTCCCACAGCGGATCTTCTTCGCAGTCGGGTCCGGAAGAGATGACCTCCACGCGCGCGTCACCGACGTGGGGCGAACGTTCGCGCAGCAATGTTGCGAAACTCATCGGTGTTTCGTCGGTGGCCTGGCACCAGTCAGCGATGAAGACGCGCTCGATCGCCGCGGCGGTCGGGCCTTCGATGAGGAACGAGCAGTCGCGGAAGCGGCGGGGCGAGGGCTTGTCTCCCATGTAAAGCAGGCCGAGGTTCTGGCCGCCGATGACGGCGAACGTTCCGTCGAAGACGGCAATCTTGCGGTGGTTGCGCCAGTTTGCCGAGCCTTTGCCCTGCATGGGTAAGGCGGGATTAAAGCGGGCCACCTTGCCGCCGGCGCGGCGGAGGGGGCGGCACAGGCGCAGCGGGATACCGAAGCTGCCGATGGCGTCGACGAGGAGGCGGACTTCGATGCCTTCCTTGGCGCGCGCCGTGAGTAGGCTCACAACCTCGCGACCGACGGCATCGTTGGCCAGTGCGTAGGTCGAGAGGCTGATGCGTCGTTTCGCTCCCTTAATCTGACGACGAAGCTCTTCGAGGGTGTCCCGGCCATGCCGATCACCGAGTAATTTGAACCGATTGCCGCCGAAGTCAGGTTCTTCGCTGGGGCGCCAGGCCACGCGGTTCACTTCCTTCTTCGCGTCGGCCAGGGACGAATGTTTGCGGCCGCCGAAGAGGAAGAACAGTAGGGCGGTGCCGATCGGTAGGAGCCAGGCCAGCGGGCCCCATAGTAGTAGGTAGGCCGGGGAGATGCGGGCGCGCATCACGCGCAACAGGACATAGATCTGGCAGCCGGTGCGGACAGCCTTCATCACGTTCGGCTCTAGCCAGCCCAGCCACTCCGCCACGAGGATGACCAAGGAAGCCAGCAGCGCCAGCGAGGTGCTGCGCGTCAGCCTGCCGTATCCCTGGAACGGAACCATGCTTGGATATTACGGCCTCTCGTCGCGAATGGGCACAAAAAAAGACCCCGGTTACCCGGGGTCTGTTTGGTTCCTGTGAAGGAAGGCTTAGTTGCCAGCCTTGTCGAGGAGGTCGCCGAGACTGTTGAAGTCTCCGCTGCCCGACGACGAGGAGGACGAACCACCAGCCGAGGGGGCCGGGGCGCCGCCGGTGGACGGACCCTTGATGCGGTCGTAGCTGCTGATTTCCGCCTGGAGGCGTTCGGCGTCGTAGTTCGCGGCCTTGATCGAGAGACCGATGCGACGGTCTTCCTTGTCGATCTTGATGACGCGAGCGGTGACATCCTGGCCGACCTTGACGACGTCCTTGACGTTCTCAACGCGCTGTTCGGCGAGCTGCGAGACGTGCACGAGGCCGTCGATCTCGTCGGAGAGTTCGATGAAGGCGCCGAAGTTCGCCACCTTGGAGACCTTGCCGGTGACGAGGTCGCCGATGCGGTACTTGCGGTCGATTTCGCTCCACGGATCGGTCTGGGTCTGCTTGACGCCCAGGGAGATGCGCTGCTGGTCGACGTCGACGTCGAGCACGATGGCTTCCACGTCGTCGCCCTTCTTCATGACTTCGGC
>CANCHK010000039.1 GCA_947377865.1 Opitutia bacterium | reverse complement strand
CAGGGTCGCGGTACGGTCACGCTTTCGACCTACCCGGTCAGCGAACGTAAGATGTCCGCGGTCTTGACAGAATTGCGCCGCCTCAAGACCGTGCTCGAGGAGCCGGTCGTGCTCCGCATCTTCTCTCCCGAATCCTAATCTCCCGGTGGCCCTCATCGTCCAGAAATACGGCGGCACTTCCGTCGGCACTGTCGACCGTATCCAGAACGTCGCGGCCAAAATCAAGGAACAGTGGTCCAAGGGTAACCGTATCGTCGTGGTCGTCTCCGCCCGCAGCGGCGTGACCAACGACCTCATCGCCCGCGCCAAGGCCCTCTCGAAGCTACCGGACGAGCGCGAGATGGACGTCCTGATGGCCGTCGGCGAACAGGAGACCATCGCCCTTACAGTCATGGCGCTCCACGCCATCGGCGTCCCCGCCGTCTCCCGCACGGGCGCCCAGGCCGGCATCTTCACAGACGACATCCATACCCGCGCTCGTATCACCCGTATCACCGGAGGCGACCTGCTCGCCCGCCTCGACGAAGGCAAGGTCGTCGTGGTCGCCGGCTTCCAAGGCTGCACGGACACAGGTGAAGTCACCACGCTCGGCCGCGGCGGATCGGACCTCACCGCCATCGCAGTCGCCGCCTCCATCAAGGCCGACCTCTGCCAGATCTACACCGACGTCGACGGCGTCTACACCGCCGACCCCCGCATCGTGCTCAACGCGAGCAAGCTGCCGGAGATCTCCTACGAGGAGATGCTCGAACTCGCCTCCAGTGGTTCGAAGGTCATGCAGTCGCGCTCGGTAGAGTTCGCCCAGAAATATAACGTGCCCTTCGAGGTCCGTTCCTCCTTTAACGACCAACCCGGTACCATCGTGAAAGCCATCGACAAAACCCTCGAAGACGCGGCCATCGCCGGCGTCGCCCTCGACCGCCTGCAGACCCGTGTCACGGTGAACGACCTGCCGGACAACCCGCAGGCGCTGTCCGCCCTCTTTGACGACCTCGGTGAAGCAGGACTCAGCGTTGACATGATCATCAAGAACCTAGGTAAGGACGGCAAAGCCAACCTGACCTTCTCGGTGACCACCGCCGAATTCTCACGCGTCGAAGCCGTCGTCGGCCAGACCCTCAAGAAACTCGGCTCCGGCTCCGTCCGCTCCGCCGGCGAGATCTCCAAACTCTCGATCGTGGGCGTCGGCATGATCTCCCACCCCGGCGTCGCCGGCACCCTCTTCAAGGCCCTCGCCTCCGTCGGCATCAACAGCGAGCTCATCACGACTTCCGAGATCAAGATCTCCGTCGCCCTGGACCCGGCCAAAGCTGACGCTGCCGTCCGAGCCGTGCACACGGCCTTCGGTCTCGACAAGGCCTAAGCCGGCACTCGCCTCTTGCCCGCCGGCCCGCTCCGACCATAGTCGGGACGATGCTGCGGTTCACCCTGGTCACCTTCCTCGCCCTCGGCGCATTGCTGCCGGGTCGGGTCGTGTCGCAGGACCTGCCGCCCAATCTCATGACGGGGAACGCCCCGGTCAGTTCGGGTGACCAACCGGATCGTCGCACGATGCTCGGGCTTGCGGACCAAGCCCTAGCCGCCGGACTATCCTCGACGGCCGCTACCTTCTATGCCCAGCTGCTGGCCGACCCTAAGCTGGATGACAAGGAACGCGAGCAGGCAGGCCTAGGTCTTTCGGCCGCTTACATCGAGCGCACACGTACGGCCGAAGCTAAAGCGACGGTTAAATTCCTGCCTAAGTCACCTCGCAAGACACTGCGCGAAGGCCTCATCGCCCTGCTGGAGAACGACACCGACGGTGCCCGCGCCTTCTCGGCCGAGCTTAACATCGGCGCCCTTCCCGCCCACGAGACCGCCTGGGGTCACGCACTACGCTGGATGGTTGCCGGAGCGGAGAGCGACAACCTCAACATCAACCTCGCGCAGGAAGCCATCGGACGAACGGCCGTCTCCGAAGAGCAACGCCAACGTATCGAAGTCCTCGGCTACCGGGCGATGATCGTCGCTGGCAAGGTCGACCAACGCACCGTCTCCGCCTTACGTGACCTCGCCTCTGACGCCAAGGGTACGCCGCTTGCCTTCGACTACGCCCGCAATCTTGCACTCGCGCTTGCCCACCTCAAAGACGCCAAAGCGGCTGCGCAAGCACTGGCCAACGCCGGCAAGCTATCCGGAGCCCGCCAAGCCGAAGCCGACCTTCTCGCCGGACTGATCCTTGGTGCCGATAGCAGCGAAGGGCGTGATCGCCTCAAGGAGGCTGCACGCAACCCAGCCAGCGTTTCTATCCGCCTGACCGCATTGCGCGCCTTGGTCGCCGCCGCGGACCCGCGCACTGAGACCGATCCCGCTAAGCCGACGGACACCAAGGCGATTGCAAACGAGGTGAACGATTTCCTGCTGCGCCGTAATCCAGGACAGCTTTCCTACTACTGTCCGCGCGACCTCAAGGTACTTGACTCAATCCACTTGGCCCGGGCCCAACTCATGCTCTTCGCTGGAAGCCGCGAGAAAGCCCGTCAGGCCGCCGAAGACCTACTCAAGGACGTCCCCGCCAGCCCACTCGTTCGCGAAGCCACCCGCACCCTCGCCATCGCCGCATGGGGCGACGGTTCCTACCGCCTCGCCGCGACGCATCTGGCCGCATTGGCCGAAAGCAGCGTCGAACCAGAACGCGCTCAGCTCCGCATCGCGGCGGCCGATTGCCTCTTCCTCGCTAAGGATTTCGCTCTGGCGGAGAAAGCCTACGCCACCCTGCAAAAGGATGCAGCCGATACAAAAATCTCGGAGGACGCCTTTCATCAACGCATCCTCTGCCTGCTCGAGACCAGTGACGAAATCAGCGCATGGAACCGTACGACGGAGGTAATCGAGGAAGCCGCTCGCTCCAATCGGACTAGGACCAGGGAGCCCATCTGGTCCGCCATCTGGAGCCTGATTGAAGACATGCGCAAGGCACACCACCCAGCCGACGCTGAACGCCTGCTGGCACGCCTCGCACCCTTACTCCAAGGCGCCCGCTTCGACTTTGAACTTCGCTTCGTCTGGCAAAGAGCCCTGCTAGCCATTGCCAATAATAACCCTACGGAGGCCAGCCGGCTCGCGGATGAGATTGGGCGCAAGCTCGCCGCCCTACCGGCAGACGAGCCCCTCGCCGAACTCCGCAAGGCGGCACCCGAACTCCGCGGACACGCCGCCCTCCTAAAGGCTCGCACCTCACTGAACGCCGGCGCCGCCAAAGGACTTGGCGAACTGGTCGAACTTCGTCGGCAATTCGGTAAGGTTCCCGCCGCGGCGGCGTCTTACCTCGTCGAAGGTCGCCACTTGGCTTCCGTCGGACGCAATGCCGAAGCCCAAGCCCGCTTCGAATCCCTCGCTAAGGAATTCCAGGGCGAACCCGGTCTTTCGGAATTCGCCGCACTCGGCCTCTACGAAGCGGCCGAACAAGCCGCGCTTCAGGCCCCTGCCGAAGGTGAGAACAAGCTGAAGGATGCCGTCGAACTCCTCGAGCGCTTTACCGAATCCTATCCGCAGAACGCATTGATTTTCCGCGTCTCGCTTCGCCGGGCCGAGATCCTTCGCTCCCTTGGCCAGTTCGACAAGGCACTGCTCGTCCTCGAAGGCCTAATTCGCGACAAACCGACCGACGCTTCTCGTCCGCAAGCCGAGATGGCCCGAGCCGATTCACTCTTCGGCCTGGCTCAACTGCGAAGGGACCGCAACGGCCAGCTGGACCGTCAGCGCATCTCGCGTGCGGCGGCGGCGTATGAACGCATTTCTGAAGCGTGGGCCAAGGATTCCGAAGACATCAAAATCGAAGCTTGGCACAAGTGGGCCCTCACCCTCGTCGAACGAAGCAAGACGGAGGTCGGACTGGAAGCCACCACCACCCGAAACGAAGCCCGCAAGGTGCTACTCCGATCCCTCGGGACGCTTAAGAATGCGAGTGCCCGGACCGCTGCGGAGGCAACCGGGAAGCTATCCTCGGAAGGCCGACTCTGGCTCTCGCGCTCAATCCTACTCATGGGTGAGATCTGCGAACAGGATAGTGACCGCGCCGAAGCCATCGCGGCCTACCAAATCATCGTCACGGTAAACCAAGGTCAGCCAACGGAGCAGTCCCGCCTCCCAGGGCTATCCACCGCCGAAAGCAAACTTGCGACCCTGCGCGATTCATCGTCCAATCCTCCCAAGCCCCAATGAGCAGCCGCTTTTCCTTCCCTTTTGATGCCGGACCCTTCGTCTGGCTGCTCCTAATCCTCGCCTTCCTCGCGCTGGTGTTCGTGGTTGAACGTGCAATGTTCCTACACCGCGGCCTGGTGCTCTCCTCCGACTTCATCGAAGGCGTCCGCAACAACCTCCGCGCCGGCAGGCCGCTCGAAGCCCTCGCCGCCTGCGAGGAATCCCCTGGCCCAGTCCCTCGCGTGGTCAAAGCCGCCCTACTCCGCTCGGCTAGTGGGGAAGACGCGATGCGTGCCGCCGCCACCGAAGCTGCCCTGCTCGAGCTTCCAGTACTCGAACGCCGACTCGGAACCATCGCCTCCATCGGGCGCGTCGCCCCGTTGCTCGGCCTTGCCGGCGCGATCTTTTCGGGATTCAATCTGACCACCGCCCTCCGCGACGGCAGTGTCTACGCCTCCGCCAACGCCCTCCTACTCGAAGTCCAAGCTGCGCTCGCCACCGCCGGCTTTGCCATGGTGATTGCCGCCGCCTGCGCGATGGCCCACCACTTCCTCGTCGGCCGCGTCCGCTCAATTGTCACGGAGATGGAGATTGCCGCCCACTCCATCATCACCTTCGTACGCCACGAGCTACCCGAAGAGAAGCCACGCCAAAGCTAAAATGCGGACGCCGCTCGGAGTTCTGGAAAAAGTCCGCCCTGCCGAACAGGGGCTGGACTTCGTGCCGCTAGCCCTCGCCTTAGTCTGCGCTGCCTTGACCTACGTCCTTTCAGCCGAATTCGTCTTTGCCCCCGGCATGTACGTCGGATTCGACAATCGACCTGGCGCGGTCTCCCCGACGTTGAAGACGCCAAAACTGAATTCTAGCGACCTGGCGCGCACCTCCCTGACAGTGACCTTGGTCTCGGCCCGGGGAACTGGCATCTTTGTCGTCGCGGGACGTGTGGTCGACCGTGACGGGCTCAACGCCGAACTGCGCCGCGTCGCCGCAGCCGGCGGGTCAGCGAGACCGGTCCTGATCAAAGCAGACGGCTCTCTGACCATGCAAGGCTTCCTCGAGGTCTGCGAGCTTGCCCGTGGCGCGGGGTTCCCTGGAGTACTAGTGGCCGCCGACGGACATTGATTCGCGGTTGCCAGAAGTGATTCGGCTAGAACATTCTCCGCCCAAGTGTCCTCCCCTACGCCCAACACTCCCGTCAATCCTGTGCCGCCGCGACACGTCGGCATCATCATGGACGGAAACGGACGCTGGGCCGCCGCCAAGGGACTACCCCGACTTGAGGGACATCGACGCGGTGCGGAAAGACTAATCGAGATCGTCGATGCATGTATCGATTCCGGCATCGGCACGCTCACCGTCTTCGCCTTTTCGGCCGAGAACTGGAAACGGCCGCTCGAAGAAGTCAGCGGACTCTTCAAACTCGGCGAATGGATTTTGCGAGCCCATCTTGCCCGCATCGAAAAACGGAACGTTCGCCTCCGGGTAATCGGCGATATCACGGCACTACCCAAGTTCGTACGCATACCCCTCGAGGACGTCATCAAGTCGAGCAAGGATAATACGGCCTTCACGCTTGTCGTCGCTCTGAACTACGGTGCCCGTCAAGAGATTGTCACGGCAGCCCAAGCCATCGCCGCCGATGTCGCCGATGGCAAACTCAAGCCGGACAAGGTGGACTGGTCCGCCGTCGAAGCTCGCCTGCAGACCGCCGGGATGCCTGACCCCGATTTGATCATCCGCACTTCCGGCGAATTTCGTCTCAGCAATTTCCTTCTTCTTCAATCAGCCTATGCGGAGATCGTCTTTGCGACGGTCTTCTGGCCTGACTTCGATAAAGCACAACTCCAGCTTGCGCTCGCCGAGTACGCCAAGCGCGAACGACGCTTCGGCCAGACCCGCGAGCAAATTCAGACCCTAGCCCAAGCATGAAAGACCGCGCCCTCAGTACCATCGGCCTCTGGGTTGTCGTCGGCCTCGTCATCTGGGTCGGGGGCTTCTTCTCCGTCGCCGAACAGGCTTCCTTCGGCCTACTGGCACTAATTATCTGCGCCGCACAATACGAGTTCTACCAACTCGTCCGCGCGATTCCTGGTGTTGGCCGTCCTAACCTTTCCGGCATCGTCGCAGGCTTCGCACTGCATTTCGGCCTCTTCTTTCTCGCCGCCGAAGAAGCCCGTGCGAACTACCTCCTTACAGGCGGCGCCATGCTCTTCGGCCTGCACCTACTTTCGCGCCTGCGCCATCCGGGCGAGGTACCGACGCTCCTGCGCCGATTCCCGACGCTCTACGGATTCGCCTACTTGCCCTTCATGCTGGCCTCACTCATCGCGATTGCGCGCATGAAGGATGGACACCTGCTCACCGCCAAGTCTGTCGGGCTTTACTATGTCGTCTGGGTCTTCGTGGCCACGAAGTTCACCGACGTCGGCGGACTTCTCTTCGGCGTGCCGTTCGGCAAACATAAGATCGCGCCCAACATTAGCCCGGCCAAGAGCTGGGAGGGCTGTGTGGGCGGCCTATTGGTTTCCGCGGGGGCCTCTGCTCTCTTCGCTTGGCTCCTGCGAGATACCTTCGGCATCAGCTTCATGGTGCCATGGAAAGCAGCCGTGATGGCGATACCGATCGCGGCACTAAGCATCCCTTCCGATCTGATTGAGTCCGTCTTCAAGCGACTCGCCGGGGCCAAGGATTCCGGCGCTACCATTCCAGGTATCGGTGGTGCTCTTGACCTAATCGACAGCATGGTGCTCACTTCGCCCGCCGCGCTGATCCTGCTGTCGTATTGCCTCGATTGGGCGAAGCGCGCCGGATGACCCTCACTGCGCCAGCGATCCATGTGCTGACAGGACCGACCGCCGTCGGTAAGACGGAGACCGCGCTGCGCTGGGCCGAACAGAACGACGCCGAGATTATCTCCTGCGATTCCGTCTGCGTCTACCGCGGAATGGACATCGGTTCGGCTAAGCCGACGCCGGAAGAACAACGCCGCGTACGCCATCACGGACTCGATCTGGTCGAACCTTCGGAACGCTACTCCGTCTCGCAATACGTCGACATGGCCCGCGAAGCCATCGCCGGCGCGCACGGCCGCGGCAATCGCATCCTCGTCACGGGCGGCAGCGGCTTCTATCTGGCGGCCTTCTTCGGTCCGGTGACCGATGAGATCGAGATCCCGCAGGCCATCACCGACGAAGTCCGCACGCTTCAGCGCCAAGGACTGGCCTCCCTTCTCCTCCGCTTGCGCGAAATCGAGGGACAGAACCTTCCCGACTGGCTCGACGTCCAAAACCCGATCCGGGTGGCCAAAGCACTCGAACGCCGACTAGCCTCTGGCCGGACGCTGGATTCGCTGCGGGACGAATTCCTGACCCGTCGCGGCCCCTTCGCTGACCACCCGGTGACCTTCGAACTACTAGAACGTCCCGATGATGAGCTTAAACGCCGTATCTCGGCCCGAACCGACCTGATGCTGCGTACCGGGATCATCGAGGAGTCTGAGCGCCTCCTAGCGATGCGTCTAGACCCTGAACTGACATCCTCTCGCGCAGTCGGCTATCGGGCCGTCATGGACTGGCTAGAGGGCGGTAAACGCGTGGCACCGAGCGGCCTGGCTGAACGTATCAACCTGGACACCTGGGCCCTGGTGAGGAAACAACGTAAGTGGTTCCGCAGGTTGGGCTTAGCCAAAGATGCCTAATAAGCAGCTTTCGGACTATTTTCCCCATCAATCTGCCGACCCCTTTGTTAAAAAAGGGTCATTTATGGCATTTTGCCGCCTCCATCCTTGCGTGCCCCTATTTTTTGGCCAATTTCTGCATCGCACCCCCTACCTACCTAAACCATGCCCCTGAAACTCGGCCAGCCTCTCCCTGAAATCTCCCTCAAGCAGAAGACCGACGCCGGTCTGGTCGATGTCAGCCTCCGCCGCAATGTCGGCAAGGGCAAGACGGTGATTCTTTTCGTTCCCCTCGCCTTTACGGGCGTCTGCACCGACGAACTGTGCAAGGTGACCGGATTGCTCGACGAGTATAAGAAGCTCGGCGCCGATGTGATCGCCATCTCGGTTGACTCCCCCTTCGCTCAGGAAGCTTGGGCCAAGCAGGCCAATATCGGCGTGACCCTCGTTTCCGACTTCAACCGCGTCGCCCTCAAGGCCTTCAAGGTCAAGGACACCCGCGTGATCCCCGAGAAGACCAGCCTCCTCAATGTGGCCAAGCGCTCCGTCTTCGTGGCCGATAAGGCCGGCAACGTGATCCACTCCGAAGTAAAGCGCGACCCGGCCTCCATGCCGAACTTCGCGAAGATCAAGAAGGCCGTCGAAGCCTAATCCTCAGCACGGCTTATTTGAAGGCGGTCGGGCTTGCCCCGACCGCCTTCTTTGCTTTTGGCTACCTGCCTGCCCATCTGCGGCGGCACACCCCCTCTCTTCCCACACAACACCATGGCCCTCAAAGACCCCTTCAAAGCCCTCCGCCCCTTCTCCGCCGGCGGCAAGTCCGGGCAGATTTACTCCGTGCCCGCCCTCGAGCAGGCCGGACTCGGCAAGGTCTCGCGCCTACCGGTCTCCATCCGCCTCGTCCTCGAATCCGTGCTGCGTAATTGCGATGGTGTCGCGGTCACGGAGAACGATGTGAAGACGCTCGCCGCGTGGAATGCCGCGAAGCCCGTCGACACCGAGATCCCGTTCGTCGTCGCGCGCATCGTGCTGCAGGACTTCACCGGCGTACCGCTCCTCGTCGACCTCGCCGCCATGCGCGAAGCCGTCGCCAAACTTGGCAAGGATTCCGCCGTGATCGAACCGCTCGTCCCGGTCGACCTCGTCGTCGACCACTCGGTGCAGGTCGACCGTGCCGGGACCGCTTCTTCCTTCCTTGAAAACCTCCGCCAGGAATTCGGCCGCAACACCGAGCGCTATGAATTCCTCAAGTGGGGCATGCAGGCGTTCAAGACCTTCGGCGTCGTCCCGCCCGCCATCGGCATCGTCCACCAGGTCAACCTCGAGTTCCTCGCGAAGCTGGTCTTCCAGAAGGATGGCGTCTTCTACCCTGACACCCTCGTCGGTACCGACTCGCACACGACGATGATTAACGGCATCGGCGTCGTGGGCTGGGGCGTGGGCGGCATCGAAGCCGAAGCAGGCATGCTCGGCCAGCCGGTCTACTTCCAGACGCCCGAAGTCATCGGCGTCAACCTCACCGGTCGCCTCCGCGAAGGCGTCACCGCCACCGACCTCACCCTGCGCCTCACGGAAATCCTCCGCAAGGCCAAGGTGGTCGGCAAGTTCGTTGAGTTCTACGGCGAAGGTACCGAGGCCCTCTCGCTCGCCGACCGTGCCACGATTGCCAACATGGCCCCGGAATACGGCGCCACGATGGGCTTCTTCCCGGTCGACGACAAGTCTCTCGACTACCTCCGCCAGACGGGACGCGACGAATCGCACATCGAACTGGTGAAGGAATATTACAAGGCCCAGGGCCTCTACGGCATCCCGAAGGCCGGCAGCATCGATTACACGCAGACCATCGACCTCGACATCAGCACGGTTGTCCCCTGTGTCTCCGGCCCGAAGCGCCCGCAGGACCGCATCGATCTCCCGAAGATCAAAGACACGTTCAACACGCTCTTCACCGCGCCGAAGGATAAGAACGGCTTCGGTAAGGCCGCCGCTGATCGCGACGCTTCCGCAGCCGTCGGCGCCACGGGCCGCTCACTCAAGCACGCCTCGGTGGTAATCGCCGCAATCACATCCTGCACCAACACCTCGAATCCCTCCGTGATGGTGGCCGCCGGCCTCGTTGCCAAGAAAGCCGTCGAAAAGGGCCTGACAGTGAATCCGAACGTGAAGTGTTCGCTCGCCCCGGGCTCCCGCGTCGTCACCGACTACCTCAACGAGATCCAGCTCTCTGGCTACCTCGACCAGCTCGGCTTCAATCTTGTCGGCTACGGTTGCACGACCTGTATCGGCAATTCCGGCCCGCTCGACGCCGACATCGAAGGCGCGATCAAGAACGGCGACCTCGTCACGGCTTCCGTCCTGTCGGGTAACCGCAACTTCGAAGCCCGCGTCCACGGCGCGGTCCGCTCGAACTTCCTGATGTCCCCGCCCCTCGTCGTCGCCTTTGCCCTCGCCGGCCGCGTCGACATCGACCTCGACAGCGAGCCGCTCGGCATGGGCAAGGACGGCAAGCCGGTCTTCCTCAAGGATGTCTGGCCCACCCAGGCCGAAGTCGCCGACCACGTCGCCCGCGGCCTCAAGCCCGCGATGTTCAAGTCGAAGTACGCCGCCGACTCCCTCGCCAACGCCACCGCTGAGTGGAAGGGCGTCCAGGGCGGCACGGGCGCGCGCTTCAGCTGGAAGGAATCGTCCACGTACATCCAGGAACCTCCGTTCTTCAAGGGCTTCTCGATGACGCCTCCGCCGGTGCCGACGCTGGCGAAGCTGCGTCCCCTGGCCATCCTCGGCGACTCCGTCACGACCGACCACATCTCACCCGCCGGCGCCTTCAAGGAAGAGACCCCGGCTGGTAAGTTCCTCCTCGCGGCCGGCGTGTCGAAGAAGGACTTCAACTCCTATGGTTCGCGCCGCGGCAACGACCGCATCATGACGCGCGGCACCTTCGCGAACACCCAGGTGAAGAACGCGATGGCCGACGGCAAGGAAGGCGGCTTCACGAAGGTCCAGCCCGACGGCAAGATCGAGGCGATCTACGACGCCTGCCAGACCTACGCGCAGCGCGGCGAAGGCATGATCGTCTTCGGCGGCGTCGACTACGGCATGGGCTCGTCCCGTGACTGGGCCGCCAAAGGCACCGCCCTCCTCGGCATCCGTGCCGTGGTCGCGCAGTCCTTCGAGCGCATCCACCGTTCCAACCTCCTCGGCATGGGCGTGCTGCCCCTCGAGTTCGCCGACGGCAAGAACGCCGCTTCATATAACCTCGATGGCACCGAGACCTTCGACCTCGAAGGCCTCTCCAGCCCGATCAAGCCGAAGACGCCGGTGACGCTCCTCATCCGCCGCGCCAACGGCACGGTCGACAAGGCCGCGCTGATCGCCCGCATCGATACCGCGATCGAAGGCGAGTACTACCGCCACGGCGGTATCCTGCCCTATGTCCTCCGCCAGATCCTGAAGTAGGGATCGGCTAGGCGAAACCAAGGGCGACCCCGCAAGGAGTCGCCCTTTTTCATATCTTGCCCCGCCCTCTCTCGGCCCTTAATCATCTAGCATGGAAATCGGCGTCATCAACGGACCTAACCTCGACCGACTCGGCAAGCGCGAGCCGGAGGTTTATGGCACCCAGACGCTCGGCGACCTCGAGAAGCTGATCGAGAAGCACGCCAAGGTCGCCGGCGCGAAGACCCGCTTCTTCCAGTCCAACCACGAAGGCGAGATCATCGACACGATCGCGAAGTGGGCCGACAAAGGCGTGAAGTTCCTGGTGATCAACCCAGGAGGCCATACCCACGTCTCGGTCGCCCTCCGTGATTCCATCGCCGGCAGCGCCATGCGCACCGTCGAGGTGCACATCTCGAACATCTATAAGCGTGAAGAATTCCGCCACAAGTCCGTCACGGCCTCCGCCTGCGAAGGCGTGATCACCGGACTAGGCTTCGAAGGCTACCTGCTCGCGGTCGACTTCTTGGTCGCCAAGGCTTCGGCGAAACCAGCCAAGGTCACCAAAGCGAAGAAGAAGTAACCCTACGCCGCGGAGAACCGCGCGAGGTCACACTCTTTCCGCAACGCGTTGCCCTCGCACAGGTAGGCCGCCATTTCATCAGCCATCGCCGGAGCCCACACGGTGCCACGCGGACCCAGGCCGCTGAACAGATAGGTACGAGGCTGATTCGGATGAGCACCCATAAAGGGGTGATTATCCGAGGTGCAGGGTCGGACGCCGGCGACATGTGAGGCAACCTCGACTTCTACGTCCTCGGCAAAGTATCCACGGAAACGACCGATGAGTTTCTCTTTCTGAGCCTCGTTCGTGGTTTCATCCAACTGATCCCACTGCCAATTGGTACCCGTCCGCCAGACGCCATTACCGAGCGGCAAAGCCCAACCTTCACGATTCAGGATGAAAGGCCTATCGGCGACATCGGAGCGCAGCGTGAGGGCTTCGCCCTTGGCTGGCTGCCAGGGAAGATATTTAAACGGTCCGCGTTGAGCGGACTTGTAACCGTCGCAGTAGACGATGGCTCCGGCACGGAATTCGCGCCATGTGACGCCTTCAGCGTTGGTCACGGCATCCGGCGGATCAAAGGAAGCCTCGGTCAGGCTACCTGCGGCCACGAGTTCGGCACGGACATCCGACATCAGCTTAGGAAGGTCGACCCAGGCGCCGTTCATCAATGCGCCGCCGAATGCGTCCGTCAGGCCCGCATCGAGTTCGCCCTGCTCGGAAGTCACCTGAGCGATGAACGGCTGGCAGCTCTTGCACTCGGTCCGCTTCAGTCCTTTGCCTCGCTGCTCCTCGTCGACGAACATACGGTATACCTGAATCGACCTGAAGACCCCGAGTTCCGTCAGTCGGGCCTTGGCCGACGCAAAGAGCTCGGGGTAATCCTTGGTGAGTGTGAAACGACGTCCGGTCAGGGGCGTCATCAGGCCTGCAGCGACCTGCGAAGAGGAAGACTTCCACCGATCGTCCACGACGTGGACCGTGCGGCCGCGACGCAGGAGCGCCTTGGCGAGCAACGAGCCCGCCAGACCTTGGCCGACGATTAAAAAATCAACCTGCATCCGGAGGGAGCAGGTTGGGAGACCGAGGTGAGACTGGCGAGGGTTTATCAGAAACCGACGGCGTTCTTGGTACCCTGCTTGGTCACGAGCTTTTCTTCCTGCCAGACGGCGACGCCGCGCTTTACCTCGACGAGGGTCAGCTGGAAAACAAAGGAGCTCTGACGCGTGCTGCCGGCATTGGAGCGGTCTTCGAGGATCTTACCCTTGAGCACGTATTCCGCATGCGGGACGTCGGCCTTGGAGCCCGAAGCAGCACGGGCAGCGTTGGCCGTCGCGTCATTGTCCAGGAGCGTCACGCGTCCCGCATTGACCAAAGGAACGGTGATCTTGGAAAGCAGTAGGCTCGTGTCAAAATTGTCGGCCGTGTCGTTGGTGATGGAGCCGAGCTGTAGCACCGGCGCGCCTTTGGAGAACGATGGCGAGGACACCATTGACTGGAGCATCTGGGAACCCGCGGTAGCGAAGTCCTGAATGTTGACCTTATCTAGGCTGACCACGAGTTCGCGGCCGTTCGGGTCCTTATAGGTGGCAGGGGTGCCGCAACCGACGATAAGGACGGCGCAGGCCAGGAGGGAGAGCTTATTCATGGGATTAGTTAGCGAGAGATGAGACGGAGGCGACACTCGGCGGACTGCGCCTTGAGGGCGGTCGCGGTGATAGTGGTCAGGGCGCCTGGCTCGAGGGGGGTGACAATCCAATTGGGCTGGCTTTCGGTCACGGAGCCATCGGCAGCAAGCCATTCGAAACTGACATTAATCGTCTGACTGAGGTAAGCACCATTACGCAGATCGAACTGGACTCGGGAATACCCTCCGTCCGTCTTGGACTTACGGGCGGCAAGCAACTCGATCTTATTTCCGATACGGTTGTCATTCAGTTGGGTTGAAAAGCCGCCTTCGGGCTTAGTGGTCGCGTAGTTGACGGCATCAGGAGGAGTCAGGCCGCGCTCGATGCGGTCACCGGTCTCGAGAATCGTGGTGCAACCGGCCAGCAGGCCGAGCGCGAGGAGAGGCAGGATTTTCTTCATGGGACGAGAGGGGTGCAGCGCAGGACTACGGACTGATTTTCCTGCGTGGACTTGAGGCTTACAAGCAGAACCTTGCCCGCGGGCAGCGTCAGACTCGCCTCAGGGTGCCCGGGGACGGTCAACTTCTGGCCAGGCTTGGCATCCAGCCGGGCCACCGAGAAACGGGACGGGAGGCTCGACCAGTTACGCAGGTCGGCCTTGGTCGTACCGACGGTATAGATCGCCGTGCCCACCTTGGTCGCGACCGACCAAAGGACGGCGCCGGAGCCCGAATTGGGGCGATTAGCCGCTTCTTCCGAAGATTTGTTAATCACATAGCTGGCCGTAGCCTTTAGTGCGGCGGAGGTGAAAGCTTGCGCCTTAATACCAGGCAAGGCCGCCTCGAAATGCTTGGCGATGAGGGCGTCCGGCCGGCTGGCGAGAGGCAAAGCGACGTCCTGGGAATCCAATTTGAACTTCAGATTATAACTCAAGCCGGAGGGCCGGAGGGCTGGTAAAGCAACGCTGACATAGGGCACCCTCGACGAGAGGACGAATAGGGGAATATCCACGCGCTGCTGATACCACTCGGGACACATACCGGTCTCGGCGATGATGTAGACGATGGCTCCCTGCCCTTCTTTTGCCGGCAATTCTGCATCCTTCAAGTCACGCCGGAAGGCTTCATTAGTTCCGTTAAGTTGCGTCGCGGCCAGCAACTCCTTGCGCGCCTTCTCCCGATCTGACGGATCCTGGCCGAGCCGCAGAAAGAACATCCCTTGAAGCCAATGACTGAAAGCATCGTCATAGGATCCTTCGGCGGTTAGGCTAGCGAGATTCTCTTCGATCATCCCGAGGCCCTCTTTTGTGCGTTCATCCTGCGAGGCCTTAGCGACATCGTATTTCCCTTCGTCCTTCTTGGGCTTAACGTACAGCTGCCCCGAGCCGAAGGCTTGCTGTACGAAACGCAAGCGGGCCATGGCGACGCGGGCCCCACTGAAGTCACCCAGCTCTAGGCGGTTCAAGGCCTGGTAAGTCGATGCAAAGATGCGATCAGCGGGGCGCGGACGATAAGCCTCGGCGTAGCCGTTGGAGAAAGCGGCCAGCGTCGCACCGGACACCGAGAAGCCCGGACGCTCTTCTTCGGCGCGGAAGGCGGCCTCGACCTGTTCGAAGACCTTGGCGCTTTCCTTGAGCTTACCTTGGGCACGGAGCGCGGCCGCGGCGTCGAGATTCCATACCAACGCGTCCTTGGGTTCGTCGGCCGCGAAGTTCTGCGCGACGGTTGCGGCGGTCTCGTAGTCCCCTTCCTCAACGGCGACCCGGACGCGCGGACCACGGTCGACATACGTGGCGCAGCCAGCTAGGCCAAGCATCAGGATAGGGAGGAACGGACGCACAAGGAAGCCCAGGCAGACTAGCCCGCCCTGCCCACATGTAAAGGACGGTCAGACTAACTGCAGCCAACGGGCACCTAGGTAAAGCCACACGGGCGTAACAAGCGGGCAACAGAGCATGGTGATCACTGAACAACGGAGCGAGACTATGACCTCGCCCTTAAACATCTCGACGATGAGGAAGGTGAAGATTCCACAAGGCATCGCCGCTTGTACCAGCATCACCTTGCGCAGGGAGACGTCGGCGACAAGCCAGGTGGCCGCAGCCAGCACGAGCGCCGGCATCACCAGCCAGCGGACCGCCATCACCCCGAAAGAGACGGGAGCGTCGGAGACCAGCCGGAAGTCCTTGATGATCTCGTGCAGGTAGATGCCCGTGAGGAGCGTGCCGATCGGGATGGCGCACTCGCCGATGGCGTGGCAGAGGTCGCTCGCGAAGACAATCGAAGCGCTCTTGCCGAAGCCGGCGAAATTGACGGCCAAGGCGACGAAAAGAGCGATGGTCATCGGCTGGAGGAGCTTCTTCAGCCCACGGCGCAAGGACTCCCCGGAAAGCATCGCCACTCCAACCGTCCACACTGCCGCCTCGACGCCGACGTTATGTACCAACAGCACACCAACGACGTCCTTATCAAACAAGGCCGCAGTAACAGGGATACCAAGATAGCCGAAGTTATTGACTCCAGCCGAGAAGGCAAAGGTCCGACGCGCCGTGCCAGCAGAGACCTTAAACAGGGAGCCGACGGCCGTCGCGACGGCGTAGCCCGTGACGATCATCAGGAAGCCTGCGCCAAGGTAGAGCAAAGCCTGCGAGCCGGAGGCGATCAGCGGGTTGCCGCTTACGCGCGAGAAGATCATCGCCGGGAAGAAGACCCAGATGATCATACGCATGAGCGGCTGGCGCGCATGCGCGCCGACCCAGCCGTGTCGGGCCATGAACCAGCCGAGCAGGATCAGCAGCCCGAGACGGGTGATGGCCAGCGCGACATCGGCGGAAAAGACATTCATAGACGAAGCCGACTATCCCACGACCTGCGGACTGGGAAAGAGTAAATTCCGACGAGGGGACACGTGGGCACGGTGACACGGGGACAAGAAACATCCCTTCCCCTGCATTTATCATCAATCTTCCATCGCTCATCCTCCATCGCGGCTACCGCCGCCCCACCCCCTTGACTTCCGGGCGGATGCGTGGATAATGGATGGCGTTCCTTCTCAGTCGGATCCCGCAAATGACCGACGTCTCATTTCGGGGGTGTTCCGGATTCGATTCCCGCCAAGATATCGCGACGGCATGCAGAGGGTAGTTCGTAACCTCTTAAATCCAACGGGCAGCACTATAACTGCTAAAAATACCATCACGTTCGAGAACGACAACGTTCTCGCGCTCGCTGCCTAAGTACAGCGACGAGCCCCAGGGCGCGCCTGCAGTCCTGGATCAGCTCGGTTAACGTGGGCGATCCCCTCCTCTAGTTGTTATCTCCGGGGTAAGTGAGAATACA
>CANCHK010000038.1 GCA_947377865.1 Opitutia bacterium | reverse complement strand
CACAATAGGCCTGCCCCGTGCCTTGACCCGTGGACGGCAACCCGCACGGTAAAGGCGATGTCCCGTCAGAGACTCCCACTGAACCCGGCCGGCGAGCGCCTTGAGGCCCTCCTGCGCCAACGCATCGTCTACCTCGACGGCGCGATGGGTACCATGATCCAGCAGCTCAAACTGCAGGAAGCGGACTACCGCGGCGACCGTTTCAAGGACCACCCCGGTCAGCTCAAGGGCAACAACGACCTCCTGGTTATCACCAAGCCGGCCGTCATCCGCGATATCCACCGCGCCTACCTCGATGCCGGCGCGGACATCCTCGAGACCAACACCTTCAACGGCACGTCCATCGCGATGGAAGACTACGCGATGACGCACCTCGTCCGCGAGTTGAACACTGAAGCGGTCAAGGTCGCCCGCGCAGCCGTCGACGCCTTCAAGGCCGCCAATCCTGGCAAGGATGCCTTCGTCGCCGGCGCCATCGGCCCGACGAACAAGACGCTGTCGATGTCCCGCGACGTCAACGATTCCGCCAAGCGCGACGTGACGTTCGTCCAGGTGCGCGACGCCTACCGCGAGCAGGTCGACGCCCTGATTGACGCCGGCGCGGACCTGCTCCTCTGCGAGACGGTCTTCGACACGCTTGTCCTCAAGGCCGCCCTCTTCGCGATCGACGAGGCCTTCGAGGCCCGCGGCTTCCGTATCCCGGTGATGATCTCCGGCACGATCACCGACGCGTCCGGACGTACCCTCACCGGCCAGACGACCGAAGCCTTCTGGAATTCCGTCCGCCACGCCCAGCCGATCAGCATCGGCATGAACTGCGCCCTCGGAGGCGAACAGATGCGCCCGCACATCGCCGAGCTCTCGAAGAAGGCGGACATCTTCGTCTCCTGCTACCCGAACGCCGGCCTGCCTAATCCGCTTTCCCCGACGGGCTTCCCTGAAGGCCCGGAAGACACCGCCGCCATCCTTGAAACCTTCGCCCGCGACGGCCTCGTCAATATCGTCGGCGGCTGCTGCGGCACCACGCCGGGCCACATCGCCGCCATCCGTCGCCGCACCGAGAAGTATCCGCCCCGCATCCCTGGCGCAACCCAGGCGGCGCTCAAGCTTTCTGGCCTCGAGCCGCTCAACATCGTCGGCGGCCCCGGCACCTTCGTGAACGTCGGCGAGCGCACCAACGTCGCCGGCTCCAAGATCTTCAAGGGACACATCGAGAAGGGCGACTACAAGGCCGCCTTGCGCGTCGCCAAGCAGCAGGTCGAAGCCGGGGCCACGGTCATCGATATCAACTTCGACGAAGGCATGCTCGATGGCGCCGCGGCGATGACGAAGTTCCTGAACATGGCGGCGACCGAGCCGGACATCACCAAGGTGCCGTTCATGATCGACTCGTCGAAGTTCGACATCATCGAGGCCGGCCTGCGCTGCGTGCAGGGCAAGGCCATCGTGAACTCGATCTCGCTCAAGGACGGCGAGGAGAGCTTCGTACAGCGCGCCCGCCTCTGCCGCCGCTACGGCGCCGCGATGATCGTCATGGCCTTCGACGAGAAGGGCCAGGCCGCGACGCTCGCCGACAAGATCCGCATCTGCGTCCGCGCCTTCGGCATCCTCACCGAGCAGGTCGGCGTCGACCCGCAGGACATCATCTTCGACCCGAACATCCTGACCATCGGCACCGGCATGAAGGAGCACGACCGCTACGCGGTGGACTTCATCGAGGCCGTCACGGAGATCAAGCGCCTCTGCCCCGGCGTCCGCACCTCGGGCGGCCTGTCCAACGTCTCGTTCTCCTTCCAGGGCAACAACAAGGTCCGCGAGGCCATCCACTCGGTCTTCCTCTACCACGCGGTGAAGGCCGGACTCGACATGGCCATCGTCAACGCGGGCATGCTCGAGGTCTACAGCGAGATCGACCCGGAACTCCGCGAGCTCGTCGAGGACCTCGTCCTCTGCCGTCGCGAGGACGCCACGGACCGCCTGCTCGAGGCCGCCCCGCGTTTCGCCGCGACGAAGACCGAAGGAGCCGACACCTCCAAGAAGAACGAATGGCGCAAGCTCGGCGTCGAAGCACGCCTCGAACACGCCCTAGTCAAGGGTATCGACGACCATGCCGTCGCCGACACCGAAGAAGCCCGCGTCAAGCTGGGCAAGCCTCTGCTCGTCATCGAAGGCCCGCTGATGGACGGCATGCGCGTCGTCGGCAAACTCTTCGGCGAGGGTAAGATGTTCCTCCCCCAGGTGGTGAAGTCGGCCAAGGTCATGAAGACCGCGGTCGCGCACCTCGAGCCGTTCATGGCCGCCGAGAAGGTCGGCGGCTCCACGCAGGGCTCCTTCCTCATCGCGACCGTCAAGGGCGACGTTCACGACATCGGCAAGAACATCGTCGGCGTCGTGCTCGCCTGTAATAACTACGCCGTCACCGACCTCGGCGTGATGACGCCCACCGAGAAGATCGTGTCCGAGGCCCAGCGCCTGAAGCCCGACTTCATCGGCCTGTCCGGCCTGATCACGCCCTCGCTCGACGAGATGATCACCGTCGCCCAGGAGCTGAAGCGCGCGGGCATCCACACTCCCTTGCTCATCGGCGGCGCGACCACCTCCAAGGAGCACACCGCCATCAAGCTCGCCGAGCATTACGACGGCCCGATGGTGCACGTCGGCGACGCCTCGCTCGTCACGACCGTCTGCAGCGACCTTCTCAATCCCGCCAAGCGCGACGGCTTCGTCGGCGACCTCAAGGTCACCCAGGCCGAGATGCGCGAGGCCTACGAGAGGCAGCAGCCTGCCGTGGTCATCCCGCTCTCCGAAGCCCGCCAGCGCCCGCTCATCACCACCGCCCCGGTCCAGCCCGCCCCGCGCAAGCCTGGCGTCACGCTCTTCGAGCGCATCGACGCCGCCGCGGTGGCCGAGATCATCGACTGGACACCGTTCTTCGTGACCTGGTCGCTGAAGGGCAGCTTCCCGAACATCTTCAAGTCGCCGAAGTATGGCAGCGAAGCTCGCAAGCTCTTCGATGACGCCCGCGTCGAGCTCGACGACCTGATCCGAAACCAGCGTGTCCATCTCCGTGGCGTCGCCGGCCTCTGGGCCGCCCGTCGCGTCGGTGACGATGTCGAGGTCTACGGTGACGAAGCCCAGACCAAGCAGATCGGCCGCTTCCACTTCCTCCGCGACCAGCGCCAGCGTCCGAAGGTGACCACCTGCCGCTCGCTCGCCGACCTCGTCTCCACGGATAAGGGCGACCACCTGGGCGCCTTCGCCGTGACCGCCGGTCAGGAAATCGAAGACTACGCCGCCTCCTTCAAGGCCAAGGACCCCTTCCGCCAGATCCTCATCCAAGCGCTCGCCGACCGCCTCGCCGAAGGCTGCGCCGAGTGGCTGCACCGCGAGGTCCGCAAGGAACTCTGGGGATATGCGCCGAACGAAGCCCTCACCGTCGAAGAACTCGTCGACGAGAAGTACGCGGGGCGTCGTCCTGCGGCTGGTTATCCCGCCTGCCCTGAGCACACCGAGAAGGCCGAGCTCTGGCGTCTCCTGGATGCCGACCGCCTTGGTTGCACCTTGACCGAGTCGTTCGCCATGAACCCGGCCGCCTCTGTGTCGGGACTCTACTTCGGCAACCCGCAGTCCATCTACTTCGACGTGGATAATCTCGGCCGCGACCAAGTCGAGGATTACGCCAAGCGCAAGGGCTGGACCGTCGAGCAGGCCGAGAAGTGGCTGCGCCCGGTGCTCGGTTACAAGACCTGACCATGGAAGCGCGCGAACGCGAGAAGCTCGTCACGATCGTCGGCGCGGAAGATGCCGCCGCAGTCGAACGATTCCTCGGCGGTTGCGCCTTTTGCACTTTGGTCGAGGCCGCCGACGGCGTCGACAGCGACTGGCCCGAGTGGGCGCGCGCCGCCGCCGTGTTGCAGCGCTGGCTCGAAGCCGCCGGCCGCGACGCCGATGCCGAACGTAAGCTCGGCTACCTCCATTGCACCGTCGACGCTCAGAAGGTCGTGCCGACCGCGATCCGCCCCGCCCTCCCGCAGGCCGTGGCGCGGATGTTGAAAGAGTACGGGTTTGCGGAGTGAAGCGGCGCGTAAGCGCTGCGGGGAACTGCTGGCACGCTGGCATGCTGCGAAGCAGCGGCCGGCCAAGGATGGCCAGCCCTACCCGATGCATCCTAAGGTAGGGGCGCGACGGCGTCGCGACCGTTCGCCGAAGGGCATGCGATTTCAATGAGCCCGGCTAAGGGCCGATGTCTTCCAGCTTCGGGTTCGAACGGCGGTGATGGCAATCACCGCCCTACCCTCGATACGGCTATGTCGTGACGCGGTCCCGACCCCACCCGAGGCAACCCATCGTTTCAGTCCTCGATTCAGTCATCGATGCTGCACTCGACTCAGTGCTCTATCTTCCCTTCGCCACTTCGGCGCGGGCCTTGGCGAGGACGTCGGCGAGTTTCACTTCGGCGCCGTTCTGGCGCTTACTTTCGTCGGCGGCTTCCATGAACGTATAAAGTTCGAGCGTCTCTTCGGCGGAGACCTGCGGCTGGCCCGTACGGAACATCTTTACCACGGATTCGAGCAGGACTTCATAGCCGTCGAACTTACCGATATCGGCTTCTCCTTTTTCCCCGACGGCCTTGCCGCCGTAGGGACCGCCCTTGGCCTTGCGATCGGCTTCGCGGTAGATGCCCACGCGGCCGTCGCCCCAGTTGCCGGTGACTTGGATCATGCCAACAGCGGACTTATCACGCTTCACCGAGAGACAGCCCGTGCCCATGGCCGCGTAGAGGCTTTCGCAGCCGTGGATTCCATACCAATAGAGATCAGGGTGATGGGGCTCGAGGCTGGCCGGGCTGGTCGTATAAGCCGTCTTCACCTTGCCGATGGAGCCATGATGCACCGCCTGCGTACTCGCGGCGAAACGAAGGGACGAGGAGCAGAAATAGACGACGCCCGCTTTCTTGGCGGCTTCCTGGATGCGGATCACGTCGGCCAGCGAACCGCCAATCGGCTTATCGATGAAGACAGTCTTGCCCGCCTTTAGCACCGGCAACACCTGTTCGAGGTGCACACGTCCGTCATTGGATTCGAGCATCACGAAGTCGACCTGCGCGCAGAGTTTCTCGATCGAATCGACGATCTCGACGCCCATCCCCTTGAGCTTCTCCGTATATTCCGGAACGCGCGTGGTGCTCTCTGGGATGTCCTTGCTGCCTTGGGCGAAGGCGGCCGTCACGCGGAAGCCGGCGAACTTCGCGGCATCGGCGGGGTTCTTCGGCCCCTTGTTGAAGACCGTCGTGAAGGCCACCACGTGCGAGGTATCAAGACCGATGATGCCGACCTTCTTAGGGGCTTCTTCAGCGAACAGCGACGTGACGAAGACGGACGCGACGGCGGCCATGCGGGCAAGACTGGGGAGGGTCATGCCTCGTTTTTAATCGGCGACCAAACACTTACAAGCCCGCGGGCCGGCGGTTAACGCAGGACTTCGAGCGTTTCGACGGCGCTTAGCGCAGGGACTGCTTCCAGCGGGCGATCTCACGGGCGACGGCCTTAGGGCCGGGCATGCCCGTGTTCTCGCGCGCGGCGAAACCGCGCTGAAGGCTGAAGACTTCGCGCCAGCCCTTCGTGAATTCCTTGTCAGCGGTCAGCGCGGCGGCGTCGGAAAGCTTGTCGAGCGGCACGCCAGACTTCTCGGCGAGCGCGACGAGACGACCGACCGCGTGGTGGGCGTGACGGAACGGCATGCCCTTAAGGACGAGCCAATCGGCGAGGTCGGTGGCGAGGAGCGCCGGATCCGAAGCAGCGGCGAGGCAGCGCGCCTTGTGGAACTTCGTGCCCGCGAGCGTGGCGTCGGCGACAGCGACGGACAGGATGAGCTGATCCGCGGCGTCGAAGAGCGGCGGCTTGTCGTCCTGCAGGTCACGATTATAAGTGAGCGGCAGGCCTTTCGTGAGCGTGAGCAGGTGCGTGAGCGAAGCCTGGAAGCGCGCGGCCTTGCCTCGCAGCAGTTCCATCGAATCCGGATTACGCTTCTGCGGCATCAGCGAGGAGCCCGTCGAGAACTCATCGGGCATGCGCGCGAAGCCAAACTCCGCGGAGGACCAGAGGACCATGTCCTCAGCCAAGCGAGAGAGGTGGACGCCGCAGAGCGCGGCGGCGAAGCAGAACTCCGTGGCCGGATCGCGGTCGGCGACCGCGTCCATCGAATTACGGGTGACCTGCGGGCGGCCCTTGGCGTCGACGAAGCCGAGCAGCTTCGCCGTGACTTCGCGGCGGATCGGGAGGGTCGTACCAGCGATGGCGCCGGAGCCCAGCGGGCACCAGTTCGCTGAGGCCTTGGCGGCGGCAAGACGCGTGCGGTCACGGCCGAACATCTCGGCGTAAGCGAGCAGGTGGTGCGCGACGGAGACCGGCTGGGCGCGCTGCAGGTGCGTGTAGCCGGGTAGGATTACGTCGGCGTTGGCCTCAGCGAGCTTCACCAAAGTCTTGAGTAGCGAGACGAGCGCCTCGTCGGCGGCGTCGCACTGATCCTTGATCCAGAGGCGGACGTCGGTGGCGACCTGGTCGTTACGCGAGCGGGCCGTGTGCAGCTTAGCGGCGGCCGGGACGCGCTTCGTGAGCGCGCTCTCGATGTTCATGTGCACGTCTTCGAGGTCGCGGCTCCACTGGAACTGACCGGCCGCGATCTCCTTGGCGATGGCGTCGAGGCCCCGCAGGATGGCGTCACGCTCCTTCTTCGTGAGGATACCCGCCTGGGCGAGCATCGTGGCATGGGCCTTCGAGCCGCGAATATCCTGAGCCCAGAGACGATGGTCAAACGAGACGGACTCGCCGAAACGTAGCATCAGTTCGGCAGGACCGGCGCTAAACCGGCCGCCCCAGGTGGCCTGGGCTTTCTTCCGTGCGGACATGACCAAGGAATGCCCCCGGAAAGGCGGGCAGGCAAGCAAGGATGCTCAGCGGCTGGCCTGAGCAGGAGGCGGCGTCGCGGGCTTGGCGGGAGTGGCCATGGCGCGAGCGCCATCGACGCGAATCACGATTTCGCCGGGCTCGGCAACGCCCATGCGTTCGCGGGCCTGGTCACGGACGAATTCGGGGTCGCGACCAAATCGGTCAACGTAGCGATCTGTCTGGGCGCGCGTGCGCTCGAGGGCAGCGTATGCCTTCTCCTTCTGGCGTTCGTTGGCACGCAGGCCTTCTAGTCGCGCGGTCTCATCGCCATAGGTCGACCAGGTGAAAGCCAATACCGTGCAGAAGAGGATGAATGAGGCCCAGAGAAACAGCTTCTCAGTCTGCGGGTTTCGGGACGAGGACTCGCTTTCCATGACGACCGCGCGAGTGAAAGCGGAAACCCGATACGGAGCGAGGGGAAAATCGCTGTCCTACTTCGTCGCCAGCTTGGCCGCCTCGGCGAGGGAGCCGCTGAACTCCATGAAGCCCCAGACGATAACTCCGGTGACCGAGACGTAGAGCCAGACCGGGAAGACCCAGCGAACGAGCTTCTTGTGCTCCTCGAGGCGATCGTTCTTGGCCAGCCAGACGGCACGGATGATGAAAGGGGTCACCAGGATCGCCAAGAGGATGTGCGGGAAGAGAATGACGTAGTACAGGAGCTTGTCCCAAGTCAGGCCGACCTCCGGACGGTAGAGGATATTGGTCTTATGCAGGGCCACCCAGAGATGCACCTTCGAGGCCAGGTACAGCGCCAGGAAGAGGGCCGAGGTCAGGACGGCGGCACCCATCGCCTTGCCGTGGCCGGCGCGGTCGCCGGCCTTGATCCTGGCGAAACCGATCAGGAGGAAGACAGTGGCGAGGGCATTCATGCCAGCGACGGAGCGGGAAAGGAGTTCGGTGATGGAGGCCATGGGGCCGAAGAGAAGCGCTTTTAAGGGAAAAGCCAACTCCGGGACGCCCTTAACCTTCACTTAAGCCGATTTCTGATATCCTATGGCCCACTCCGATGAACCCAACCCTCCTCATCCTCCTGACCGCCGCCAGCCTGGCCGCGGCTGACGCCCCCAAGGGACCCGCTCTCAAGGAAGCCGACGCCAAGCCGCCCGGCCAGAATAAGATCACCTTCACCGTCAAGGGCGACAAGCGCATCATCGAGTCCAACGGTATCCCTGACCACAAGGTCGCGACCTTCCCTAACCGCGGCAACCCCAACAGTATCTCGGAACAGAAGTATCACCTCGAAGTCCCGGCCAACCCCAAGCCCATCGAGGGCGGCGCGACCGGGCGGATGATGTCGGCTTGGGGTGTCGCCCTGAACGGCGTCGTCTTCGATCCGGGTACCGCCGAAGTCTATAACGACGGCGATCGCAGCAATCCGTGGCACTACGAAGCCCTGATGAGCAATACCGAGATGGGCACGACCCCGAAGATCAAGGTCGGCCTTGGCCTCGACCAGAATCACGGACACGTCCAACCCAACGGCGCCTACCACTATCACGGCATCCCCACCCTTCTCTTCGAGCGCCTCTCCGGCGGCGAAAAGAAGATGACCCAGGTTGGCTGGGCAGCGGACGGCTTCCCAGTCTACGCCGTCTACGCCTACGCAAAAGCCGGCGACCCCAAGAGCGAGCTCAAGCCCATGAAGAGCAGCTACCGCCTCAAGACCGCCGACCGCGGCGGCGACGGCAAGCTCACCCCGACGGGCAAGCCTGACGGCTCGTTCGGACTCGACTTCGAGTACGTCGCCGGAGCGGGCGACCTGGACGAATTCGGCGGCCGCACCGGCGTCACTCCGGAATTCCCGAAGGGCACCTATTACTACGTGATGACCGAGGAATACCCGTTCATCCCCCGTAAGTTCAAGGGCACGCCTGACCCCTCATTCAGTAAGCAGAACATGGATCCGCACTCCAACCTCGGCGGGCAAGGTGGCCCCGGCTCCAAGGGCGGCAAGAAGGGTAAGAAAGGTCCTCCCGGCGGCTTCGGTGGCGCTCCTCAGGACGGCCCTCCGAAAGAAGGCGCGGCAAAATAATCTGCCGACCAAGGTAGGGACGTGATAACAATCACCGCCCTACCCGCTGCACGACCTAACTGCCTCTGCCTTGGGTAGGGCGCGGCTCTCCGAGCCCGCCGCCATCAGACGGACGGCTCGGAGAGCCGTCCCTACCTGAGGCAGCGAGAAGTTCACGCACCCTGCTTAGGGTCGATCTTCTTCTTTGGCTCTTCGGCGGGAACCGGAGCCGCGCTGCCCGGGAATCCCGGCAGCGTGAAGCCCTTGCCTTCGACGAGCTTCAGGCGACGACGGACGTCGGGCGGCAGCTTCTCAACCGAAGCCTTCTCGGTGATATCACCTTCGAACAGCGTCTTGCCTTCGCGATCCTTCACCACCGCGTGCTTCTTGCCGTCCTTCTCTTCGAGCGAGACGGTGCCTTCGCCATCGGAGGCCATCGACGTGGAGGAAGACTTCGCGCCGTTGCCGAAGCTGAAGGAGAACGAATGCGAAGAGGAAGAACCCGTGCCCGACTGCGCGCGCAGTTCGTCGACGGAAGGCACGCGCGAGCGGGCCGCCGGGGGCGGCAGGATGCCAGCCTGCATGTCCTGAAGCTGCTTGAGGAGCTCGGGCGGGATGATGCCGCCGGGAACGACCGTGATGCCACTGGGCGACTCGATGACGCCGGGGCGGGCGGCTCGAGCCAGTTTCTCGGCCGGGCGCGAACCCAGCGCGAATTCGACGACCATCGGCTCGGTGCCACGCACGAGCGTCAACTTAGCCTTTTCGCCTGGCTTGCGCAGGCGCACGAGCGCGCGGAACTGTTCGGCGTTGAAGAGCATCTGGTCGTCGAGTCGCGTAAGGATGTCGCCTTCCTCGATCTTGCCCACGGAAGGCCCCTTGGGGTCGATGAAGCCGACCTGAATCCCGACGCCGGCAGGCACGGTCTCATTCGCAGCTTCGATACGCGGGCCGACGTTGAGGCCAGCGTAGGCGACCTCATCTGAGGAGGCGGCCTTGGGGGCCGGAGTTTCATTGTCCTTGTTCTTGGCCTCCACCGGGCTGACGAGGCCGGCGAGGAGGAGCATGTGGAGGGGAATCTGGCGGAGTGAGTTCATGGCGATCCTATATAAGATGAGCGACGAGGCGTGGCGGACTTGTTCAATTGGTCTCGAGTGGCAGCAGCGTGAGCTGGTCATTGGGGCGATAGTTAATCAGACGCGTGTTGCTGCGAGCGTCCTCCCATCGGGTGGTATCCTGCCAGCGCACGCGCATCGGCCGGGCATACGAACCGTCGTCCATCCGCACCGGGTGAAAGACCTGCACGTCCGGACGGGTCTGTTCAACATGAACGAGTTGGTACGTCGGAGCCTCGGGCTCGACGATGCCTCCAAGGAAGACGAAGGCGGCGACCAAGGCCGCCGCGATCGCGGAGAGCCCAGAGGACCAAGCGATGATGACGCCGCGGCGCGACGAAGGCGCATCCAGTTCGCGGGCGAGACGATCCTCCATGGCGGGGCCAGGGGCGCGCGGGCGGAGTGAGGCCAGGGCCTGTTCGATGTCGTGGTCAGGGTCAGTCATGGGTGCGGGCGGTGATGTGTTTGCGCAGGGCCTCCATGGCATAGCGCCACCGCGAGGCCGCGGTGTTCGGAGAAATGGAAAGTTGTTCGCCGATTTCGTCGAAGGTCAGGTCACCCCAGACCTTGAGCACAACGACCTCGCGTTGCTCGGCGGGCAGGAGCTTCAGAGAATCGGCGAGGGCGGCCAGACGCGGATCAGCCTCTGGCTCGAACCAGGTTACCGTCTCCATGTCATCTCCGACGACCTTCTCACGAACGGAACGCCGATCCGAACGCCGCAGGAGGTCGAGGGCGGCGCGGCGAATCGAGGTCACCACGAGGGCGTTCGGGTTACCGGGCAGGTGACGTTGATGTTTCCAAAAGCGAACAAATGCCTCCTGCACGACATCGTCCGCATCCGCCTCGCTCCGGGTCCATTGGCGCGCGATTAGCCGGAGCCTGGCGCCATGTTCGGCGAACCAGGCCCGCCAATCCTGATCGGCGTGGGCATCGGGCATCTTGTAATAGTGGGCGTCGCGGGAGGGCGGATTTGTCTACCTAGGCCCAGTCTAGCCGGCGGGGTAAAAGCGTCAAAGCAGTTGCGAAACGCCCCCTGCCCTTCTAACTGCGAACCAGATGTCCACCCCCCATACCGAGCGTCCCGAGGACGGATTCTTCCGTTCGTTGATCCGCTGGTTCGATGCGGACCACATCCCAGAAGGCGTCGAAGCCCTCCAGGGCTCCCCCAAGAAGGTGGATTGGCTGCGTTCCATCCCCTTCATCGTCCTCCACCTGGTCTGCTTCGCCGTGATCTGGGTAGGGGTCAGCCCGATTGCCGTCTGGACCGCCGTCGGCCTGTACTTCTTCCGGATGTTCGCGATCACCGGGTTCCTCCACCGCTATTTCTCGCACAAGACCTACTCCACCTCGCGCGCGTTCCAGTTCGTGATGGCTGTCTGGTCCGCCTTGGCCGTCCAACGCGGCGCGCTCTGGTGGGCCTGCACGCACCGTCACCACCACAAGCATTCCGACGAGGAAGAGGATAAACACTCGCCGGTCGTCGACGGCTTCTGGTGGTCGCACGTCGGCTGGATTACCGCGAAGCGGAATTTCCCGACCGACTACTCGAAGATCCCCGACCTCGCGAAATACCCTGAGCTCGTCTTCCTGAACCGCTTCGACATCCTAATTCCGCTGCTCGCCGGCGGGCTGACCTACGGCATCGGCGCCTGGCTCGGCGCACATGGCTACGATACCAACGGTCCGCAGCTCCTCGTGTGGGGCATCATCTCGACCGTCGTGCTCTTCCACGGCACGGGCTGCATCAATTCCCTCGCCCACGTCTTCGGCACCAAGCGTTTCCAGACCACCGGTGACGAGTCCCGCAATTCGCTCATCCTCACGCTCATCACCCTCGGCGAAGGCTGGCATAACAACCACCACCGCTATCAGGCCACAACCAAGCAAGGCTTCTACTGGTGGGAATTCGATCCGACGTATTACGGGCTCAAGGTCATGTCGTGGATGGGTTTAATCTGGGGCCTCAAGGGCGTGCCGGCTTCGGTCTACGAGGAGGCGGAACGCACCCAGGCGGAGGCCTCGGCTCCGCGTGCGTGAGCGGATTGCCATCGTCGGCTCAGGCGTGAGTGGCCTCGGTTGCCTTCGCTTCCTGTGCGCCCATCACGACGTCACCGTCTTCGACCACGACGCTCGCCCGGGGGGCCATGCCCACACCATCGACGTCACCGAACCCGGCACGGGTCGCCCCCTGCCGATGGACACGGGCTTCATGGTCTTCAACGAGGTGACGTACCCGCACCTTTGCCGACTCTTCAAGGAACTCGGCGTGAAGCCCAAGCAGACCTCGATGTCCTTCGCGGTACGCCACGACCCGACCGGGCTGGAATGGTGCGGTAGTTCGCTCAACCATCTTTTCGCCCAACGCCGCAACCTCTTCAACCCGCGCTTCTGGAAACTGCTCCTGCAGATCAACAAGTTCAATACTCTGGCAAAGACCGAGTGGCAGTCCGCCGAGGCCGAGACGACCTCCCTGCGCGACTGGTGCGCCCTCAAGGGACTCGGGCAGGATTTCCTCGACCTCTATCTCATCCCCATGTCGGCCGCGGTCTGGTCGACGCCGGCGGACAAGATGCTCGGCTTCCCGGCCGCAGCATTGATGCGCTTCTTCCACAACCACGGCTTCCTCGGCCTCGATACCCAGCACCAATGGCTGACGCTCGAGGGCGGCTCGCGCACCTATGTCGAGGCCATGCTCAAGGCGCACCCCGCCGACTTCCGCTTCGGCCAAGGCGTCACCGCTGTCCGTCGCGACGGCGCCCAGGTGGTCGTCACGACGGCGAAAGGCGAAGAGCGCTTCGACCGCGTGATCATGGCCGCGCATGCGGATACCACGCTCAAGTTACTGACCGATGCCGACGCCGAGGAACGCCGCCTACTCGGGGCTTTCGCCTATAATCAGAACGTCGCTATCGTGCACACCGACATGGGGCCGCTCCCCCGCTCCGGAAAGGCGCGCTCGTCTTGGAACTATCGCACCTGGGCCAAGGACGGCGGCCTCGCGACCTCGACGCACTACTGGATGAATTCACTGCAGGGACTGACGGACAAGGGGGACTTCGTCGTCACGATCAACCACCCCGAACAGGTCGCCCCCGCGAAGGTCATCCGGATCATCCCGACCGAGCACCCGCTCTTCTCGCTCGAGGCCGTCGCAGCGCAGGCCGAGATTCCTGCGCTCAACGCCCGCTCAGGCGCCCGGGTGCACTTTGTCGGCGCTTGGCAACGGTACGGGTTCCACGAAGACGGTTTTTGGTCGGCCCATCGCCTCTGCACGCAGCTCCTCGGCCGCGACGCCTGGGAATCCTGATCAGAAGGCGATCTTCTGGGCCTGGCGCTCGAAGCCTTCGGCCTGAAAAAGCGGCTCCGGCTGCATCTTCAAGATGTCGGCGACATAGCGGTCCGGCACGCGCTCGAGGCGCGTGTTATAGAACGTCGCGATGTTATTGTAATAGGCGCGGGCCAGCGCGATCCGGTCCTCGGTCTCGACGAGGTTCTTGCGTAGCCCATCGAACGAATCCTGCGCGCGGATGTCCGGATAGCTTTCGGCCACAGCAATGAGCATTGGCGCCAATGCCGAAGTCCGGGCGCCGGACGCCTGTGACCGGAGCGCAGCGACGAGAGTCTGGACGGAAGCCTCGTGAGCGCGGAAGCCTTGCACGCAGGCGACCAGCGGAGGAATCAGGTCGGCCCGGCGCTTCAGCTGGATATCGATGAGCGACTGCGCCTGACGGACACGATTACGTAGGCCAACGATACTGTTGAAGACCATCCAGACCCAGCCGAGGCCGAGCGCGACGAGGTAGAGGATGACGCCTACGATGAGGCCGAGCGGAACGATGTCAGGCCGTGCGCCAGCCATGACCATCGCACCGAAGCCGCCTGCGAGCAACGCGCCAAAGACGTTCCAGAGCACGAAGGCCGTGGCCTTGCCATCGCTGACATCCTTCTCCTTACGCGTCGTAATGAAGAACATGTCTGCCTTGTCCTCGTGCTTGATCTGGGCGGCAACGATGTCGGGTCGCTCGCTGGCACGACCGCGGACGAAGAGCGGCGTGCCGATGACCAGACCGTGCTCAGTGAAGCTGCGCTCGCCGGTCGATCCGTAAACCGCGTCGGACGGTCCTTTCTGGTAATACAGCGGATCGTCCTCTTCGACGTCGCGATCAAACATCACGTTCGTGTCCATGTCGGCGCCCTCGGGGTTGACCCAGACGTAGCCGGTATCGTCCTGGATGTAGAAACCTCCAGTCTCGCCGCCAGAGGCGACAGTATCGCTGCCCGTGTCGATTACCGTACGCGTCCGCGTGTTACCCTTGTCATCGGTGTAGGTCTCCTGCCGGGCGCGACGCCAATGCTCCTCCACCGACCAGCGGTAGACGACGCACGGCTTTTCGGCCAAGTAGCTGATGAAAGGGTCGCGTCGGACGCAGACTCCCTCCAACTCGACCTCGCCGACAAAGACCCCAAGGGCTTTCGAGACTGGGGTGTCGTCCAGCAGCCGACGCTTACGGCCGGCGTTCAACGCGAGGAGCAAGCACCCGCCAGAGGCGAGGAGAGCGATCAGACCGGCTCCGGAGGCATCTTGGGACACAGACACCGTTATGCCCAAGCCGGAGGGTTTAGCAAGGTTTCGGCGAGGGCACGCTTGCGCCCGACCCTGTTCCTTTCACCCTGCAAACAGATGCCCCGACTGTACGACGCGGAAGTGATGCACGCACGGCTCCAGCCGAAGCGTCATGACTTCACGCATGCCGCCTTCGCCTTGTCCATAGACGCTGCGACCCTGGAGTCCGCGCGAGGCGGACGCTTCATGCTGGGGCGACGCTTCTCTCCCTACTGTTTCCGCGACCGGGATTTTCTGCCGGCTGCTGACCTCTTCCAACCTGAGGGCATCTCGCAGGATTTTGGTGTGGCAGGCCAGTCGTTGGACGGACGCTTCCGGGCCTTCGTCGCGGCGCAGGGCGAGCCACTGCCGGCCCGTGCCCAAATCACACTGGTCGCGATGCCGCGTGCATTTGGGAAATCTTATAATCCCGCGGTCTTCATGATGGCCACCGTGGACGGCGAACTCGCCTGCGGGATAGCCGAAGTCCATAACACCTTCGGTGAACGCAAGGCGTGGTTCCTCGGCAAAGCCTGCCTGCAGCGGGACTACGATGGCGACGCCTACCTGCAACTGCGCACACCCAAGCGCTTCTACGTCTCACCTTTCTCGAAACTCGACACCGAGTTCGAGTTTACCCTCCGCCTGCCCGCAGCCCGCCTCGCAATCACCGTCGACCATTACGAAGACGGCCATAAGTCCCTGGTCAGCGCCTGGACGGGCAAGCAGGTGCCGCTCACTGACCTTCGCTTACTTTGGCTGACCGTAAAGTCGCCGTTGCTGATCCTCAAAGTCATCACGCTCATCCACCTACACGCCGCTTGGCTCTGGCTGGTGAAGAAACTTCCCTTCCGCCGCAAAGGGGCTGACATTCCCGATCAGCGCAACCTACGGCACCCCACCTCTGAACTTACCGGCCCCCATGACTAAACCTTCCCTCGCCCGCCGCCTCGTCCTTGGAGAACTCGCCAAGCTTTCCAAGGGCCGCCTCTCGTTGCGACTACCCGAAGGCACGGAGCTCACGCTCGGCGACCCGCAGGCCAAGGCCGGCGCGCGCATCGAGATCTCGGACGAGAATGCCTTCCGACGCATCATGCTCGCGGCCGACATCGGACTCACCGAGGGCTACATGGAAGGCGAATGGGATTCGCCCGACCTCAATGCCCTCATCGGCTTCTTCATCGAGAACATCGATCAGACCCCCGGCATGTCCGGCTCGGCCCGCAAGGCCCTTGGCGTCGGCTTATTCCGTATCGCTGACCGCGTCGGCCACCTGCTACGACCGAACGATAAGAAAACCGTCCGCCGCAACATCTCGGAGCACTACGACGTCTCCAACGACTTCTTCCGACTCTTTCTCGACCCGTCGATGATGTATTCGTCGGCGCGCTGGGAAGGCACGGATTCGCTCGAACAGGCGCAGACGAACAAGAACGATGCGCTGTGCCGCTTCCTGCAGCTCAAGCCGACCGACCACGTCATCGAGATCGGCACCGGCTGGGGCGGCTGGGCTTTACATGCCGTCAAAAAGTACGGCTGCCGCGTCACCTCGCTCACGATCTCTAAGGCCCAGCACGACCTCGCCGTCGAGCGCATCCAAGCCGCCGGCCTGTCGGACCGCATCACCGTGAAACTCGAGGATTTCCGCGACCACCAGGGGCTCTACGACAAGTGCGTCTCCATCGAGATGATGGAAGCCCTCGGTCATAAATACCTGCCGGCCTTCTGCGCCTCGATCGGCCGCCTGCTCAAGCCCGATGGCATCGCCGCGTTCCAATACATCACCTGCCCGGACAGCCGCTACGCGCAATTCCGCGACGGCGTGGACTTCATCCAGAAGCACATCTTCCCCGGATCGCTCCTCCTCTCGATCAATCGCGTCGGAGTGCTCATGACCCAAGAGAGCGGCTTCCAGCTAGATCGCCTCGAGGAATTCGGCCGCGACTACGCGCGCACGCTCGATGCTTGGTGTCAGGCCTTCGAAGCGAACCTCGAAAAAGTCCGCGGCATGGGCTTCGACGAACGCTTCATCCGCAAGTGGCGCCTCTACTTCCGCTACTGTCAGGCCGCCTTCGAACACCGTAACATCGGCGTCGTCCAGGCCGTGTACGTTCGCCCGAATCGCAAGGGGTGAGCGCGAGGCGAAGCCTCGCGAGGGGACACGTGGGCAAGTTGACACGTGGACAAGGATCAAGACAAGCCGCCCAACCAGGCGGCTTTTTGTCCCCTAGGCAGGGGCGCGATGACATCGCGCACTCCGCAACAGGAAGGCGCGGCGAAGCCACGCCCCACCCCTCGGCCACCCTACGGCGGCCAGAGCTGAATTCCCGGTCTCCGGTTTCCCTTTGAGTGCATACATCGAGGTAGGGCCAAGCATCCCTGCTTGGCCG
>CANCHK010000037.1 GCA_947377865.1 Opitutia bacterium | reverse complement strand
GAAGTTCCGCTTGGCCATGAGCGCCAGCAGTTCTTGACCCACCGCGCCTGTCACGCCCACGATGCCGATACGATATGCCATGTTCTGAGTTCGAGTTAGGTTTGAAGAAGGAGGTGACCGAACGCCTGAAAGGGCTGGGTCTGCCTTCAGCGGAAGATTGCATCGTTGTGTCGATTGACCAGCAAAAACTATGGCATTTCATTGGCCAGCGATGCGAAACATACGTCGTTAGCACCGCCCGGGCTGGCCGTGGCTGCGTCCAGGATTCCCAGCAAACGCCCGATGGACTCCATCAAGTCTGCGAGAAATTCGGGGCTGGCGCCGCAGCTGGCATGGTCTTCAAGGCCCGCCAAGCAACCGGCAAGCTCTCCTCCGAATGGCCTACGCCTGAGGACAATCTCATCACCTCGCGGATCCTCTGGCTAGATGGACTGGAGTTTGGTCATAACCAAGGGGTCGCGCCAGACGGTAAGGTCGTCGATACGAGACGCCGTTTCGTCTATATTCACGGCACGAACCAATTCGACAGGCTCGGACAACCCAATAGCCACGGTTGCGTCCTTCTTTCAGACTCGGACGTAATCCGTCTATTTGAAGCCGTCTCGGTAGGAACTAGGGTCCTCATTAGGGATTAACGGGCTGCCTTCGTGGTCTCGGCTGTCCCGGCCCAAGCCTCCAACATCGCTTTAGCTACTGGTCCTGCCGTCTTGCCGCCCCAAGTGTTTGTATCCGTCTGCCCTTCGACCAGCACAGCGAAAGCAACGACCGGGTTTTCGGCTGGAGCGTAGCCGATCATCCACGCCAGATGGGCCTTTTCCCCTTTTTTGAAATATTCGGCGGTACCAGTCTTGCCAGCATAAGGCAGACCTTGGATGCGTGCGACGCGGGCGGTACCTTCCTCTACGCAGCGCACCATGCCACCGCGCAAGGCTTCGAGCTGATCGGGATTGAGACCGATGGGTTGGGCTCCGAGGTGACGACCATTTCGCTCCACGGAATGGATGATGGACGGCACCGTGCGTGTTTCTCCACGAGCAATAGAGGCAGCCACGCAAGCCATGTGTAGCGGGGTGGTCAGAAGATAACCCTGACCGATGGAAAGATTCGCCGTGTCGCCATCGTTCCAGGTCCCAGCGCCGATACGCAGCTTGTACTCGCGATCCGGGACGACGAGCCCGCGATTGGCGGCGAAAGGGAGTTCGGTCATCGGCAGGCCACCCGTCTCAACATCGCTGACGGTCTGCAAGAGGGGCGTATCTAGTCCGAAACGTCTAGCTTCGGCAGCGAGCGCGTCGATACCCGTGCGTAGGCCGACCTGGTAATTCCAGACGTTACATGAGACCGCGAGCATCTTATCCAAGTTCACTTCGCCAAAGCCCACAGGCTCATGCTCAGGATAGTCACGGTTGCCGACCCGAAAGAAGGCACCGCATTCGAGGGCATCGTCCCAATCAACAACCTTCTTACGCATGCCAGCGGTAGCGGTGATCACCTTGAAGGTCGACCCGGGGGCATAAAGACCCTGGGTGGCCCGATTGAGCCACCCGCCTAATTTCTCGACCTCCTCATAGTACTTCGAAGAGACCCGGTCGGCCAACCGATTCGGATCGAAAGAAGGTTGGCTAGCAAGGGCAAGGATTTCGCCGGTGTGGACGTCGAGCATCACCGCGGCTGCCGGCAGAAGATTGCCTTGGGGATCCTTGAGGTTGGCCAAGCCACTTTCCGCGGCTTGCTGTATCCGATAGTCTAAGGAAAGCAGGACGTTGCCGCCTTGCTCTGGTTCGCTGTATTTCAGACGTGTCTGATTGTAACCGGAGGAAGTCTTCGACCAGAGCTCCCAGCCGCTACGTCCGCTGAGGACATGATCATAGCTGAGTTCAACGCCAGCCGCGCCGGTCTTGCCCGTGTAGTGCAGCTTCTGCATCGATTCGACGCGCACCTCGGAAATGTCGTCGACATTCGCCGGCAAGGCGTCGGTGTCCTTGACGTATCCTAGCACATGTGACGCCATGACTCCAAAAGGATACGTACGGACGATGTCCTGCTCGAGTCGAATTGGGCCTTCGACAGGAAATTGCTCGATGAAACGGGCGACTGACTTAACGCCATCCTCCGAAGTAAGGGCCTGACCAGTACCAGGGAAAGCGAGGTCGTTTACGAGCGTAAAAGGCAAGGCGCGACGTTCGCGTAGATGTTTGCGCAGGTCATCAATATTCACCTGGCGTTCGGTCGGTGCCGTGACCGTGGTCAGTTTCGTCAGTGGCTTGCGACCTTTGGTGTTGCGATTCGTCTCATCGATAACGAACCAGACCTTATTGAGCCACCCCTGGAGTACGCGCACGCGGGCGTCTTCCATGATCTTCTCGCGGTCGGTGCTGACGGCCTCCCTGGCCCGCTCGGCGGACAGCAGCCGCAGATACTCGGCACGAAATTCTTTCTGTAAAGAGGCGAGGTCGGCCTTGACGCTCCAGCGAGCTCGATTGTCGACCAAGGGGAAACCATTGCGATCATAGATGCGACCGCGCGCTGGAGGCTTGAGCACGACCCGTCGGCTCTGCGTATCAGACTGTTCCTTCAGGTCGTTAGACTGAATAAGCTGCCGATATGCCAGGCCGCCGACGACATAGAGGAAGCCGGCGAGGAAAAAAAAGAATACCCCAAAAAGGCGTAGCCTCTCGACCGGGGTCGACGGAAGCACCCGGTTATCAGATGATTCGTTCATGGCGACTCAGCGGCAGGAGGTACGCCCAATCGATCCATGGCCGCGTTTTGCGTTAGGGCGATAGGGATGAGCCCGGCCGTTCCGACCAGGCCGGCCAAGAGGAGTTGCAGGGCGAGGTGCCAGCCCAAATCTAGGGCGGGCGCTGGCGCGACATAGGCCGCGCTGATGAACCATACCAGGCAGGCACCCAGGTTGACGACGGCGGCCGCGCGAAGCATGCTCGGAGTGTTGCGGAGCAGCGGACGATTCGATGACAGGAAGATCGAGGCCGCCACCAAGGTCAGCGCGAGGGCGCCATCGGGGATGGGACGTCGGGCCT
Source organism: Opitutia bacterium (assembly GCA_947377865.1). GTDB lineage: Bacteria > Verrucomicrobiota > Verrucomicrobiia > Opitutales > UBA953 > UBA953. Next base: position 14,551 of record CANCHK010000037.1, on the reverse strand, counting down.
CGAAGAGGAATCCCAAAGACGCGGCCAGAAGGATGGCCTGCCAGCGTCGGAGACGACGACAGGGTGCGATCAGGCAGGTGCCGGAGACGAAGAAAACGAGAGACGACGAGGCCATGGCATCAGTGGCGAGGTCAGCTCCGAGCAACCATGGGTAGGTCGCAAGTAATAGGATTAGCCACGCCCAGCCCATGGTCACTGGAATTGGTCGCCCTGCATGAGGGCTTCGCCCGGATTCTGATGCAAGGGGACGAGGACAGAGACTTCCTGCAGGTTGTAGAGGTCCCGCGAAGGAATGAGTAGGCTCTCCTTGAAGTTTCCGACCTGGGTCGCGTAGGTGCCACCATCGAGATAGCCCAGCATCAAGCGACTGGGAAAGACGCCGCCCATGCCCGTGGTAAAGACACGCGCCTGCTGTCCGGCGGGCATCGAGTAGTCGCGAGGAATGACGCTGACCCTCGCCTTGGCCGTACCTAGCGAGTTGGCAGCGACGCCGTTGATGAGCACGATGTGATTCTGGTCATCGCCTTCGAGGTATCCCGTGCAGCGGAAGCCAGGGCTCGTGACAAGATCCACCTCGCTGGTGGTGAGGTGTACAGCGGTGACGCGACCGACGACGGTGTTGCCGAAGACGACAGGGGCTCCCGGACGAATGCCATCGTTGCGTCCTTTGCGAATTACGATGCGTTGCCACCAGGAAGAGCTGTCACGAGTGGCGACACGTGCGACGACTGACATATACTCCGCTGGCACGTTGTAGCGCGTGATCTCGCGAAGCCTGACGTTCTCGCGACGAAGGTCCTCCAAGGCGTTGACCTTGATCTCGAGGGCAGCGTTAATGCGGGCAAGGTCGCGGCCGGCAGCCGACATCTCCTCGACGCTACGACTCTTCTTTTCCCAGAACGTGGCAAGGTCACGCGACTTGCCAAGTAGGTGTAAGGCAGGAGCCTGGAATTCCACGAATGCCTCTCGGTTCAATCGCCGGACGGCACTAGGCAGCAGAATCCACACCGCCACAAAGATCGAAAGGGCAACGTAGGAAGCGCGAGCGCCTTGTCGGTTCTGGTCCATGGCGGGTTGGCCCGCGAGCGGGGCTTAGTCTCGGCCGCTCCAGCGGGAGGAGTTCGCAAGGATTTTGCCGGTACCGTTGACAACGGCACAGAGAGGGTCTTCGGCGACGAAGACGGGTAAACCAGTGGCTTCGGATATGGCACGGTCAATCTTACGGATGAGCGAGCCGCCACCGGCGAGGACAATGCCGCGATCGACAAGGTCGGCGGAAAGTTCGGGCGGGATACGTTCCAATGAGCCTTTGATCGCCTCAATAATGAGGTTGATATTATCGGCCATAGCTTCGCGAACCTCCTGGGAGGTGAGGTGCAATTGGCGGGGCAAGCCAGTGACATTATCGCGTCCCTTAACTTCAAAGGTGAGTTCCTGCTCGAGCGCGTAGGCCGAGCCGATCTTGATCTTGATCTCTTCCGCGGTGCGTTCGCCGATGATCAGGTTGTACGAGTTGCGGATGTACTTGATGATCGACATGTCGAACTCGTCGCCGCCGACGCGGATGGAGCGGGCGTGGACGATACCACCCAATGAAAGGACCGCGACCTCGGTCGTGCCGCCGCCGATGTCGACGATCATCGAGCCGGTGGGCTCTTCGACAGGGAGTCCGACACCGATTGCCGAAGCGACGGGCTCCGGAATGGTGATGACATCGTCGGCACCAGCGCGATAGGCCGAGTCCATGACGGCGCGGCGCTCGACGGCGGTGATGCCGTAAGGGACGGCCACAACGACGGTAAGGTTAGTGAAGAGCGATTTGCGCGCGACCTTACCGATGAAGTAGCGGAGCATGTGCTCGCTAATCTCAAAGTCGGCGATGACGCCGTCCTTCATTGGACGAAGGGCCTGAATGTCTCCAGGGGTGCGACCGAGCATCATTCGTGCTTCATTGCCGACGGCGATGGGCTTACGCGTGCTGGTGCGGATGGCGACCACGCTGGGTTCGCGAAGGACAACGCCGCGATCCTTGAGGAAGACAAGCGTGTTGGCCGTGCCAAGGTCGATGCCAATGGCTTGAGTGAATAGCCCGGGGAAGCGCTTAAACATCAGGGTCGTGGTGGTTTCCTTTTATGAACAGTTTATTCACAGCATAGTCAAACGAAACTTCGGCCGGCCAGAGTAGGGTGGGGCCGTCATAAGATTCATGCAGACAGCGAGATAGGCGGTGGTGAAGGGCTGACCGCCGAACCTATTCACATCGCTGGCTGGTCATCGGCCATACCCCCGACCTAGGAAGTCAGCCGTTGTCGCCGTTGCTGGTAGTTCCGTCGTAATAGCCCGACAGCCCGGTGAGCATGGAACTTGTGACTCCGCCGCGGGGTCATAGTAACACCTTACCCCAACCCCATGACACCCCAGCTCAATCGTCGGTCTTTCCTACGTAACACCGGCATGGCCGCCGCCGCCTTCGCGGTGACCCGTCCTTGGCTCAATTCCGCCGCCCGCACGATTTCGCCGAACGAGAAGCTCAATGTCGCCGCGATCGGCTTCGGCGGCGTCGGCGCGAGCAACGTCCGCAATTCTTCGGACGAGAACATCGTCGCGCTCTGCGACCTGGACCTCGGTCGCTGCGGGGGCACGATCAAGCAGCAACCGAAGGCTGCGCTGTACACTGATTTCCGCAAGATGCTCGACGAGCAGAAGGACATTGACGCGGTCATCATCGCCACGCCTGACCATTCCCACGCCTATATCGCGATGGAATGTATGCGACGCGGCAAGCACGTCTACGTGCAGAAGCCGATCTCCCACTCCGTCTTCGAGGCCCGCATCCTCACCGAGTCGGCCCACAAATATAAAGTCACGACCCAGATGGGCAATCAAGGTCACTCGGGCGAAGGCATCCGCCAGGTCACCGAATGGATCGCCGCCGGACTCATCGGCAAGGTCCGCGAAGTCCACACCTGGACCAACCGCCCGATCTGGCCCCAGAGCCTCGAGATGGACCGCCCGAGCGAGTCGCAGAACGCGCCGGAAGGTATGGATTGGAATCAGTGGTGCGGACCCGCGGCTTTCCGGCCTTACCACGCCTCTTACCACCCTGGCAAATGGCGCGCCTGGTGCGACTTTGGCACCGGCTCGCTCGGCGACATGGGCTGCCACATCATCGATCCCGCTTTCATGGCGCTCAACCTTCGCTACCCCGAAAGCGTCGAAGGCAATGTGTCCACGGTCTATGAAACTTTCGGCAAAAAAACCTCCGGTAAGCACGAGTCTTACCCGCGCTCCTCGATCGTCCGCTTCAAGTTCCCGGCTCGCGGTGACATGCCTCCGGTGACCCTGACCTGGTGGGATGGCGGCCTGATGCCCCAGCGTCCGGATGAACTTGAAGAAGACATGCCGTTCGGCGACCCCAACGGCGGCTGTCTCTTCATCGGAGACAAAGGCAAGCTTGTCTGTGGCTGTTATGGACTCAACCCGCGCATCCTCAACTTGGAACTACGCGAAGTCGCCAAGAAGATGGAAAAGACGATTCCTCGCATTCCTGGCAATTCCTCCGGGCACGAGAAGGATTGGATCCGCGCCTGTAAGGGCGGCATCGCGGCTTCTTCGAACTTCGATTACTCTGGTCCGCTCTCCGAGATGGTGCTCATGGGTAACCTCGCTTCCCGCTTCCCGGACCGCAAACTGCTCTGGGACGGCGCTAAAATGGAAGTCACGAACGACAAAGGTGCCAACGCCTACGTCCGTCGCGAATACCGTAAGGGCTTCGAGCTGGGCGCTTAAGCCAGGCTCACTTCAGAGCGAGAATCGCCAGTATCGCACCGCCTAAGGCGATGCGATACCAGGCGAACACGCCTAGGCCATTGCGTGAGACATAGCCCACGAGCCACTTTACCGACACGAAAGCAGTGATGGCGGCAACGAGCAGCCCGACGCTCGCCGGGCCGGCAGGGTAAACCTGGGTGAGGGCAGGGCCGAGCGACCACATCTTATAAACGGAGGCGGCGCTAAGGGTGAGCAGGCCGACCAGGAAGGAAAATTCGGTGGCGGCGGCGTGGGAAAGCCCGGCCAAGCGTCCGCCGAGGATCGTCGCCAGTGAACGGCTCGTGCCTGGTATTAAGGCGAAGCACTGGCAGAGGCCGACCGTCAGGGCCGAGCGCCAGTCGATCGAGGCGACTTCGTCGCCAGTGGCGACATGCGATTTCGGCAGGACATGTTCAGTGACAAGGATCACGAGCCCGCCGACAAGCAGGGCGGCGGCGACGACTTCAACCGAGAAGAGATAAGCCGTGATGGCATCCTTGAAGAGAAAGCCGAGCAAGGCCGCGGGCACGAACGCCACAAGGATGGATGAGGTCAAGGTCACGGATTTCGATTCCCAGCGGCAAAGGCCGACCACCAGGCCGCGGATGCGGCCGAAGAACGCCACGAAGACCGCGAGGATCGCGCCGAGCTGGATGATGACGATGTAATCGTCCGCGACACGCTCGAGGGAGACAGCACGACCTTTGCGGTCGGACAGGCCGGACACGGCGACAAGAGGGTCATTAGGAACTCCCAGAAGGCGGTCGCTGATAATCATGTGCCCGGTAGAACTGACGGGAAGATATTCCGTGACGCCCTCGACGGTGCCGGTGACGAGTGCACGGCTGTAGGTGAAGTCAGCGCGAACTTCCTCTGGGGTACGCGTTTCACTGGCCGCAAAAGCGGGCAGAGAGGAAAGCAGCCACAGGCCGAAGGCGAAACGAAGCATGTGCGACCATTAGGCTTCCGTCCTCGTCGGGGCAAGGAAAGCCGTTAAAAGCCCTTGTCGCTTGCCCTTGGAGGGCGTTCCCGCTTTATGCAGGCCATCACGACCATGTCGGCCTCCAGCCTTATCCCGACCACCGAACCTCGCTTCCGCGTCCCGGATGCCCGCGGCCGTTTCGGTCAGTTCGGCGGCATGTATGTGCCGGAGACGCTGATGACGCCGTTGCTGGACCTGACGAAGGCCTACGACGAAGCCCGTCGAGACCCCGCCTACCAGCAGGCTTTCGCCGACATGTTGCGCGACTACGCCGGCCGTCCGACCGGGCTGTATCACGCCGAATCGCTGACCAAGCACGTCGGCGGTGCCCGCATCTACCTCAAACGCGAGGACATGCTCCACACCGGAGCCCATAAGATCAATAACGTCATCGGTCAGGCCTTGCTCGCCATCCGCATGGGCAAGAAGCGCATCATCGCCGAGACCGGCGCAGGTCAGCACGGTACCGCGACCGCCGCCGTCTGCGCCCGCTTCGGCCTTAAGTGCGTCATCTACATGGGCGCGACGGACATGGAACGCCAAGCCCTCAACGTTTACCGCATGCGTCTCATGGGCGCCGAGGTCCGTGGTGTCGAAGCCGGCCAGCGCACACTCAAAGAGGCCGTCAACGAGGCCATGCGCGACTGGGTCACCAACGTCCGCGAGACCCATTACATCCTGGGAACAGCCTATGGTTCGCACCCATATCCGATGATGGTCCGCGATTTCCATCGTATCATCTCCATCGAATCCAAGCAGCAGATTCTGCGTGCCGAAGGCCGCCTACCTGACGCTATTGTCGCCTGCGTCGGCGGAGGTTCCAACGCCATTGGTGCTTTCTTTGAATTCCTCGACGAACCTGGCGTCCGCCTCATCGGCGTCGAAGCCGGTGGACGTGGCATCAGCAAAGGAGAACACGCCGCGCGTTTCGCGGGCGGACGTCTCGGCGTCCTGCAAGGCTGCATGACGAACATCTTGATGGACGGAGAGGGACAGATCGAAGGCACTCATTCCGTTTCCGCCGGCCTCGATTATGCCGCCGTCGGACCAGAGCATTCTTATTATCGTGAGAAGGGTCGGCTGGAGTTCGGCTACGCGACCGACACCGAGTGCCTCGACGCTTTCCAAATGCTTTCTCGCACTGAAGGTATCATTCCGGCCCTTGAGTCTAGTCACGCCATCGCCCATGGCGTGAAGCTCGCCGCCTCGCTTCCAAAGGAGCAGGTGGTGATCATCAATCTATCCGGTCGCGGCGACAAGGATGTGTGGAGTGCTGCCCGCGCCATGGGCACCGAAATTAAGCTCTGAACATGGCCGCTTCCTCGATGACGGGCTTCGGCCGGGCCGAGATCAACCTCCCCGGCGTACGCCTTTCGGTCGAGATCGCCACGGTCAACCAGAAGAACCTGCAAGTCTCCGTCTTCGGTCCGGACGCCTGGCCGGCACTTGAATCTGCGGCTTCCGCTTGGATTCGCACCCGACTGCAGCGTGGTAAGGTCACAGCCCGCGTCACGCAGTCCGCCGCATCAACGACTCAGCGTCACTGGGATGCCGACGCCGTCGCCGCAAACTTGGACGAACTTTCAAAGCTCGCGACCCGTTGCGGCGTAAAGTTTTCGGCCGACGCTGAACTCTTGCTGCGTCTCGCCGAGAACAGCCGTCGTCCGTCCGTCGTCCTGCCTGACTTCATCGAAGCCGAGGCGGCCGTTCTTAGCGCTTTCGAGGAAGCCCTGAAGAATCTCGTCGTCATGCGCCAAGCCGAAGGGGCTGCCTTGGCCAAAGACTTGAATCAGCGTCTCGCCAAAATGTCCGAGATGGTAGCCGGGATGGAGCAGGCCGAGAAGGTCGCGCCGATCCGCCACCGTGACGCAATGCTCAAGCGCCTCAAGGAGGCCGGGCTGAACCTGGATGTGACCGATGAACGCGTCTTGAAGGAACTCGCGCTGTTCGCCGATCGTTCGGACATCACCGAGGAGATTGTGCGCCTTAGAAGTCATGTTGCTCAGTTTTCGACCGAGCTCGGACAACCCAATGGGGGCAGAAAACTCGATTTTCTCATCCAAGAACTCCTGCGCGAAGTGAACACTATCGGCAGCAAGGCCTCGGAAATCGCCACGACCAAGCTGGTTTTGGAGGCGAAAACCGAGATCGAACGCATCCGGGAACAGGTCCAGAACCTGGAGTAAGGTTTTTCGGGTGCGGTATTGCCACGACCGCTTACCCATGCCTTTGTCTATCAACACTTACGCAACGTCATGTCCAACAACCTCACTAAGCGCGACATCGTCCTCAAGATTTTCACGGACAAGGGCTACCCCCAAAAGCATATCCGCGACTCGGTCCAGATGACCCTCGATGCCATCAGCGAAGCACTGCTGGCAGGTCGTGATGTCGAGCTCCGCAACTTCGGCGTCTTCCAGGTACAGGTCCGCAAAAGCCGTATCGGACGTAATCCGAATCGCCCGGAGACAGATGTAGTCATTCCGAAGCGTGCAGTGATTAAGTTCAAGGCCGGTAAGGAGCTTAAAGCCAAGTTAAAGTCGTACGACGTCGAGAAGCCCGCTCAGTAATTCCGCTTCGCAATGTCCGACATTCGAACGCTCCCCGGTTTCCGGGAGTTCTATCCAGAAGACCGCGCTGTCCTTGGACACGTCATGGACGTCTGGCGCCGTGCCTGCCGCCGTTATGGCTTCCGCGAATGGGAGTCTCCGGTGCTCGAGCCACTGGAACTCTTCACCGAGAAGTCGGGCGAGGAAATCGTCCGCCAGCTCTTTAACTTCGAGGATAAGGGCGGCCGCAAGGTCAGTCTGCGCCCGGAGATGACGCCGTCGCTCGCCCGCATGGTCGGGGCCAAGGCGAATGGCATGCCCAAGCCGATCCGGTGGTTCGCGATCGGAGAGAACTACCGCTACGAGAAGCCCCAGAAGGGCCGTCTACGCGCTTTCTATCAGCTCAACGCCGACTTGCTCGGCGAAGCCGGCCCGGCGGCAGATGCCGAGATCATCGCGCTCTGCGCCGATTGCCTACTGGGCTTCGGCCTGACCCAGCAGGATTTCCGTGTCCGCGTCTCTGACCGCACGCTCTGGTTCCGTTACCTCGCCAGCCTCGGCGTGCCGGAAGCCCAGGCCGTCGCCGTGCTCGGCGTCGTCGACAAACTCGAACGCGGCGCCCCCAAGGACCTGCTAGATGCGATGACCGCGGCCCTGGCCGGCACATCGGTGGATCCAGTCAAGACCCTCGAAGCCGCCCGCGCTTTCGCCAACACGAAATCCTTAGCTGACCTCGAGAAACTCGCCGCTGGCGACGCTTCAATGACCGAGCGCCTCGCCGAGTGGAAGCATCTCCTCGGCACGCTCACCACCATGGGCTTTGGCGAATGTGTCGCCATCGACCTTACCATCGTCCGTGGCCTGGCCTATTACACCGGATTCGTGTTCGAGGCCTTTGAGACGGGCGGCGAAGCCCGCGCGCTCGCCGGCGGAGGTCGCTATGACGCCTTGGTCAAAAAGCTTGGCGGACCTGACCTACCGGCCGTCGGTTTCGGCATGGGGGACGTCACTTTGCGTGACCTCCTTGAACTCAAGAAGCTCATCCCGGCATACGCCGATGGGCCTGACTTCTATGTCATGATCCTCGGTGATGACGCCCGTAACGCTGCGCTTGAAGACATCGCGAACCTGCGTCGCGCCGGTTTCCGCGTGGAGTACAACCTGAAGGACGGCAAGTTCCCCAAGCTCATCCAGTCCGCCGAAGTCGCTGGCTCGAAGTACGCGCTCGTCTACGGTGGCAGCGAAGTCGCCAAGGGCGTCGCCAAGGTCCGCAGCCTGGCCGACCGCTCCGAGGCCGAAGTGCCGCGCTCCGACCTGATTCCGGCGCTTCGTGCCGTGCTCGAAGAAGGCATGCGCGCCATCCAGCCCTGAGGCCATGACCGAGCAGACGCGCCAGTACCAGGCCATGGCGAAGACCGCCTCCTGGACGATGGTCTCGCGCGTGCTCGGCCTGTTCCGCGACCAACTGACTGCGGCCATCTTCGGAGCTTCGGCCATCGGTTCGGCATTCATCTTAGCGTTCCAGATTCCGAACCTGTTCCGTCGACTGCTGGGCGAGGGTGCCTTGACCGCGGCCATTGTCCCGGTGCTCGCCGATAAATCCGTCAAGGACGGCAAGCCCGCCGCTTTTGGCTTCTTGAACTTCGTCCTCCGGAAGGTCTTCCCGTGGATGATCGGACTGACGATGCTCGGTATTGGGTCAGCCTTACTCTGGGCGCTGATCCGTCCTGTCGACAGCTCGGCAGCCATCCTGACCGCGATCTGCATGCCTTATATGCCGTTGATCTGTGTCGCGGCGCTATTCACGTCGGCGGTTAACCTGAGCGGACGTTTCGGCCTGGCCGAGATCGCCTCAGGCGTACTCAACCTTTGCATGATCGTCGGTCTCGGCGTATTCGGTGACAACCTTGCCACGACTGACATGGGCAAGGCCGTCTGGCTCTGCGTCGGCGCGCTGGTCGGGGGTGCGTTCCAGTTGCTGATACCATTATGGGGCCTGCGCCAGGAAGGCTGGACTTCGCGCCTGACACATTCGGACGAGACTGCATGGAAGACCTTGAGCATCGCGTTCCTGCCCGCCGCAATTGGCGCCGGCGTGCAGCAGGTGAACGTACTCATCTCACGTGGGATCGCCTACAACGTCAGTGACGCCGGCCTGATGTACTACTACATCGCCAATCGCATTGTCGAACTGCCCATCGGACTTTTCTCAGCTTCGATCGCCGTCGTCATCTTCCCGGCCCTCGCCACTGCGTTCGCCAGCCGCGACGTCCCGGCGCTGGCCCGCAACTACGCTCGCGGCATGCGGCTTGTATTGGCGATCAACGTTGCCGCGGCCTTCGGGCTGGCTGCGTTATCCACGCCCATCGTCCGTCTGCTCTTCGAGTACGGCAGATTCACCGAGAAGAACTGCGAAGCCACGAGCACGCTTCTCGTGCTGTTCGCGATCGCCATGCCGTTCTATGCAATGATCTCCATCGTTACCCGCGCCTTGAATGTCGCCGGACAGACCAAGGTCACGCTGATCGCCGCCATCCACGCGCTCGTCGTGAACGCCATGGGTTCGCTCGTGGCCGTCTGGATGGGTAAGGGCGTCGAAGGCCTCGCCTTGGCCAACGCCATATCGACGATCTGGCAATACCTGGTGCTTCGCCATTACCTCAAGAAGCACGCCCCTGAGTTCCTCACCGAGAGCCTGCTCAAGCCGGCCATCCAGGTGATCATTGGGTCCGTCATCCTTGCGGTCATCTCCTTCAAGGGCTACTTTTTCCTGCACACCATCATGACAGGACAAATCACGGAGAAGCTAAACCTCATCGTCTCGATGGGTGTCGCCGGCCTGGCCAGCATGGTCTTCTACGCCATCTACCTGGACAAACTCGGCTATCCCGAACGCGACCTGTTGCGCGGTTACGCCAATAAGGTGCTGAGGTTCTTCGGCGTGCAGCTCAAGGCTTGAACCTCGCTTCGCGGAAAGACTTGGGCTGATAACGGCGGAGCAGGGCCTCGAGGGTAGCGACGGTCTCGTTGTCGACCAGTCCATCGACCTTGGCCGGACGGAAGTGACGCTGAAAGGCTTCGACGCCGAGCTTGAGTCCGGCGTCGCCGGGTTCGAGGACATACCCGTAGGCCATCAGCAAGCTGCGGACATAGTTGGGGGCTAGTTTACATTTCTTTGAAAGATTTTCGGCGACCTCATTGGGTAATGGCCATGCCCCGATACCGAGAGATGCCAGTTTAGCCCAAGGAAACTTCGAGCCCGGGTCGACCTTACGTCCCACCGCGATATCGGAATGGGCCAACACGTTCCATGGCTTGATGTCATGACGACGGATAATTTCGTCGCAGAGTGAAAACAGGATCGCCGCCTGAGCCTCGGAATACGGATACACGTTGCCATCGTAATTGATGATCTCGATACCGATCGAATTCTGATTGAGGTTGGTCAGCTTACCCCAACCGCTCTTGCCGGCGTGGTAAGCAGCCAAGTTCTCCGGAACCATGCGGATGACCCGAGGCTTAGGTTCGTCGGTGACCAGGTAGTGGACCCCAACCTTATGCTTAGGGTTATTGCCTTGGAGGATGTCCAAGGAGGAGGGCAGGGAGCCCGCGGTATGGTGGAGGATAAGGCAGGTCACCGGTTCCTTGCGCGGCTCGGATCCGTGGGACCCCGGACCTTGCTCGATGACCAGACCCGTGAACTTCGGCTCCACCACGACCGGCCTCGTTTCCGGCTGGGTGGTCGTGCTGCACCCAACAAAACCCGTTGAAATCAGCGCCCAGGTTAGCCCATAAAGGCAATATGAGCGAATGGGGGCGTTCATGGGGTTATGTACGAAAAGATAAGAAAGGGTTATTTTAACCCAAGATAAAACCATTTTAACGTATTTAAAGGTTGTTATCATTGTTCATTACTCAATTAGACATAATGTATATTGTGCGAAATATAGAGCCGGAAGGCAATCGTATGGAATTGAGTTATTGATTGCTCGATTGGGAACGCTCATAACGGAATTTCCCCTAACCTATCTAGCTCCGACTTTATGAAAGTAGCCCGACACATCATTGAAGCACGCCGCGAGGCCATTGCCAAACTTCTCTCCAAGGTCGGGTACGTCCCCGTTCTGGAGATCTGCAAACAGTTCAACGTCTCCGAGGCGACGGCTCGCCGCGATTTGACCGAACTCGAGAACCAGCGTCGCATCACCCGTACACATGGCGGAGCGCTCTCGGACTTCAACCGCAACTTCCCGCCCCTCGACGACCGCAAGATCGAAGACGCCGAAGCCAAGCGTAAGATTGGCAACCTGGCCGCCTCGCGCGTCAAGGCCGGCATGACGGTCTACCTCGACTCGGGTTCCACGATCTTCTTCGCCGCCGAAGCCATTGCATCGGCCGGCGTACCTGATCTGCAGATCGTGACGACCTGCTTGCCGACTGCTCAGCTCATTTCGTGCCTGCCTGGTGTCGAGGTCTACATCCCGGGCGGTCTTTTCCTGACCCGTCACGCGATGGTCGCCGGTGACCGCACACTCGAAGAAGTCGCCCGCTGGAACTTCGACGTGGCCCTGCTAGGCGCCGAAGGCATCGACGAGAACGGTCTGTGGAACTCGCAGCGCGACATCTCCCACCAGCAGCGCGAAGTCATCCGTCGCAGCGACGAAGTCCTGATCTGCATGAACAAGGTCAAGCTTGGTCGCGGCGGACCTTGCGCCGTCACCCGTGACGTCAGCTCGCTCTTCTTGGTGACCGACGCCGATGCGGCCGCGGTCCAAAAAGCCAAGGTCAAGCTGCTGCCTGAGCGCGTCCTGACAGCCATCTAAGCTCCCTCGCTCACCGAGGAATGTCCGCCGAAGTAATCCAGTCATTGCTAGAACTGTCCCATCAGTTGGGCGGAGACCGCCTGCGCATGGCCATCCTCGGCGAAGGTAACACTTCGGTGCGTCTCGATGATGACACCTTCGCGGTCAAGGCATCGGGTTCCAATCTCGCATCGCTCAAAGAAACCGACGTCACCCAATGCGCCTTCGGTCATCTGCTTCCTTTATTAGACGCCACTGCGGCGACGGATGTCGAGGTCGACCAGGCCTTGCTCGCCGCCCGCGTTGATCCGGCTTCCAAGAAGCCTTCGATCGAAGCTCTCTTCCACGCCTACCTGCTCACACTACCCGGCGTACGCTGCGTCGGCCACGTCCATGCGATCGCGGTGAACCAGATCCTCTGTTCACCGCGAGCCCGTGACTTCGCCGAGAAACGCGCCTGCCCTGACGAGATTGTGATGTGCGGCGTGGAGTCTGTCTTTGTGCCCTACGCCGAACCTGGTCTCGGTCTTTCTCAGGCCATCCGCCGCGAAGTCGTGTCCTTCGTCAAACGCACCGGCCGCGACCCGAAAATCATCCTTCTTCAGAACCACGGTATTATCGCCGTTGGTTCCTCCCCCAAGGCCGTGCTGGGTTCGCTGCTGATGGCCGAGAAAGCCGCCGAGATCTTTGTCGGTGCCGCCGCCATGGGTGGTCCGGTCTTCCTGACCGCCGCCCAGTGCGAACGCATCGCCGGTCGCCCCGATGAGCATTATCGCCAGAAGATGCTCGGAATGTGACCTTTCACCCCCTCCCCTGCCCCCCTTTGACCATGTCCAATTACCTCGCCATCGACCTCGGAGCCGAATCCGGGCGCGTCATCCTCGGCCAGCTCAAGGCCGGAAAGTTCACCATGAAGGAGATCCACCGTTTCTCCAACGGCGCCATCACTGCAAACGGCACGCTCCGCTGGGACATTATCCGCATCTTCCGCGAAATCCGCATCGGCCTCGCCAAGGGAGCCAAGCTCGGCCCGATCAAGTCCATCGCCTGCGATTCCTGGGGCGTCGACTACGTCCTGCTCAAGGGAGATGGCCCCTTACTCTCGCTGCCGTTCACCTATCGCGATGAACGTAGCTTCAAGTCCTACGAACTGGCGATGCGTCGCTTCTCTCAGAAGGAGATCTTCGAAGGCACCGGCATCGCTTCGATCTCGATCAACACGCTCTACCAGTTGTTCGACGACGCCGAGAATCGCCCGGAGATGCTCCAGTTCGCGGATAAGTTCTTGCTGATCGGGGACTACATCACCTGGCTCCTGACGGGCAAGGCCCGTGCCGAAGAGACCTTGATCTCCGGCAGCCAGTGCTGGGATACCCGCAAGCGCGATTGGGCGTGGCCGGTGCTGAAGAAGCTCGGCATACCGAAGCATATTTTCCCCAAGCCGGTCGCCCCCGGCGTGAAGCTCGGCAAGATGCTGCCGTACCTCGCCAAAGAAACTGGCCTCGGAAAAGCCGAAGTTGTCACGACCTGCGCACACGACACCGCCGCCGCCGTCGCCGCCGTCCCCGCCACCAAGGGCGACGATTGGGCCTACCTTTCCTCCGGCACCTGGTCTCTGCTCGGCCTCGAGTTGCCCAAGCCGCTCGTCAACGAGACCGTACGTAAGGCGAAGTACACAAACGAAGTCGGTTTTGGCGGCACCTCGCGCTTCCTCAAGAATCTCGTCGGACTCTGGGTGCTCCAGGAATGCCGGCGGGAATGGATGGAGAAAGGCGAAGTCTCCGACTACGGAGAGATCGTGAAGCTCGCACTCAAGGCCCCTTCGCTCCGCTCGTTCATCCGCCCAGACGACGTTCGTTTCGCCAAGCGCGGCGACATGGTCGCGAAGGTCCAGGCTTTCTGCCGTGAGACCAAGCAGCCTGTGCCGAAGACGCACGGCGAGATCGCCCGCTGCGTGCTGGAGTCGCTGGCTCTTCTTTATCGCGTCGAGATGGACGGCATGGAAAAGCTCACCGGTCGCACGCTGAAGCGCCTGCACATCGTCGGCGGCGGCTGCCGCAACGCCTTGCTCAACCAGGCCACGGCTGACGCCACGGGCCGCACCGTCATCGCCGGACCGGTCGAAGCCACGGCTGCCGGCAACATTCTCGTCCAAGCCATCGCCATGAAGGAGCTCAAGAACCTCGACGAACTCCGCAAGGTTGTCCGAAACTCCTTTGAGGTAGTGACTTACAAACCCAATCCCACGTCCGCCTGGGCTGCCGCCCAAGCCAAGTTTAATGGTTTAAAGAAGTCATAAAACCCCTTACTCAACACCCTCCCTTTCCACGTAACAAACATGTCCAACTACAAGTACGTCTCTCACCTCTGGAACGATGCCGAAGCCGCGAAGCTCGATCCGGTCGGCC
>CANCHK010000036.1 GCA_947377865.1 Opitutia bacterium | reverse complement strand
ACTTCTGGCAGGACTTCAGGAGGCGCATGCCTTCCTCATATTTCGCGACGAGCTCGTCGAGCGAGACATCGCCGGACTCGAGGGACTCGACGAGCTGCTCGAGCTTCTTGAGTTCGGCCTCGAAGCCTTCCTTGCCGGAAGCCGAGGCAGGTTTCTTGTCCGCGCACATGGACCTACTGTCAGCGGAGCCCCCTCCCCTCTCAAGCGGATTGTGCAGACTCAGGCCAGAAGACGCGCCCAAGCCTGTTCGGCCGTGACACCCCGGAGCGCAACGACCTTCGCGGCCGAAGCCGCCCCCGAGACCAGCGTCACACCGGCGGCCGGCAGCCCGAGCTTCTCAGCGAGCAGCTCCAGGATCTCACGGTTCGCCTTGCCCCCTTCGGGCGGGGCGGCCACGCGGACCTTAAGGGCCTCACCTAAGCGACCCACGATCTCGGAACGCGAGGCGCCCGGAACGGCCTTCACCTTGAGGCGACAGGAAATGCCACTCACAGATACTGGGTCAGGCTCTTCACAGTCTTCGCGTCGAGACGGCGGACCAGCGCCACGGAAAGGTCGACGCACGCCTGGAGGTCGGCGAGGTCGATGACGGCGTTGTGCGTATGGATATAGCGTGCGGGGACGCCGAGCACGATGACCGGGACGCCCAATTCGTGGACCTGGAAAGAACGCGCATCGGTGCCGCCCGTGCGACGGACCGCGAGCTGGCAAGGGATGCCTTTCGCCGCCGCCACCTCGAGGGTCAGATCGACGAGACGGGGATTCATGATGGCTGTCGGATCGTAGGCGCGCACCTGCACGCCGCCACCGAGGGCACCTTGCATCTCGCCATGCGGGGCGAGGCCAGGCAGATCGTCGGCCGGCGGGCCTTCGAGCACGATGACGACGTCAGGCTTCGCGAGACGAGCGGCGACGACCGCGCCGCGGCAGCCGACTTCTTCCTGCACCGTCGCGACCGCGAGCAGGTCGCACGGCGTCGCGGAAGCGTCGAGTTCATGCGTCGCGAGCGTGAGCGCGGTCATGCCGACGCGGTTATCAAAGGCCTTGGCCGAATAAAGACCCGGCTCCGCGAGGGCCGTGAACGGACCTTCGGGCACGACCGGATCGCCGGGACGGATGCCGAGACGCGCTACGGATTCCGCGGAACGCGCGCCGATGTCGACCAGCACCTTGTCGGCCGAGGCAGCTTGCGCGCCGCCCTGATGCGGAGGGAGTGCGGCGACGACGCCGATGAATTCCTTCTGCGCGGCCCGCGACCAGATGCGGAGACGTTGGGCAGCGAGGACGCCATCGGGCCAGCCGCCTACGGGCGTCAGGCGAAGGAAGCCATCCAGTGTGACCGACTGAACCAGGAAACCAATCTCATCCATGTGGGCCGTGAGCACCACGCGCGGACCCTTCTTCTCTTTCGACGGCGAAGCGAGCACGCCACCGAGGCCGTCGGCCTGCAGCGTGCGGCCGCGCAGCTCGCGGACGAAGATCGCGCGGACCGCGTCCTCGTGGCCGGAGGTGCCGTGGGCTTGCGTGTAGGCCTCCAGCAGACGGAGGGCTTCGGAAGGACGCTTCGACATGGGAAAATTTCAGCGCGGCTGGCGGGTCTGCAGGCGCGGCTTCAAGCCGGCCTTGGCGACCGCGTCGAGCGCATGGACGGCGGCTCCCGTGAGCGAACGCTCATCGGCGACAATCACTACTTCAGTGCCCGGCGACTTCAGGGCATGGTCGACGAGGGCCTTCGAGAGCGCGTCGGCGGCGATCTCCTTACCTTCGAGGTAGAGTTTGCCGTCGCGGTCGACGCCCACGACGAGCGTCGTGGCGGGCGTGCCTTCGGAGCCGGCGGAAGCCGTGGGTGGGACAATCGCCATCGTGCGGGCCTGTTCGAGCCGCCCGCTGATGAGCAGGAAGAAGACCAGCACCACCATCACGTCGATGAGCGGCACCACGTTGATGTCGGCGCGGCGGCGGCGCGTGACGACGAGGCTCATCGGCGGCGGGCTTCCAGCGCTTCGACGAGCACGTCGAGACGGGAAGAGAGGATCTCAAGGCGGCGGCCCAGCCAGTTCGCGGCGATGAGCGAAGGAATCGCGATGCAGAGCCCGATCATCGTGGTGCTCAGCGCGAGCCCGACGCCACGGGTGAGCGTCTGGGAATCGGGCAGGCCTTGTTCCGGGAAGAGCGTGGCGAGACCCGTGACCGTACCGAGCAGGCCGAGCAGCGGGGCGGCGGCGACGATACTGTCCAGCAGATGCAGCCCGCGGTGGAGCCGGATGAGCTCGTTGCGCGTCCAGGCCTTGAGCACTTCGCCCGAGGCGCCGTCTTTCCATCGTTGGACCAGGCGTCCCGCGACGGATTCGCCGTCGGCGGCGCCCACCTGGTCAACATTGCCATTCAAGACGGACTTAAGAACCGAATCGGGGGCGACCTGCGAGACACGCAGGGCCAGAGCTCGCTCGACGACCAGAAACACCGCAAGCAGCGAGCAAAGGGCGAGCGGCCAGATGAAAATCCCAGCACCTTGGAGTAGGGTTTGCACCTCATCAGCCTCCCCAAACCCAAAAGAGTCGCAAGCCCGCTCTTTAAATGGCGTTTTTACGCATTTAAACCCAATTTAAATGATTTTAAATGATTTAATTCAGTCTTTTGGAACAAACGGGGGTAACCAATCCTTTGACTTTCCCCTAGGGGGTAATACCGTGATTTAACCCCCATTTACTATGAGACTTAAACGCTCAGGTTTCTCCCTCGTTCTGTCGCTTACGATGATGGCTGCGCTCGTCCTGATGGTGATCGTGCTCGCCTCGTTCCTTCAGGTCGAGAGCCGCCTCGCCCAGAGCCACGCCGGTCACCAGCGCGCCAAGCTTAATGCCCTAGCTTCCGCGCGGATCGCCATCGGACACCTCCAGCAGACGGTCGGGGCCGACCAGCGCGTCACGATGCGGGCTGACATGTTCGCCGCCGATGTCGCGGCCCCTTCAGGCGACACCGCTCCGTCGGTCGCCACCAACCCGAATAAGCCGCCGAGCGTGGCCCACCAGAAACGATATTGGACCGGGGTCTGGTCCACGGGCGGCGCTGATAGCACCAAGCCGCGCGAATGGAACGTGGCCGACCCGCACGAGTCGCGCCTCTTCCTCGGCTGGCTAACCTCGCCGACGCTGGTTGACGCCGCCAATGCCGAGCTCGTCGACAAGAGTTCGCTCAACTACTACTTGCCCAACCGGAATAACTTCGACGTTTCGGGCAAGGTCAACGGACTCCTCAGCAGCGACGGCCAGAATCTTATCAAAGCCCTCGGCACAACCATTGCCGGAGATGTCGTCCGTCTTGTCGGTGGTTCCTCCGCCGTAAAAGGACAGCCTTCTTCCGGCAGCGTCCAGTGGCCCTCCACGGCGACGACGGCTCGCCTGCAAGAGTTCTACGGCGCGGTCGACCTGCCAATGATGCCGATGCCCGGCCCTTCCGTCTCGAACGGCGGCAACCTCGGCGCCAACGGACGCTTCGCGTACTGGATTGGCGACGAAGGTATCAAGGCCAAGGTCAACCTGCCCGACGTCTACGCTACAAACGGCAGCGGCACGTCCCTCCCCGGGCTGACGGATTGGGATAAGGGCTTCGCCGGCTCCGCCGCCCAACGCAGCTCGTATGAATCCGTGACGCCTTCGCTGAATGCCACGGTCGCGGCCCTGATGCCCGCCAACTTCGACACCAATTACCTCAGCCTGCGCAACCTAGATGTTGTCGATACGATAGCGAAAGCCAGCGCCACTTGGAAAGACCTCGGCCTGCCGAGGGCCCGTAGTCGCAGCGACATCAACTCGTGGGCCAACAAGGAGGGCGGAGTTGTCGCCGGCGATGCCATCACCTCGGCGAATCGCCTGCTCTGGCACGAGATCACGCCCTGGTCGTACTCGGTGCTCAGCGACACCCTCAACGGAGGCATGAAGACCGACCTCTCGACGGCCTTCGAGCTCCCCTACTCCGTCTTCCGCACGCTGGAAGTCTACCCCGGCCAGAAGGAAACGACCGTGACGACGGATGCAGGCGACCGACGCCCGGCCCTCTTCCATGGCGCCCCTAACGCGACCACCGTCGCTGGCATGGCCTCCGACCTAGACTACAACCGCCCCAACCTGATGGACAAGATCGGTACCGCAGCGGAAATCCTCAAGGCCTCGCCCCGCTCGCCGGAATGGGCGCCCCGCTACCTGAGCAGCATCTCCTCCATCAACTCGACGATCAGCCTGGTCAAGACCCGCAACGGCACCGAGACCCCCGAGCGCCTCGGCTTTGCCTACGAAGTCCCGCTGTCATCGAAATTCTTCAACCAAACCCGCATCGACGCCAACGTCCAGAGCGCCGCCGCAGGCGCCCCGAGCGACGTGTTCACTTGGCCGACCATTACTGGCGCTGCCACGCATGCGGACAACTGGACTGCACGCATTATCCGCGGGCCGACGTGGGACCTGTATCGCAATCACTATCGCATGTATAAACGCGAGATCGAAGCGGCGGCCGATGGTTCGACTACGCTCCGCGGCCAAGGCGCCCCGGCCGATTCCCTCGGCTACATCGCCCGCGGAGTCGAGCCACTCACCTATGCCACCGGCCTGCGCGATTATCCTGTGCGCATGAGCGAGCCCGCTTCTGGAGACGACTATAACGCGCCGACCAACCCGAAGCCGGATAATTTCTTCAGCGGCGGCGGAGCGACCAAGAACTACTTCTACCGCAACAATCTCGCCGACGGCGGCGTGGGCCCCGACTTCCTCGCCCAACGCCGCTACCGCGACCCTTTCTCGACTTCTTACAAATACAGCACGACCAGCAATTCCACGGGCCCTGGCGCCGTCAAATCAAGCTATACCACGTACACTGCCGCCGGACTGGGCAAGCCCTCCGGACTCGCGGACTCGGCCTTCTCGACGACACCGACGGCCTCGACAAGGACTTGGCCGACGAGCCCTGTCCTCGCGCCGACCATCCTACGCTTCTCGACCATCTACTCAGGCGTCCGCCAAGGCAACGACATCGGCATGACCATCGACCCGATCGTCGTGCTCCATAATCCCTACGATGTCGCCCTCGAATTTGAAGGACTCGCCATGGTGACCAATGGCGCCAGCAGCCCATTCCGCTTTCTCTTCCGCGTCACGACCACTTTTAAATCGACCGAATACCAATATGCGCAGGCACCCTGGGACGCGGTGCCCGCCGCCCCTCCTAGTAATACCTTGACCAACCAGACCCTCGACATCGGAGACGTCGTGGTGGGCGGAGGAGAGAATGATAACCGCTCCATGTCGTTCCGCATCGTCGCCGGATCGGGCGGCACCACTTCCTCGGGAGGCAATGTGATCCGACTCGAACCAGGCGAGATTAAGGTCGTTGGCACCTCTCCCTCGACTGGCAGCCTCATCAGCAGCAGCAATACGAACGTCTCCATCCCAGGAGACATCGGCTTCGACCTCGCGAGCCGGGCCTTCTACAGGATGACGCCCTTCCACAATGTGCGCGCACGCCAAGGATCGGGCGCACGCAGCGCGGAAAGAGTCCTTTGGACGATGGATTTCGATACCTGCAAACTGTACGCCGAATACGATCCCGATGGCTCTGGCCCCCTGCCGACGGTCACCTGGACGAATGGCGGCCTCAATGATAAAGAGTATGCCCGCCGTCTTTATGACCTCTGGGAGTTGGTCCAGACCCAGCGGAAGATTCATGACGGGATGGTTTCGGGCGCTGGAGTACCTTGGGATGGCTCCGCCTCCAGCTTAAACTCGGTCATCCCTCAGGCCCTCCGCATCTTGCCCCGCAACTCCGGCTGGATTAGCTATAACGGCTACGTCGTCGGCGCCGAAGGGGAACTTGTCACGACCGATAAAGGACCCGACACCCTATGGGGCACCCCAGACGACATCATTACCTACACGGTGACTGATGCAGCCAAGTACGTGGCTCCGTTCAAACGCAACGGAAAGGCCGGCATGATCGGAAACCAATGCTGGAACTTCTACCTCATCGGAAAGAAGAGTATCGATGGGGGCGCAACGCTCGACACCCACCGCCGCTGGTTCGGAACACCCGACGAGAACGCCTCCACCT
Organism: Opitutia bacterium; assembly: GCA_947377865.1. GTDB lineage: Bacteria > Verrucomicrobiota > Verrucomicrobiia > Opitutales > UBA953 > UBA953. The sequence continues at coordinate 11,692 of CANCHK010000036.1, read as the reverse complement.
ACATTCCAGAAACCACCGGTTCAACCCGACTCATCAAGAAATATGCCGAAGGGACGCAGACCGCCAAAGGATTCAACTGCGTGGACGAAAGCCTGCTCCTTAACTTCCAGGCGATGACGGGCGGCTGGCCAATGTACAGCAACAGCAACAACGACAGTTCCTTCTACACCGCACCCGACCTAGAGTGGACCAAGGGATTTGGGAAAGCTCCGCCACCTCCTGACTTCCGCGTCGAGGGAAGTTCTGGAGCGGGCGGCATTCAATTGGACCCTGAGTTCAACATCGCCGCCGGAAAAGGCATTGAGGTCACCGGGTCAAAGGCCGACACCCTTTTCAACGCCAAGGAAACGCCGCTAAATGTGAACGAGCCCAAATCACCCGTACTGATGCTGGATTTCGTCCGCCGGGCCGCCGACATGACTGCGAATACCACCAAGTGGTATCCCAGCAGCATGGCCTCCACCGGCTTCGGCATGAATACCATCTCGCCGAGCAACTCGAAGTCCTACGGCTATAACTTCGTCCTCAAGACGCCAGAGGAGATGCGTAATGCGCCCATGACGCCCTACTTCGTCAGCGACCGAGCGCAGCAGGCTCAGCTCTTCGGCTACGACGGCAAGGCCCACACGCCGGTCGGCTGGGTCGAGACCCAGCGCGTGCTCTTCGGCTCGCTCCTCGACGCCGAACTACCGACGACGACCGATAAGAAGGGCGCCTTCTGGGGCGCCAGCATCGACGACGCCAGCGGCGGCAAGAGCAACATCATCCTCTACTCAATCCCCCGCCGACCGCTGCTCTCGCTCTCGCAGCTAGGCACGGTCGCCTTCGCGGAAAAGAGCACGGACGCCGATATCACCGTGGGATCCTCCTTCGCCCACCCCGGCATCGGCGATCTGACCCGCATCGTCGAATGGCCTGGCCCGCGCGACCTTTTCACGAGCGAGTCTTCCCTGGCGTCCGAAGTCAAAGGCCCGGTCCCCGAGCTCGGCTACGTGGGTAAGCACATGTCGTCGCTCGTGCTACGCAACCGTACCGATGTCCGGACGGACCATGCGTTCGCGGCCAACTTCACCCTCTGGGATGCCTTCTATTTCAGCGGACTCAACCTCCAGGCAAATTCATTCTCGCACCTCGACGGCGCCAGCAAGGACTGGCCGAACGCCGGGGCCGACCTCCCGGTCGACTCCAGTGTCGCGCTCGCACAGAAGGCGTCCTTGACGATGGCCGGCCTTTCCGACCCCAAGTCGTTCGCCGCCTACAAGCTCGCCTTGAACGAGGGCAAGAGCCTCCTCGCGAACAAGCGCATGGTCTACATTCCGGACGGAAAGGTTTCGTACACGACGAACAACGCCTACCAGACCACCCTCAAGCTGCCCGAGAGCGAGTTTCCCCATCCGAAATACCTCGCGCGTAATTCGCTCTACGACGGCGGGTTCAACGTCAATTCGACCTCCCGCGCGGCTTGGAAGGCCGTATTGGCCGGACTGAAGGGACAGGCCCTGCCCGATGCCACCAACAAGGCTACTGGCACGGCCCTCACCAAGTTCGCTCGCGCTTTCGGCACTGCTCCAGACAAGACTGGAAGCGATCCTTGGACCAGTTATCGCGAACTGGACGACAACCAGATCGACGCCCTCGCCGGCGCCGTCGTCGATGAAGTGAGGACCCGAGGACCGTTTATGTCGCTGGCCGACTTCATCAACCGTCGCCTGATCAACGACGACAACTTCGGCCTCAAGGGAGCGTTGCAGGCCGCGATCGACAAGGCCGTCTACGGCGGAAAGACCATCAATGAAGACGCCATCGCCGCCGCCGGCGGCACCTTCTCCGCGCCTCCCTACATCCTAGCCGACGACCCCAATACGCACCTATCCGGCAACTTGTATGGGGCAGCCTATTACACCAGCGGTACGAAGAACTGGTGGAAGGAAACGAGTGCCTACCCTAAGATTCCGAATAACAAGCGTTTCCCTTCCCTTCGGGCGATGAGCCCCAAGAACGACGAGTCCAAAGTCACCGCTGGTCTCGGCGCGCCTGGTATCATCACGCAGATGGACGTCCTGAATTCCATCGGGCCTAACCTCACCGCCCGCTCCGACACGTTTGTCGTCCGTGCCTACGGAGAAGCCCTCGACGACGCAGGCAACGTCATCGGCAAGGCCTGGGTCGAAGTCGTCGTCCAGCGCACCGCGGAGTATGTCGCCATGGCGGTCGGACAGAAATACCCCGACTACGTGGAACCGAACCGCCGCAAGCTGGCCTACCGGGTGAATTCCAGCGGAGGCAAGGAATACGATAAACAAGTGCTCCCGGAGATGTACGAAAGGTCCCCGGCTCCAACGCCCCCGCTTTCCACCGCACTAGAAAAGACCGCCTTGCTCCAGGAGCAGCGACTCAACCGCATCCTTGGCCGACGCTTCCGCCCGGCCTCGCTACGCTGGCTCTCCGCGAACGAAATCTGACATGTCCTTCCTCCGACTTCTGCCCGCCGTGCTCGGCGGGAGCTTCCTTCTGCTTGGCCTAGCCCAGGCCCAAGGAACGCGCGAACCCGCAGCGCCCAAGGAAAAACCGGCGGCCCGCGAACAGCGCCCCGCACAAGGACGTGCTAACGCCAAGCCACAGCATGTCAGCAAGCTCCGCTTCTCCTGGTGGAACGCCCCGGAAGAACTTCCGGAGCTCGCCCTACAGCAGGACAAGGACCGGATTCCCTTCTCGCCTGACGTGATGTCCCTCAGCCAAGTAATCGAATATCATGGCGACCCTAATGTCGTGGTGCTCAAGAAGTTCGTCTCGGCGGAAGTTGATAAGGCGGGTAAGCCGATCGTGCAATGGCTGCCTTATTGCACCATCCCTGTGGGCGAAAAGGAGACCGACCTGGGTATCTTGCTTTTCCCGGACGAGAAACGCGGCACCGCCCAGACCCGTCTCTTCGATTTCAGCCCCGAAGCCTTTCCCTATGGAACGGTGCAACTAGTCAATTTCACCACCGCCAAGATTGCAGTCTCCATCGACGGGACCACCTTCACTGCCAATAGCCGCGGTACCGCCCGCTACCCGAAGCTCTTCGAAAAAACTTCCGCATGCCGCTTCTTCATGGCCGCCGCTGAGGCGAATGGTGAACAGAAGCTACTCCGCTCGACCACGATGATCTTCAGAAACACGGGGCGCTTTCTGATCTTCGCGATCGAAACCCCTGGAGCGAGCGAGGACGCACGCTACAACACCGCAATCATCATCGACAACCTAGTGGTCCGCCCAGTAGCTGAAGAAAATCCGACCCCAGACACGAAGGGCAAGGCCAAGGGTAAGGCTACCCCCGAAGCCGGTGGTGCCGCAAAGCCCGTGGGTGCCGCCCGCTGAGGCCATGAGCTTCGCCCTCCGCCCCGCCCTCGGGCTGCTCGTAAGTCTATGCGCGTTGATGGCTGCCGATGAGTCGAGCTGCGAACTCCACCTCATCAAGATCGGAGCCGTGCCTGATTTCGTCACATTGAAGATTCTTCCCTCCGGGGATACCGTCAGAATGGAAGCACCACCGGCGTATTTCCTGCCTGCGCAGGCCCTCCCTCCAGCGGCGCGAGTCAGCCTGAGTGGTGAAAAAACGAAGGGGTCGATCAACCTAGGCGAGATCAGCCTGCCTACGTCCGGCCGTCACGTGTTGCTGGTCATGCCGGCCGCCGGCTCAGGCTTCCGCCGCGTCCTCATTCCTACCGATGCGCAGCATCTGCCGAAAGGCAGTGTCGGCTTCCTGAACCTGACTTCCCGAAAGCTGCGTTGTTATCTCGATGCCGCCTTTGTCGAAGTACCGCCCGGTGAATCGATGGCCCATCCGTCCATCTCAGCCGAACGAAGGATCGTCAACCACCGCATCCTCTCCGCCGACGCAGACAAGTGGAAGCCTGAGGGCTCCACGACGCTCATCCTTGGGGCCAACCGCAGGTATCTCATCGCCGTAACCGAAGATGGCCCCAAAGGGCCGATTCGTCGCGACATGATCACGGACCCCGCTCCCGACGTCACGATGGCGCCCCTCTTGAAGCCGGAGCCGCCGGTCACAGCCGAGCCGCCGCATCCCGATCAGCCAACCAAGTGACGCGTGCCGCGATTGTGCGCAGGACTTGTCCCGGGTGAAGCTTCGGCTCGTAAGCCCCGCAGGCGATTTCACGCAAGGCAGAGGCTTTGCCCGCGCCGCCGACGAGCACGACGATGGCTCCGCATTGCGCCAAGCCGGCTTCGGTGATGGTCAGACGCCAGCCGCGCCCCGGCCATTCCGTGGCGACGAAGCGAGGGCCGGCCTGCTGACCGATGAGCGGACACTGCGGCCAGAGGGAAGCGATGTGGCTGTCATCGCCAAGGCCGAGGATGCAGAGGTCGAAGGCCTTGGCCGGTGAACGCTTGGCCCAGGCGGCCTCATAGGCGGCAGCGGCTTCGGCCGGGGCGAGCTCGATTGGCCAGGGAAAGCGACGAGCGGCAGGTATGCCAAGCGCATCGAGCATGCCGCGGGCGGCGTGGCCGAAGTTCGAATCATCCGAGGATAACGGTACGCATCGTTCGTCGCTCACGTGCCAGTCGATGCGAGCAAGGGCATCGGCCGTTAGGGCGCCGGTGAGGACCACCCAGGCATAGAATGCCTTGGGCGTGGAGCCGCCACTTAGGCCGACCGAGGCTGGGCCGCGGGCGGCCAGTTCGTTGATCCGGCGAGCGAGCTCGGCGAAGGATTCCTCACGGGTCAGCACGCGGACTTGGCCGGCAGAAGTGGCGATGGCAGACATGGGGGAGAAGATAGAGGGCCGGAGGAAAAGAGGACAGGAGGAAAAGAGAGAGGACACTCAAAGGGAAACCGGAGACCGGATTATGTGCGGGGCCTCCTTTAGGTAGGGCGGGCTCTCCGAGTCCGCCGTTATCCCGATCGAGATTCGTATCTCCGTCGGCGAACGGACGGTTCGGAGAACCGTCCCTACCCGAGGAAGATCCTAAGCATCCTATCCGGTTTCCGGTCTCCCTTGTATCGAGACGGAACAGGCAACTAGGGCAGCACGCGGTGCTGCCCCTACCCCAACAAGAAGGGCGTCCTTGCGGACGCCCTCGTTTCTCCGGCCCTCTGGTCATCGGGCCCTCTGGTCCTCCGGCAACGCTTACTGGCAGGCTTCGCAGGTACCGCCGTTACGCATGGCCTCGATGGAGCACGCGTTCTTTTCTTCGGCGGTGTAGGTCTTCTCCGCCTTCTCGGCCTTGGGAGCCTTCTCGACCGTGGCCTTCTCGATGTTCGAAGCGCCGAGGGTCCGGAGGTAGTAGGTGGTCTTGAGACCCGTACGCCAGGCATACTGGTACATGTGCGAGAGCATCTTCAGGTCCGGGGTCGGGAGGAAGAGGTTCAGCGACTGGGCCTGGTCGATCCACTTCTGGCGCCGGGCGGCGGCATCGATGAGCCACTTATTCTCGATGGTGAAGGCGGTTAGGTACTTGTCCTTGATGGCCTGCGGGATCTCGGGGATGTCCTTGAGCTCACCGTCGAAGTACTTGACCTGCTGCATCATCTCCTGACTCCAGAGACCGAGCTTTTTGAGGTCGCGCACCAGGTAGCCGTTGAGTTCGGTGAACTCGCCAGACAGGTTGCTCTTCACGAAGAGGTTCTTGTAAGTCGGCTCGATGCAAGGCGAGCTGCCGACGATGTTGGAGATCGTGGCGGTCGGAGCGATGGCAAGGACGTTGGAGTTGCGCATGCCATGCTTGGCAATCTTGGCACGGACCGGAGCCCAGTCCATGAGGCCACCACGCTTGACCTCGATCGGTTCGCCGCGTTCCTGTTCGAGGAGGTCGACGGTGTCCTGCGGAAGGAGGCCACGGTCCCACTTGGAGCCTTTATAAGTGCTGTAGGTGCCACGTTCGGCGGCGAGGTCGGAGGAGGTCTCGTAGGCGTAGTAGGCCACGGCTTCCATGATCTCATCGTTAAACTCGACGGCGGCATCAGAGGCGAAGGAGATGTCACGACGGTAGAGGCAGTCCTGGAGACCCATGACACCCATGCCGACCGGACGGTGGCGGAGGTTGGAGACCTCGGCGGCCTTGGTCGGGTAGAAGTTGATGTCGATGACGTTATCGAGGGCGCGGACAGCGACCGTGACGGTCTCGCGGAGCATCGCATGGTCGATGCTGCCATCGGCCTTGAGGTGCGAGTCGAGGACGACGGAGCCTAGATTGCAGACGGCAGTCTCCTCGGCGCTCGTATTGAGCGTGATTTCCGTGCAGAGATTGGAGGAGTGGATGACGCCGACGTGGTCCTGCGGGGAGCGGATGTTGCAGGGGTCCTTGAAGGTGATCCACGGGTGGCCGGTCTCGAAGATCATACCGAGCATCTTTTTCCAGAGCTCGATGGCCGGCATCTCCTTGCCAAAAATCTCGCCCTTCTTGGCGCGGTCCTCGTAAGCGACGTAGCGCTTCTCGAAATCAGAGCCAAAGGTCTCGTGTAGGTCCGGGGCCTCGTTGGAGAGGAAGAGCGTCCAGTTCTGGCGGTTCTTCAGGCGCTTCATGAACAGATCGGGTATCCAGTTCGCCGTGTTCATGTCGTGCGTGCGGCGACGGTCGTCGCCGGTGTTCTTACGGAGCTCGAGGAAGTCCTCGATGTCATTGTGCCAGGTCTCGAGATAGGCGCAGCCAGAGCCGCGGCGCTTGCCGCCCTGGTTGACAGCGACGAGCTGGTCGTTGTGGAGTTTGAGGAACGGGATGATGCCCTGAGATTCGCCGTTGGTGCCCTTGATGTAGGAGCCCGTGCCGCGGACGGAAGTCCAGGAACCGCCGAGACCGCCGGCCCACTTCGAAAGGAAGGCATTCTCCGCGATACCGCGGATCATGATGGACTCGATCGTGTCGTTGACCTGGTAGAGGTAGCAGGACGAGAGCTGGCTGTGGAGCGTGCCCGAGTTGAAAAGCGTCGGAGTCGAGCTGCAGAAGCGGCGGGACTTGTAGAGCGCGTGGAGGCGGATGACCCATTCCTCGCGGTTCTTCTCTTCGCGGAGGAAGAGGCCCATCGCGACGCGCATCCAGAAGAACTGGGGCGTCTCGAGGCGGCGGGCTGGCTTCACCGTCTTGTCAATGATGAGGTAGCGGTCGTACATCGTCTGTACGCCAAGGAGTTCGAAGTCGAGGTCCGCCATCGGGTCGAGGGCGTCGGCGAGCTTCGCGAGGTTGTACTTGCGGAGGTCTGGGGAGAGGCGGCCGATCGCGATGCCGCGATCTACGTAGGCAGCGAACTTCGCGCGGTGGAATTCCTTGAGTTGCGAGACGCCGTCGCGGGTGATGCTCCAGCCGAGGACTTCTTCGTAGATGTAGGAGAGACAGATGCGGGCGGCGAACTTCGCGAAGTCGGCGTCGACTTCGACGAGGCTCTTGGCGTTGAGTTCGATCGTCTTGCGGAGGTCGGCTTCGGAGATTTCGTTGAAGAGACCGCGGCGGAGTTCGGATTCAATCTGCTCAGGGGAGCGGACGAGCTCGAGGCCGGCGGCGGCGAAGGCGATGCGCTTACGCAGCTCGTCGCCGTTCCAGAGGTAGGTAGATCCATCGGCATTCTTGACGAGGATCATCGACTCCTGACGGTCGTCGACAATGGCCGGCTGAGCGGCGAGCTCCTCACGGCGACGGGCACGATAGGCGCGGTACAGGATGTAGTTCTGGGCGACCTTATAGTGGCCCTGACGCATCAGCTCTTCCTGGACGAGATCCTGAACCTCCTCGATGCCGATGATTGTCTGACCGAGGTCGGCGACGCGACGCGTGACCGCAGAAGTGACGCGTTCGCACGGAGCGGGATCCTGCTCGAGCGAGAGGAAGGCCATACGAACAGCGAGCGTGATCTTATTGGGAAGCCACGGCACCACTTGTCCGTTACGGCGCATCAGTCGGGTCGTGATGGCGAGGGTCTCGATCGGGGCGGATTCGAGGCCACCGCGGGAGAAGAGGAGACTCTTAGCGACGTCGTGGCGATTGTAGCGCACGAGGGCGTCTTCAATGGCCTGCAGGATTAGACCTTCGCCGACTTGGACGCCGGACTGGGAAAGCACACGGACGACGTCGCTGGCGACGGCGGCAACGAACTGGCGATTGGACTCGGTGAAGATGTCCTGATCCTGGCGGGAAACGAGGAGGTCGGTGAGTGCGGCGCCGACGATGTCGGCGATCTGGGCGGCGTCGAGGCCGTCGGCGGCTCCACCGGCGACGGCGGGCAGCGATTCACGCCAGTTGAAGCGGGGCTTGGCGCCAGACGGAGAGCGGACAGCGTTCTTGAGGGCGATGTCTTCGCGGAAAAAAGGGAGTTCGGATTTCATATTGAAGAGAGTGGGTGGGAAAAGGAAGGGAGACGGAAAGGAAGAGACGGAAGTGTGGATGCGTCGACGGTGGCCGGCGCAGGTTTTTGGTGAGAGGAAATTTGGTTAAGTAAGAACAGGAAACGTGCCAAACTAGGCGCTGAGGGGGTAACGCCTGAATTTGTTCAGAGGGCAATCAGAGTTCGTCGTCGTTGACGGTACCGAGAGCGCCCTGCTTCTGATATTCGGTGACGCGACCTTCGAAGAAGTTCTGCTCCTTCTTGAGGTCCATCATCTCGGAAAGCCAAGGGAAAGGGTTGGTCGTCTCGGCGACGAGCGGATCGAGGCCACAGTTGCGGAGGCGGCGGTCGGCGATGAAGTCGATGTACAGCTCGAACTCCTTGGAGGAGAGGCCGAGGCCATTGACCGGCAGGCAGTCGCGGATGAACTCCTTCTCGAGCGTCACGGCGGTGGCCATGAGCTGGCGGAGTTCTTCCTTGAAGGCGGGCGTCCAGACATCGGGGTTCTCCTTCACCAGCTCGGCAAGCAGATTGCGGAAGAGGTCGATATGATTCGATTCGTCGCGCAGCGTGTAGCGGAACATCTGGCCGATGCCGGGGAACTTGTTCTGGCGGGCAAGGGAGAGTACCATGCCAAAGAGACCGTAGAACTGGGTGCCTTCCATGCACTGTCCGAAGAGGAAGATATTATGGGCGAGGGCCTGCTTGTCCTCGAGCTTGGTGAGGTCGAGCTTGCGACGCAGCGCGCGCGAATTGTTGACGACGAAGGCGGCCTTGTTGGCGATCGTCGGGATGTCCTCGAACATCGCCTCGCACTCATGCGGATTGATGCCGAGCGAGGAGATCATGTAGACGAGAGAATCGGCGTGGATATTCTCCTCGTGTGCGTGACGGCCCAGGACGAGCTTGAGCTCGGGGGCGGTGACGACCTCGCGGACGACGTGGATGATATTGTCTCCAACGATACCTTCGGCAGCGGAGAAATAACCGATGGCCATCTTGACGATCCAGCGGTCGATCTCGCTGATCTGGCCGGTCTGGTCGCGCCACTGCTCGCAGTCCTTCTGCATCGGGATATCCTCGGGCTCCCAATGGTTATTCTTCATCGTCTTGTAGAGATCATACGCCCACTGGTACTTAAGCGGGAGGATGTTGAAGAACATCGTCTCACGGCCGTTGATGACGCGCTTGTTGGCGAATGCTTCTTCGGCTTTGGTCTTATCGAGGATGAAGGTTTTTTGACCTACTTTGATGGTGATGGTTTCCATGGATGGAGAGTGGGGAAAAGGGCCTAATTAGTGGCCGGGTAGGCCGCTAGGTGATTGGTATGTTTGGGAGTAAAATACTAGATGTAGGGGCTGCAAATTTATTTCGCCACTAGATGTAGTGTTTTTACGCAAGACCCTGTCATTTCGCTACTTAGGTAAAAAACTTTATTCACAATCGGGTTTTTTGACGAATATTTGATGAGTGGAGGCGGTTAGGGTGAATCCCCCAACGAAATCGCGGTTGGGGCAGGCCCGCAAACGTCACTTGTTGGTGTTGCTCACGCTGTTCACCAGACCGGTCGGAGGGAGGGGGTTGCGGAAAGTCCCACCCTGCCCCACCTTCATCCTATGAACACGGGCCCCGTCGCCGATTCCTCAGCCACCCACCGTAGCGCCGGATTCTTCGCTTCCAGCTGGACGCCCGAAGCGCTGGCGCAACGCGGGTGGCGTGGCGGGCTCAAGGCCTGCTGGCGCGTGCTCGCCACGACGTGGTACGGCGTCTTCGACAACCGCCTACCACAGCAGTCAGCTGCGCTCACTTATTACACGCTGATGTCGCTGGGCCCGCTCCTCGCACTCGCGCTCACCGTCTCGGGCTTCATCCTCTCGCGCGCCGGCGAGCAGGCGGACAACCCGGCGAAACGCGCGATTGTCGCCGCAGTCGAATATGTCGCACCGCAGGTAGTCGCGCAGGCGGGCAAGGCCGGCCAAGTCGTGACGTTACGCGTGATCAATAAGGACCTCGATGGGCTCGTCGACCGGCTGCTTGCCAACGCGGCGAGCGGCGAAGCTGGCGTGATTGGGCTGATGCTCATCCTCGCGTTTGCCGTGCTCATGCTTAGCCGCGTCGAGGATGCACTGAACGGCATCTGGGGCGTGCGTTTTGGCCGCAGTTGGCGCGACCGTTTCGCGAACTACCTGCTCTTCCTTGTGCTCTTCTTCCTCGTCGGCGCGACCACGCTGACGATGCTTTCCGCCGCAACCATCGCGGCTTCGATCGGCGAAGGCACCACATGGCTGACGGCCTGGATGCAGCGCGTGCCAGGCGGAAGCGCGATGCTCGATTTCATCGGCGGCAGCGGTCCAATCGTGATTTCCCTCGCCCTGCTCACGCTCGCCTTCGCCGCGTTCAACCGGATGATGCCAAACGTCCGCGTCCGCTGGAGCGCGGCCTTCGTCGGCGGCCTGACGATTGCTATCCTCGTCGCGCTCAACCATCGGCTCGCCGCACTCTACGTTGGTAAGGTCACCCAGTTTCAGAGCTTGTATGGCGAACTCAGCATCGTGCTCGTGCTGATGTTCGGCTCCTACCTCACTTGGCTCTTCGTGCTGATCGGCGGACAGATTGCGTACGCCTACCAAAACCGCCGGGCGCTCGCGCGACACAAGGCGTGGGAAGGGCTCAGCCATCGCGCACGTCGGACGCTGGCCTTCGTCTGCGTCTCGGAGACCTTGCGGCGCTACCGAGCAGGCAAGGCCGGGCCGACGGCCGACGATATTGCACTGACCGCACGCGTGCCGGCCACCGTGGCGGAAGGCTGCCTCCAGATGCTGCGTGACTCCAATCTTCTCGCCTCGGAATCCCGGACGGGCGGCCATAAGCCAGCGCGCCCGCTGGAGATTATGACCGTCGGAGAGCTCTGGGCGGTTGTGGACACACATTCGGCCGGAACGGCAGGAGAGCCGGACCTCACCTCGGATCCTGCAGCCAAAGAGCTCGGCCTCATCGAGGATAGCCTTATGGCCACATCGCTCTCCAAGCAGACCTTGGGCGAGCTATCAGGGCGCAGCTGAGGGTGGTCGGCAGCCGCGAACTGACTTCGGTCGGACTGAAGGCGGATGCGCCCATTCATGTGCACGCGGGAGGACAGGAGAGCAGCCCAGACACACCCTGGGCACTTTCCAACTGAGCATGGCGGACCAGCCGACGGGAGGGATACTCCGGCTGGCTGGCGACCTGCGTAAATGAGGGGACCCCGATCTCCTTGCGGAGACCGGGGTCCGTAAACCTGGCGATGACCTACTCTCGCACACCAGCGGGGGTGCACTACCATCGGCGGCTGCATGCTTAACTATCGTGTTCGGGAAGGGAACGAGTGTTTCCATG
>CANCHK010000035.1 GCA_947377865.1 Opitutia bacterium | reverse complement strand
AAAGCGGGTAATCATGGGATCAGTGGGGCGAGACTCCCCACCCTACGCCCCACCAGAGGGCTGACAACACTGCATCCTCCGGATGCAGGGGGATCGGCTGGCATGGTGAACTACTGCGAAGCAAAACAGCGATTGCCTCGAGGTAGGGATGACCGGCTCGGTCATCCACGGACGCGACGCCGTCGCGCCCCTACCTCCCCGCCAACCGACACGATGCACTCACTCAAAGGGAAACCGGAAACCGGGATTAATGCTTCGGACATGTGACCCCAGCTAACTATCCGGTCTCCCTATGCTGCCCCCTTTGGGTGGTGTCTTCCCCGTGTCACCTTGCCCACATGTCACCTCGCGACCTTGGTCGCGCCGGGATGAGCCCGCCTAATCCTCCGTCCTCCGTAGTCATATTTTACTTATGCCTTAAAAAGCGTCCCCGCGCCCCTTGCGCCCAGTCGGCCGAAATGCCAGTCTAGAACTTTATACAACAACACCGCCCACCTCTTCCGCCTCCTCCTCATGTCCTTCTTCAGTTTCAAGCTCCGTCCGTTTTTCCGCACCCTCGCCGTCATCGCCACGTGCCTATGGCTTTCGCTCATCATCGCCTACGTGGCCGACAAGGCATCGAATCGCGAGACGACGAGCTCGCCGACACCGATCGCCTCACAACCTGAAAAACAGACAGCCGACCAAACGCTCTCCGTCGAACAGCAACGGGAACAGCACGAATATCGCCTCTATGGCTGGGGAAGTCCGTCGCGTCAGCGCATCGGTGAACTGTTGGTCGACGCCGACATGTGCCTGCTCACCGATTTCCGTACATTCTTCCTAACGGAATTCAAAGCCGCCTTCGGCGCACGCGTGAGCCCGCAGACCCTCGAAGCGCCATCTCGCGAAAACGTGCTCGAGGTCGTGATGCGCGAGCTTTCCCAGCAAGGCCGAGCGGGCGGTCGCATCGATGAAGCCGACATGCGCGTCATCACAGAATACCTCGCACAGACGCTAATGCCCGACAAGGATAGTCGGCACTACTACTGGAACACCGTCTTCAAGGCCGAGAAGAACAAGGAAGGATTCTGGTCCGTCTATGTCGTGACCGACTGGAAGGAAAGCGAACAGATCATCAGTAACCGCAAGGACGTCGTACCGGACAAGAAATCTTTCCGCGACGCGCTGCGACGAGTGCCCGTAGCCTACGGACTCTACCTCTCTTCATTGGTCGCCGAGCGCACGCAAGGTATCGCCGACATGGACAACCTCCTGGCACTCCCTGAAAAGGAACAGCATGCACTCCGCGCGATTGCCAAGTACCGACGCGCGCGCCTGACAATGTCCCTCGACGACTGGGCAAAGCTCACCGACGAACAGGTCCGACGACGACTGGCCGCGATCCGGACGGACCTTGAAGCGGTCGCAATCCATGCCGCCGATGGCTCACTGGACCCTCACCTGATCAGCCAGAACGCCAAATACTGGCTGGCCTATTCACGCTCGATGATTTTGCCCCCAGCACGCCTGCGGCAGATGGGCGAGGCTGATTTCGCCGGAGCGTTCGCGGCTTATCTGGGGATGCCCGAACGAGGCGATGCCAATGCGGTCAACTCATGCTATCGGCTGGCGGCGCATCTCTGCGAAGCGTCGGACTACGCTGGTTGCGTAAACGACCCGGACCTTCGTCAGCTGATCACGCTCTACCTTTGCGCCGAGGGATCCAACGGGTACGGAACCTACGTCGCGAAGGACCTGCTGAACAGCCAGATCGACGGCTGGCTCGACGCAGTCGCCGCGACCAAGGCTGGCTTTGCCTTCGATCCGCTCCGCATCGCCATCCTGCAGCACCGTGCCGGACGGTGGGAAGATTGCCTGACGACACTCAAGCTGGTTCCGCCAACCCATCCGATGCGGACCTTGCTCCGATCACGTTGCGCGCTCCGTCTATCTGGCGACCTGGCGAAGGCCGGGGAACTGCTGGCGCCCGATGCGGACGAGGCAGCCACGCTTGCTTCCCTCCACCGAAGCTCATCGAACCTAATCACGCCCGACAAGCAGGACTTCACCGCCCTGATCGACCTTCAGAAAGAAGAAGAGATGCACCTCCGGATCAGCGGTGAACGAGGTGTGATCCGACTGGTCCAAGGAGACTTCAAGCAGGCGTTCCGGCATTTCACCCTCGGACATTACGTGGAAGAAGCCAATTACGTCGGTGAATGCCTGCTGACGCTCGACGAACTTAAATCCGTGGTCGACAGCGACAAGGAGCCGAAGCCTGACCCACTAGAAAAAGTCGGTCAGACGGAAGAATGGAATCCCTGGGATGAGCGTATCCTGACCCCGCGAGCCTTGCTTACCTCGAAACTTTTCCGCGCAGGACGGCTGGAGGAAGCCCTCGTCTACGTAGCGCCCAAGCTCCGCGCCCATGCGGAGACCTACGTGCTGTTTCGTCGCCTAGCCGAACGGACGGATATCGCCGACCGAGCCCGAGCGGACGCCTACTGGCGAAGCGCCGGCCTGATCCGGATGATCGGTGAAGATATCCTGCATTCCCCCGTCGGCCTCAACTGGACCTCGTACGTCGGAGAGAAGAAGGACGACAATCACTGGTATATCCCGTATCACTTCATGCCCCATATCCGCCTCAACCAAGTCGACGAACGATACAAAGCTCCGGTCAACGTCCTGATTTCCGCCTCCAAGGCAGAAGCCCTCCTAGTCCAGACGTGGCTTACCGAACACGTCGATAAACCTGTCCGCTCCGAACGCGATGCCCGCTACGCGGCGTTCGAACTTGCGATCAAGGCAGCCCGCCATCTGCCCGACAACGACCCGGCTGGCGGAGAAATCCTCCAATACGCCGGCAACCTCCTTAAGTATCGTGAACCCAAGGCAGCCAATCCGGCATACGTCCTCCTTGTCACGCACTTTAAGGAAACACCCTACGGAGAATATGCCTTAAATCGTCACTGGTTCTCAAAAGAATCCCCTTCCCCTTCGGCCGACATCATCACCAAATAATCTCCCCGTCTTGAGGTAGGGGCAGCACCGCGTGCTGCCCTAGCTGCCTAATTGTCCCCCCAACCGCTAACCGCCAGCCGCTTCCAACTGTCACGGGTAGGGTCGAGCATCCCTGCTCGACCGCTCTACCGACCAAGGCTCAAGCCTTCTTGGGCTTCGCAGCCTTATCGCCTTTATCGCCATCTGGCTTCTTCGCCTTCGGATCCGACTGCGACTTGGGCGTGTGCGCGGCGCGCTTCTTACGCTTCTCAGTGATAAGCTTACGGATTGCCGCAAATTCCTTGGAAGCAGCCGCCAGGCGAAGGCGGGCGACATGATCCTGATGGGCCTCCGTCGCATCCCGCGCGTCATCGAGCAGTGCTTCGACTTTCTTGACGGATTTGACGATATCGAGGTGTAGCGCTAATTCGGAAGATGGAATCGAACGCGTCGAGCGGCCACCGGTGAGCCGGAACGCATCCGAAATCGAGTCCGTCTCATAGATACCTAAACGGTGCACCATGGCCTTGAGGTCTCTTATTCCTAGCGAGGTAGGCTTGGAACTATTACCTGGGTAGAATTTTTCGAAACTTGCCATCATCTCATCCTGGCGACTCTCCAAGGCTTCGACCTTATCTGCCGCCGGCGTGACCGGAGGACACTTCGTAGCATCGGCCAACAGAGCGGTGCTCAAAGTCACCGTGAGGATGAAGGCCTTTAGTGATTTCATTTCATGCACTTTAAGCATCCCTCATGCCAATCAAACCAGCAGACCCCCCAGTATCGCCTAGTGATAAATACCTAGAACGAGACTTCACCCTGCCGGTAGGGATACTATGACATCGCATCCGCTGCCTTTAGGTAGGGGCAGCACCGCGTGCTGCCCTAGCTGCCTCGTTGTTTTCCCAACCGCTAACCGCTAACCGCCACCACCTCCCATTCTACTTCTTATGTCGGAGGAAGAAATCGATGATGAGGGCGTCAGTCTTCTCGGCAAGTTCGCGCGGAATCGCATGCGTGATGCCCGCCAGCGTGCAGAATGTCACTTCGACGCCATCACGGGCGAGATAAGTCTCGATCGTCATGTCGGACTTCTTGATGACCTTGGGCTCGCCAAGGCAACCGTCGAACTTACGCCAGATTTCCAAGCGTTCCCGGAAAGGGATATTCTCGAATTCAGCCGAGCCACCGCCGTTGTAACTTTTATCCTGATCTCCCATGACCCAGAAGATCGGCGTACGGGCATTCCCGCTCCCTGGCTCATGCATGCCGCGGACCATGCCGCATTTAGTCGGCGCAATGGCCGCAAAGATCCCAATGTTCTTGAACAACATGTTACACATGTGTCCACCAGCAGACCCTCCGGTAGCGTAGATACGACGGGGATCGGAAAGTCGCTTAACATCGAGCAATGCGATGATTTGACGGACAAGGGCAAGGTCATCGGCCTGCTTACGGTCCCAATCCTTGCCCGGGATGAAATTCCAGAAAGTAGAGCTTCGCCCATTCCCACCGACCATGGTCTCACCTTGAGGGCTCACCGAGATGATGCGATGGCTTCTGACATAGGGAGCGAGCCGCTCCGCATAGCCTTCGGCCGGTCCACCGTCGCCATGGAAACCGAAGACCACTGGCAACCGTTCACCCGCTCGAAGGGCCGTTGGTAGCTCAATCAAAACCTTCCGTGCGTGACCGTTAGTCTGGATTAGCTCAAGGGCGTTCTTGCCCGACTTGAGCACAATCGACGTAGGATCAGTAGGCTTTGGCACCACCTGACCTTGAACCGAGCTCGCGACAAGACACGCAGAGCAAAGGGCCAAGAACAAGCGGGGGATGCTCATACCCTCAAGATGACGCCCACTGCCCTATAAGCAAGGCGTCACCCTAAGCCGGTAAAGATACGATGATATCGTATCCGTGCATCGAAGGTAGGGACAGCACCACGTGCTGTCATAGTTACCTGGTGGCAGGGAGGCGTCGGCGTACGCGTCCGCTGCCTCTTGGTAGGGTCGAGCATCCCTGCTCGACCGTTCGGCCGACCAAGGGTGGTCAGCCCTACCCCGCCACCCGAAAGCCAGTTGAATCGTTGGCTAGTTGATCTGTTGAATGGATTCCAATCCCCAAACCCGGGCTTTGAATCTCATTCGAATCAACAATCCAACGATTCAACTCATCCACCCCGTGTCACCATGCCCACGTACCCCCGCTTCTTTCATCCTTCATCTTTCATCCTCTATCCTGCATCTTCCCCCCTACCCCACCGATGCCCTCTCTCCACCCACGCGTCGCTTTCCTGCCGTTGATCATGGCCCTCGTCGCAAGCTTCGCCTCGGCGGCCACGCTCACGGTCGATGTCGAGGGCAGCTCGCCGTTTAAGACGATCACGGCGGCCATCGATAAAGCCAACGCCGGCGACACGATCCTGGTAAAGCCAGGCGTCTACCGGGAATCGGTCCGCCCGAAATCACACCTGCGCATCGTCTCCGAAAAGGGCCCGACGATGACCAGCGTGTTCGTGGAGAAAGGCGGCCGCGCCCTCCATTGCGACCATGTGGAAGACGTAACGGTCGAAGGCTTCGATTTCCGCTCCGTCCTGGGCGTCGGCAAAGCGGGCGACGGATTGGTGAAACTCGACTTCAGCTCCGACATCATCGTCCGCGATTCCTACATCCACGACGCGGGCAACGACGCCGACTGCGTGAAGGTCAACGACAGCCGACGCTTCCTGCTCGAACGTTGCGTCGTCTGGAACCCGGCCGGCCGCCTGGATAAGAAATCATTCCAGGAAGGCATGGACACGCGGGTGCGTAACTTCGAAATCACGGTGCGCGGCTGCTGGTTCTTCCAA
This sequence comes from Opitutia bacterium, assembly GCA_947377865.1. Taxonomy (GTDB): domain Bacteria; phylum Verrucomicrobiota; class Verrucomicrobiia; order Opitutales; family UBA953; genus UBA953. The sequence goes on along the minus strand of CANCHK010000035.1, from coordinate 11,990 downwards.
CAGGACGGCCAAGGCGACACTCTGATCTACTGCAAAGGCGGCTGCTTCGACATCCTCTGGGAGGATAACATCTTCGGCCCGTCCGTCGGCGGTGGTCACGCCAACGTCCCCGTGCAGTCCGGACACCAGAACGCCGGCGAGGCTGGTGATTATAATCCGCCCTTCCCCTCCGGACGCTTTGTGGTCCGCAATAACCTCTTCGTCGGACTCAAGGGAGAAGCCGCCTTCGGCTTCCAGGGCCCAGACACCTCCCTGCTCTACAACAACATCTTTTACCGCAACGAGACCACGCCGTCGCTCATCACGATCACCGACAATCCCGGAGCCAAAGGCGGGCCGGCCCTGAATCTCTTCACCTTCAACAACCTCTTCGTCGAGAACGGTGATAAGCCGATCTACCGACAGCGCAACGCGCCAGCTTCGCTACGCAATCTCAAGACCAGCCACAACTTCTACGGCCAGCCCGCGCTCGGCGGAGACGTCGACCTCAAGTCCGAGCCCGGCGCCCTCCTCGGCCATACTCCCGGCTTCGTCGCTCCGACCATCCCCGTTTTCGACTTCAGCAAAGGCACCCAGCAGATCCGCGAGATTCGCGCCGGCTTCAAGCTCGCCGCCACCTCGCCCGCCCGCGTCGTCGGCATCGACCCCCTGACCTTTACCGGCTCCGTCCACCCCCAAACCGTGCCCGCCATGCGCCACGGCCTCGAAGGTCCGACCAAGCCCACCACCTGGGACCTCGGCCTCCACGACTTCACTGCCTCAAGGTAGGGTCGTGACCGCGTCACGACAGTGTTGTCTTGGTAGGGTCGAGCATCCCTGCTCGACCGGTCGGCCGACCAAGGATGGTCAGCCACTTTCTAGATTAAGCCCCATTCACGAGCTAAAATAAGGGGATGAACCGTTGCAGCCCGTGAGTCAGATGATACCCATTACAGCCTACCCCATGCCGCGCTTATTCCTTTTCGTGTCTTTGTTGCTCGGCCTACTTTGCGTAACGTCCAACCCCGTCGCAGCGGCAGAGAAAAAGAAGCCCACGATGAACATTGGCAGCAAAACCCAACTCTTCGTTGATCAGATGCTAGTGCACTCCTCGGAAGGCATCACCTTTCAGTTACACCCCGGTCAGAAACATCCCGCCAACCCTTTACTCAAAGCCGACCAACCTTGGGAAGGTTGGCGAATTTCTATCTACGGGAATGTGCTATATGATGAGACCATCGGAAAATTCCGGCTCTGGTATACCACGGACGTCACCAAGGACTTTCCTAACTTTTCGGTCTGTTACGCCGAAAGCGAAGACGGGATTCGCTGGACCAAACCGCTGGTCGGGACAATCGATTCCGCGCCGGGCGGTCGGCAGCATAATGCGGTGCTCAACGAAGCGCTGCTCCCCAGCGTCATCAAGGATGACCGCGACCCGGACCCCGCACGTCGCTACAAGATGGTCGCCTATGTCCATAAAGATAAACCGGAAGGTGGCCCGCACACGTTCACTTCACCCGACGGCCTCCACTGGACCCGCCTGAGTCATGAGCCCATCTGCCGCTCTAATGATGTCATCACGGTCTACTACGACGAGGAACGTCAACTTTACGTGGCTTTCCCGAAACATAGCACCGATGTCCGCGGTCAGGTTCGGCGCTGCTTCGCGATGTCTACCAGTAAGGACTTCGTTACTTGGACGACGCCCCGCTATGTCTTCAAGCCTGACCTGATCGATGACGCCGGCTCCTTGGCCCGCATCGAACAAGTTCGATCCCAACTCGACGTCCCCGACAATCCTAAGCTCATGCGCACGGAGTTTTACGGCATCGGAATCTACCCTGCGGAAAGTTGCACTCTGGCTTTCCCCTGGGTATTCACGATCAACAACAACGCACGGTTCGGCAACCAAGAGGGCCCCAGCGAAATCCAGCTGGCGTCCACGCGCGACCTACAGACGTGGGAGCGCCCCTTCCGCACGCCGATCCTTCCCCATGGCTTACCGGGAGAATGGGACAGTGGCTTTCTAGCCACGCAGTCCCGCGCCTTACGCGTGAAGGATGAGGTGTGGCTTTATTATGGCGGCGCCAACTACACCCACGGCTCTCCCTGCCTGTATAAAGATGTCGGCCGTGGGACGAAATTCACCGGTAGTATCGGCCTGGCTACTTGGAAGCTCGATCGCTTTGTTTCGGCGGACGCTCCGGCCCATGGCGGAACCATCACCACCGTCCCCTTCCTTTTTACCGGGAAACGCCTCGATCTCAATGCCGTGGCAACGCGCCCCGGCGCCAGCATCACCGTCGAGTTCATCGATGCCGACGGCCAACCAAACCAAGTATTCGGGCTAAGCGAACAAATGACTGGCGACGCGTTGCGACACACCGTGACTTGGAAAAATCAGCCTGACCTTAAATCTCTAGCCGGCAAAATAGTGTCGCTACGCTTTAGGTTAAAAGATGCCGCTCTCTTTTCCTTCGCTTTTCGAGAATAGCCCAGGACTTGGCAATCGGTGCGGACAACCCTACCCACCAGCCACCTGAAACGATTCATCGTCTCAAAGGGAAACCGGAAACCGGGATTAATGCTTCGGACATCTGACCCCAGCTAACTATCCGGTCTCCCTATGCTGCCCCCTTTGAGTCTCTGCATCTGCTTCGCAGCCGTTCACCATGCCAGCAGATCCCCAAAGCTGAGGGGATCATCGCCGGCTTAAGCCTTGGCGATGATGCCCCTCAGCTCCTCCATCGCCGCGCTCCCTGCATCAATCGCCATCCCGCTCGCATCCTTGACCGAGCTGTGTTGGGCGTAGTCCTCAAAAACTTGCTTCTTCTGTTCCACCAACAGCACGAGGGCCTCGTCGACCGTGCCTTTGGCGATCAAGCGGTGGGAGTTGACCTTGCGAGTCTGACCCATCCGCCGGACGCGGGCAATCGCCTGACGTTCGGTCGAGGGTTTGAACTGGGGCTCCATCAGGATCACGACCTGAGCGCACTGGAGATTGATACCGACGCCGCCGGCCTCGATCTGCAGGGCCAAGACCCCGAAACCTTCCATGGCGGCGAACCGATCCAGGACGTGCTGACGTTCCTCCGCGCTGATCGACCCATGGATCTGCGGGCAACCCCCGACCACGGTACTGACGTCATCGAGTACCTGACGAAAGAACGAGAATACAGCGATCTTGCGTCCGTCTTCCTTGTATCCCTCGAGCAGCTCGCGCAGGCGATCAAACTTTGCCGACTGCTGCCCACCAGCCCCAATTGTGGCGGCCAGGCGTTTGTGCATCAGATTGTCCGGGCTTAATCGGTAAGCCTCAATATCCGCCGGTTCGAGCGGGATCACCTCATCAGTCTCGGTCAGATCCGGCAGCTCGGTCAGGACATCAGCCTGAGTGCGTCGCAGATACACCGGCGCCAGCTTCATCCGAACCTCTGCTGGCGCGGGGCGCACCTGCTTCAGCAGCGAGGCGACCTCGGCATCGACCTTCGGCTGCACGGTCTTGATGAGAAACTGGAGCTCGCTGAGGCGGTTCTCGAGAGCCGTGCCCGACATGAAAACAAGAAACTCTGTTAGTCCGCTGAGCCGGACGACCGACTGCGTGCGCTGAGCTTCGGGGTTCTTGACCGAGTGGGCCTCATCGACCGCCAACAGGTCAATCGCCGCGATTTTGTCCACCAGGCGTCCGAGCGTCGTGTAAGTCGTGATGGCCACCCCGCCCTCGCGCTGCCACTGCTCGAGCTCGTCGTCGCGATCGAAGCCATGGACCACGATCGGATTGAGCTTCGTGTGCTTCTTCACCTCGCGCTCCCAGTTGATCAGTACGCTGTTCGGAGCGACCACGAAGAAGCGTTTCTTTCCCAGGGCCGCCAAGTGGCACATCGCCGCCAGGACCTGGATCGTTTTACCTAAGCCCATGTCATCGCCGAGCAGCACGCGCTTCTGGCAGATGATGTACTGAACGCCGAATTGCTGGTAACGTCGCAGGTTTGCGGTCATTAGACTTAGGTCTACCTGCGTGGCTTCCACCGCATCGGCGATCTCGGCCGGCAGCCCGCCCCGCATATCCGGACCGGCCAACGCGCCCTTCGCAACCACTCGGGCGGGCAGCACGCTCTCTAATAGCGCGATGAATGTCGCGGCATTCCCGGCATAACGCTTCCAGGTCTCCGCTAAGTCCATCGTCAACCGTTCGGCATAATCGGATAGATTACGGGCTTCGGTATTCACCCAACGGAACTCGGCGGCCAGATGGGCGGTCGAGCGACTTAGATCTGCCTGCGAGCCCAAGGAAAAGAGATGATCACTGAGCCGAGTCTTGGCCCGGAGGGCTTGCAGCTCCTCGCCAGTGTCCAGGTAACGGACCTGAGCCTCCTCGGTGCGGGTTGAGATCTCGCGGACCAGCGTCTCATATTTCGCAAGGGCCACCAGCAAGCGGCCATCGGACGGACGACGATTATCCGGATCCGGCAGCAGGCGGACGTGCGCCCGGGCGGACTCCTGGAATATCCCAAAGGCTCTAATCGCTGCCTCGGCCGTCACGTCGCCGACCCCTCGGTAGTTCAGCAAAGAACCGAACGAGCGGCCGGACAGATCGGCCACCGTCCGGAAGCCCGCGGATTGCAACGGCCCCACCGACGCCCCGAAGTCCTTCAGCTCCGCGATCGGCGTCGCCTTCATCTCGGCCATGACGGCCTCCTGGATGATCGCCTCCGTCGCCGCGATGATCTCCGCCCGGGCCTTCGGTAGCACCTGCGTCAGCCGCTTCATCTGCTCTGAGGCCAATCCCGCGTCCGCATGCACTCCACCCCGCCCGGACCGGACCTGCATGGCCCGCCCGATCCCGGCGAAGTATTGTGAAATGCCTTTGAACATACCCTCCCATCACTTTGCCCGCCCCGCCCCTCCCCGCCAGCGTTAAGCTATGCCTCGAGGTAGGGGCAGCACCGCGTGCTGCCCTAGCTGCATCGGTTTCGCAGCAGTTCACCCTGCCAGCATGTCCCCGCGCGACCAACGGTCGCGCCTCACACCTTCCCCAACACTTCCTGAATAATTGGAATCAGCTCCCGGGCACGGCGCTTCTCATCATCGTTCCACCAGCCTTCGTTAACCCCGCCGGCGAAGGCTTGGGCGTCGGTGGCGGCGATACGGGCGTTGGCCCGGTCGCCCCGACTAAAGTAATAGACGGCCTGGCGGGTGCAGATCTCGAGATTGATGAGGTTCTGCTGCTGGCCACCGGTGAGGTTGCGTCCCAATGCGTGGGCAGAGTACAGCATGCCCGGAACGCTCATCCACCCGAAGGCACCCGTGATCAACGAAGCCTTGGTCAGGCGCTTTGAGGCGCATGCCTCGCAGAAGACGCCCCAGATGTTGGTCTTATATGAGCCGATCAGGTAGCTAACCACCTGAGTGTACTTGATGTGACGAAGCTTCGGCGACACGCACCCACAATCGACGCAGGTATAAGGCTCGACCTGATAGATCGGCGGCGGAGTCCCTGCCCTCGCGGCCTGCGTGGGCATCGGGGGAGGCGTCGCTGAGCCCGTCTGGTCATAGGCCGCGCGCTGGGACGGGTCCGAGAGAACGCTGTACGCCTCATTGACCGCCTGAAAGGCCGCCGTCGTGTCCTGGCCTCGGTTAAGGTCAGGGTGCAAAGCCTTGGCCATGGCCCGGTAGGCCTGCTTGATCGTTTCCTGAGTAGCCGAGGGGGTCACCCGGAGAATGCGATAATACCCGCGAGGATCGGCGCTCATGAGTGGCGACTGCAACGGTCTGCGACGATGATGATCAGTCCAATGATGACGATTGGCCAGAAGCAGGCCTTGGGCACCCAGATGCCTCTACGGTTTGATTTATGGGACATTCCGGTATCCTCGTCCGCCCGCTATAGTTCGCAATCTGTTTATTGTGTTATTTTATAAATAAACTATCACCTTGGCATGATTCCATAACTAATACCATGAGCACCGATCAGGAATTCCGGGACAAGGTCAGCGCCAAGATCAACGCGGTCGGCCCATGTTGCAGCTGCCTCATGACGATTATCCTAATCCTCCTCATCGCAATCTTCCTGCTCCAGCGCTGACGGCGAATAAGGCAGGGACGCGTCGGCGCACGTGTCTGCCCTCCCCATTGCCGGCGGGCCAAAGATCACCGACGCCGGTTGCGCATGAATACGAACAGGATGATCCCCACGATGAGCATCGGCCAGAAGCACCCGCTCGGCAGTGACGATGATCGGCGACCATAACCACCAAATCGCGCGGGGAGCATGCCAATATCCTCCCGTCAGCGCCGCCTTTCGCAACGCCTATTCTGAACGTCTCCTAGACATCAGCTCCTACCCCTCGGTCGCGACACCGTCGCGCCACGACGTAGCTATTGCTAACCCATTCTCAGGTCCCGGGTCTCGGCCGTCAGGTCCCGGGTTCAGGTATTCGGGTGCAGGGTCAGGTTCAGGTCCCGCACCCGTACCCGAACCTGAAGACCCGAACCTGATACCCGATTGCCGAGACCTGAGACCTGAAGATGTTTTTCTGATCAACCGAGCCTCCGGGCCTCTGGCTTGTATAGCTGTATCCCTTGTCAACGTGTCAACTTGCCAGCATGTCCCCTCGCGCAAGCGCATGTCCCCGTGTCACCGTGCCCACGTGTCCCCTTGCGCTTATGAAATGAGCCTCCATTCATAAGCGCCATGTCCGTCCCCTCCCTCTCCAAATCCCTCTTCAAACTGGGGCTGACGTGTCCGATCAAGCTGAAGCATGCGCTGGCTCGGCCGGCCTTGCCGCGGCAGGCGGATGGCAACGAGTACATGCAGCAGCTCGCCCTGGGCGGGTACATGTTCGAGAAGCTGGTGAAGGTCTATTACCCGGGCGAAGACATGTTCGTCCCGAAGGAGATCCATACCGAGGCTTCGGCGCGGACCTTGGCCAAGATCAAGGCCGGCGATTGCACCCTGCACGAGGCGACCTTCGCGATCGGCAGCCTGATGGCCCGCTCGGATATGGTTCGCGTCACCGGCGACACCCTCAACCTGATCGAGATCAAGTCCGCCTCCGCTGAGGCTGAATCCAAACTCCAGCCCGACCCGAAGGAACTCCTGAAGAAGAGCTGGGAGCCGTATGTGGTCGATCTGGCTTATCAGGTACACGTGGCCCGCCAGACCCTGCATGCCGCCGGTATCACCAAGACCATCCGGGCCTGGTTCTACCTGCCCAACAAACTGGGCGTGGCCTCTCCGGAGGAGGTCCGCGGGCTTTTTACCCTCACCGAGAATGGCCCAGGAGGGCGTCCGACGGTCGAATACCGGGGTAAGGCCAAGCCGGGCGACCAAACGTCCCTGATCGCCATCCTGGAGGCCACGGAAGCCGTCGCCCAAGCCTACCCAGGCGAGGAATCCATCGCCGAGGCCTCCGCCCGCCTCTCCGGGTACATCGCCAGCGGTATTTGGCCGGCCGTCGAAGTCGGCATGAAGTGCAAGTCCTGCGATTTCAACGTGCCTGGGCAGACCTCGGGCTATGACCTCTGCTGGGGCACCCAAGCTCGCGTCGAGCACCACCTCTTCACACTGGGGTATCTCGGCAGCATGGAATACCGCCAGACGGGCACCGTCCGACGCATTGTCGAGCAGACCGCCCCGCGGGCTCCGCGCATCACTGACCTCCAGGACGAAGACGTCGCCGGCGACACCTCGCTCCAACGCGGCTGGAAACGCCAGATCATGGCCGTGCGCACCGGTCGGGCGTTTATTTCGCCTGAACTCGTCCGCGATGCGGCGACCCTGATGCGCTGCAAGCCCGAGAACTATCCGCTGTTCTTCTTGGATTACGAAGGCACGCGTTGCGCCCTGCCCTCGGCGCCGGGATGTCGTCCGTATGGACAGGTGGCGTTCCAGTGGAGCTGCCACGTCATCGATAATCCGGGCGCCTCGCCCCGACATGTCGAGTGGCTCGATACCGAGAACGATAATCCGAACCTCGGTTTCCTCGAATCCCTGCGCAAGCTCCTCGGCGAGCAAGGTACTATCTACCATTGGGCCGACTACGAAGTGACCGTCACCCAGGAAATCGCCGACGAGATCCGCGGCGACGACTCCAAGGCCGACCTCGTCTCGTGGGTGGATCGCAATTGGGGCACGAACGCCAAAGCCAAGAAGATCGCCGTCAAGAGCGAGCGCTGCCTCGATCTCCTCGAGATCTCGCGCGGACACTTCTACGACCCGGCCATGATGGGCAGCCATTCCATCAAGAAGGTCCTCCCCGTCGTCTGGAAGAACCCCGCCATCCAGAAACTCTTCCCCAAGTACGGGCAGGACCAGCACGACCAGCCCGTGAAAAATCCGTACGACGCCCTGCCCGCCCTCACGCTACAGGACTCAAAGGATAACGCCCTCGACCTCTCCCAGCTCGATGACCTTGACGTCGTCCAGAACGGCCCCGGCGCCATGCGCGCCTACGAGCACATCCGTTACGGCCTCGCCGCCTCAGACCAGGCCGCCCGCAAGTCCATGCGTCGCCAGCTCATGCGCTATTGCGAGCTCGATACCGCAGCGATGGTGATGGTGTGGAAGTATTGGCTCGGTTAAGCCGAGCTCAAGTTGATCAGTTGATTGGTTGGCAAGTTGGCAAGGAAGGCAAATTAGAGGCCTAGAGGCTCAGTGGCTCGGTGGACCAGAAGAGCATCTTCGGGTCACAGGTCTCGGCCATCGGGTATCAGGTACTGGTCTTCAGGTTCGGGTACGGGTGCGGGACCTGAACCTGTACCTGCACCCGAATACCTGAACCCGGGACCTGACGGCCGAGACCCGAGACCCGAAAATGAAGGCCTTACCGCGGATGCGATGTCATCGCATCCCTACCTCAGATCCAGTTTTAGCTTCAATCCGACGACACGGGCGTAGGCCTGGATATCGCCAAGACTGAGGTCGGCATCTTGACTATCCTCAATCTTGGAAATCCGGCTCTGGCTGCAGCGGAGCTTGGCGGCCATCTGCGACTGAGTAAGGCCGGCAGCCACGCGAGCTAAGATCAATTGGTCGATCAGCTTGGTCTTAGCCGAAAGCTGTCGCACTGCGTCAGCAACCCGGCGATAGCCATGTCCGCGAAGCATCTCGTCGACGCTACGATAGGTACGCGCAGATACGGCTGGGCGGCGGGAGATGGTCTTAATTGAGGCCATGGTCAGGAATTGAGGGTGCGGGCGATGGGCGAAAGGCGGGCGAGGTCTGCTGACTGGGAGGATTTATCGCCAATACCGAGCAGATGTAAGGTCCGGGTATCGACTTGGGCATAACAATAGAGGCGGGTCTCCTGCAGGCGCCCTCCCCCGCCGCGCTGATCGATCGCGACCATGCCGTGCGGCTCCGGGTGGAGGAAGCCAGCCTGGATGGTCCGAGCATGGGGACTGTGGGCAAGGAGAGTCATGGTGCGTTCAAGATTACGAAGGACGGCTGAAAGTTCCGCCGGCCGCTTCTTCGCATACCAACGCAGGTCGCGCAGGTAGGCCGAGTGCGGCAAGAGAACCCAGCTCCGTTCATCAGGAGACATAGTTATTCGTTTTCGGAATAAAGTCAAGAGAGCCATGTGCCTTCAAGGGACACGCAAGCCTTCGCCTTTCTAAACGAAAGGGGGCGGCTTCTTCCGAAGCCGCCCCACGACCAGCCGATGAATCGGCATGGAGGGATGTAGGGGGAGATTGAGACATCGTTGTTCGCGAATCAAGCGCGATGAAGAAGAGGCTAAACAGAAGACCACTGCATTGAAATCGAGATCCCCAGGGGTGTTCATGCTAGTTAATAGCTGAGGCAAACGCCCACGCCTCTCTGTGTTCCTAACCGCCAACCGCTAACCGCTATCACCTCGCGGCTCCGCCGCGCTGGGTAGGGACAGCACCACGTGCTGTCCTAATTGCTCACTGCGTTCCCAACCGCTAACCGCCAACCGCTTCAACCTGCTTCAGGTAGGGCTGGCCATCCTTGGCCGGCCGACGGCGAGTAAGAATGCTAATCCCTACCTAATGCCCTAGGGACTTTTCCGGCTTGAGGGTAAGCGGATATCGGACACTCTTCAGTCATCGGTCGAGAGGCCGATGAGAAAGGTCCCTCCTCGGTGACAAGAGCTCTCGGGAGCTCTTCCGTCAGGATAGCCGAGGAGGTCAACCTTCACCGATTACCCCGGAGTGCATTCCCTTTTTGAATTGAGCAAAGAAGGTAAATGTGAATGCTCGTTGACGCAATGGGGCTTGGTTCGAACGGTCGTCAGTTCAGACGGCCTTCCTGAAAAGGATAGGACAAGCCTCGCCCCTTTTAGTTGTTGGAAAAACCTCGGCTATGCTGGCCTGAATCACGTTCGATGGCCTCTGCGAACTTCGGCGCAGTTCGACTGACCTTGAGAATAAGTCCCTTCAGTGTATGTCGTTTGGCCATATCCATGACCTTTAATGCCACGATGTCGGGATGCATCTCATACAATTGGCAAAGGAAGTCATCCGGGGATACGGCGACCACACCCCAAGACTCAAGCGCTGCAGGCTTAAAATCCCTGAGGTTATAGGTCACAATCTTCTCAGCCTGGCTGATGATCGCCGTTCCTAGGACATGACGGTCCTTCCGATGATTCCTTAGGTGGGATACTACATCCTTAGGGGGATTGAAGAACGCCTCAGGGAAAGCCTCCCTTACTGACTCTTGCCAGGTCTCCGCGATTGCCTCCTCCCACTTAAGTTTGCGATGCGTGCGACGCACCTCGGCGAAGATTTCCTCCGACCAACGCGGAAGGATGAGCACCGGATCCTCGGCCATCCGGAGCAATAGGTCACAAATTATGAAGTCGGCCAGGACGCATGCGTCCAAGACGACGGCCCGGGAACGAGGCATCAAAGTTCAGGAGTCGACGCCCGCGGCATGGAGTTTTTCGCGAAGCTTCTCCAGCGAGGCACGACGAGACTGGGCCCGCGTGGTCGCGAACTTCTGCACATCCTTGAAAAGCAGCCGGCGATGAGAGCCGACCTTGTGAAACGGCATGGCGCCATCGTCCAGCAGCCTGGCCAGGAACTGCCGGGACATGCCGAGGAAGTCAGCGGCGGCCTGAGGCGTCATCGCCTGCTCGCCCGAGACCACGAACACGGACCTGCCGGCCTGCAGATCACGGGCGACCATGACGATGAGCCCGAACAACTGCTCAGGCAGAGGAATCTCCCTGCCTTCGGAGTCAACGAGACAGGGTTGTTTACGCCGGGCGGCCGTGAGGCCGGCGATGCGTACGAGCTTCTCCAGCGCACGCTTGTCTTTCGGGGGTTCCATCCTGGTCGCGGTATCCATGGTCGGCGGTAAGTGAGGAATCCAGTATCTGCTATATCTGCAACTAGTCAAGCCCCCGACTAAAACCGACAAGGAAGCCGCCAAGGCGCTATTGAGATGAACAATCGATCGTAACTGCATCGCTCGAAGAATAACCAAACCAACGACCGGTCAACGCACCGCCGCACCGATGACACACTAGCCGCGGATGAGGTGTCTTACCGGCCGTCAAATTTCAGATCACGGGTCACGGTAAAAGGGTCAGGCTACTAGGTGGTAGCCTGACCCCATCTGCAACTCTATGGCTGAAGGGGTCAGACCACTATGTAGTAGCCTGACCCTTTCGGCATTGGTTGGCGAGGTAGGTCGAGCTACCGGTGCATAGACGGTCGGCTAGCCAGACGAATGAGGCGGTCGTCGTACGGATCATCTCGAGTGCCAGGTTGAATTTCCATTCGGGTAGTCCTGCCGTGGCCTTAAGGTCGTCTTCGTTTTTCCGGGCCATAGCTAGCAACCCTTGGAATACCTTCTCGGAGTAATCCGAGTCCAGCCGGTCGATCTCATCGTCGCTGAGGTTAACAGATAGCGTAGCGACCGCCCCCTCCCCCGCTCTGGCTAGTTTCGTCTCACGCTTCGCGATCTCCCATTGGGCTTCGAAGCCAAGCCCATCGTCATCACGTAGATAGACTTCTCTCAGGCGAGCCAGGTATCG
>CANCHK010000034.1 GCA_947377865.1 Opitutia bacterium | reverse complement strand
GGGGACGCTTACCGTACTGCGTCGGCGGCTCCGGACGCCAGACCATGACGGGCGCGAGATAATAGTCAGCGGGACTGATGGCGGCGGCGCCGAGGATTTTCTGGAGCAACTCGCCAGATGCGCCAGCGAAAGCCTTGCCGGCCTCCATCTCCTCGAGCGAGGGCGCTTCACCGACGAACACAACCTTGGCATCCGAGGAGCCATGGCCGAGCAGAGCACGATGCGAACCGGTCAGATGCTTCTTCGTCTCGACGCACGCGTCGACGAGCTGCCTGAGTGCCTGCATGCGTTCGGCCTTGGTACCGGAGGGCAAAGTGAAAATCGGCGCGTCGGCGATGACCGGAGTCGTCGCGACGACGGCGGGCTTGACCGCGACGGGCGTCACTGGGCGGACGGCCGCGACCGGGGCGGCGGGCCGGACACCTAAAGGAGTCGCAGCCGCCTTAGCCGCTGCGACTGGAACGGAGGCCACAGGAACAGCCCCCGCGAGAGACTTCAAGGAAGCCAGTGACTCGTCGGAGATACTCACCCGACGGAGCCCGGCGGCCTTCTGGCGCTTAAGCTCCTCTAGGAGGATATCCAAAGCCTCTGCAGGGTCGTCGATCACGGGAGGGAGATGGATTGGATGGCGCGGGCGAGGGTCAAATCTTTCTCTGTAATCTGGCCGGCGGCGTCATGGGTACAAAGCCGAAGGGCGACCGTATTCCAATTATTATGGATTTCGGGGTGATGGTTGAGCTGCTCGGCCACGGCCCCGACCTGATTCATGAAGGCCAAGGCGGCTTTGAAATCCTTTAACTTATAGACCTTCAACAACTTAGCATGTTCAAGTCCCCATCCATCCAGCCCTTGTATAGCCTTCTGGATCTGACTGGGGGTCAAAGCTGCGCTCATGAAAACAGCCTCTTTCGGCCCACTATCGGAGTCAACGCAGGGCTAGGGGAACCCCCCTATTGTGAATAAACTTGCCGAAGCCCTCCTAAACTGACTTATCAGCGGTCAGGTTTGTCTCGGAAAATAACCAAAGTAAGAGACAAGCCCCGCAATAATCCGGTGAGTTGACGGTCGTTAAGACGGCAAATCGAAATCCGAAGGTCGGAAACGGGCAATGCGGTGTAGGTAAAACAAGCAAAACAAAAGATAATATGGAAAACAAACTGTTCGTGGGCAACTTGCCCTGGGCCGCAACCGAATCCGACATCCGCGCTCACTTCTCCCAAGGCGGCGAAGTGGTCTCCGTGGAAGTCATGATGGACAAGTTCACGGGTCGCCCTCGTGGCTTCGCCTTCGTGACCATGGCCAATGCTCAGGCTGCTCAGGATGCGATCGCTAAGACTGAAAACATTGATTTCATGGGTCGTCCCCTGAAGGTCAATGTGGCCCGTCCTCGCGAAGAACGCCCGTCCTTCGGTGGTGACCGTCCCCGCTCCGGCGGCTTCGGTGGCGACCGTCCCCGCTCCGGCGGCTTCGGCGGTGGAGATCGCGGCGGCTTCGGCGGCGGCGGCTCTCGCGGCGGCTTCGGCGGTGGTGGCTCTCGCGGCGGCTTCGGCGGCGGCGAACGTCGCTCCGGCGGCTTCGGCGGCGGCGACCGTGGCGGATACTAATCCTCGGATTAACTCCCTCCTCAAGGGCGCCTTTCGGCGCCCTTTTTTGTGCCTAAATGGGCCTGAAGCTGCCCACTTGCCGCCAGAAACGGCCTATCCGCTTGTCCCCTGACTCCCTCGGGGCTTAATTCCAGCCGACATGCGCCCCCTCTCCGCACTGCTTCTACTCCTCTCCTTCAATACAGCCCAGGCGGCATTGAACACCGAGAGCCTCCCCTCTGGCGCGGCCGGCATCCTTGGCCTCGACATCGCGGCCTTCCGCAGTTCCAAGGTCGGCCAGGCGGTCGAGAAGCTCGCTGGCCTGAAGACCAAGGACCTCGAGGCATCACGCAAGCTCAGCGAGCAGCTGGGCATCGACTCCAAGAAAGACCTGCAGGACCTCGTCGTCGCAATCTACCCCGGCCCCGACGGTAAGGTCGCCGAAAAGAATGCTTCCGCCATCGTGTTGATCCGCGGCAAATTCGTGCCTGCGACCATCGACGCCTTTGGGGCGAAGAACGGCATCGTTTCAAAGACCGTCGGCAAGCACAAGGCCTGGGAAGCGAGCACGTTCATCGAGAAGGTCACGGGCGAAAAACCTAAGGACAATGCCAAGGACGCCTACATCGTCGCCCACTCGGAAAACCTCGTGATCATCGCCAGCGCGGAATTCCTCGAACGTGCCCTCGACGCGGCCGATCGCCACGAGAAGTCCACGCAGCTGCCCGCCGCGGTGGCGTCCAAGTTCGCCGCCGCCCCGCAAGGCTGGTTCACCCTCTACGCCGATGCGTCGAAGATGCAGAACGCCAAAGAGAATGTCGGCGCGGAAGATATTTCCTTGGTGCTCGGCGAAAACGCGACCGACCTGCAGCTTGCGATCGCCGCAAGTTTCGTGACCGCCGAAAAGGCTTCGACGATGCGTAAGCAGATTAAGGGCCTGCAGGCCTTCGCGATGATCGGGCTTTCCGCTGACGACGACAAAAGCCCCGAGGAGAAGGAGAGCCTAGCTCTTCTCTCGGAACTGGTGCAGAAGGTCCGCATCGGAGGGGATGGCAAGCTGGCAACCCTCGACCTTAATTTCCCGGCCGACAAGGCGGTGAAGGCTATTTCCAGGCTGATTGAGAAAGCCCAGAAAACCCCCGGCGTTCCGGCCGCCAAATAAATCCCGATGCGACGTCCGTGGCTACTGCTCGCCTTCCTTGGGACGGCGAGCGGACTGGCTTGGCTCTGGCTCGATCCGTCGGATCTCCGACTCCGCGTCGACCCACGTAGCCGCGAGGTTGCCCTGCTCGTTCCCGCCGAGACCGTCGGCCGGCGTACCGCCGCCGCAGTGCTCCAATCATTGCCTGAACTCGCCGCATCGGAACAGCGGGCCGCCCTGCGCGCGCAGCTCGCCAACCCCTCGCTAAATTCAGCCCGACGCGTGACCGTGGGCTTCATCCCTGGACAATCGGCCGAACTCGGCCTGGATACGCCGGAAATTTCTGAAGGCGGGAAAATCATCCCAGGACTGGCGCGCGTACAGTTACGCGGCGTTCCGCATGGCTACCTACTCGTACATGCCGACCCCGCGTCCGGCCTACTCGAAGCCGCCTCTCGCCGACGCTGGCTCGGTCGCGCGCTCATCGAAGCCGGCGCCCAGGCTAAGACCGCCACCATCGCGGTCGGCGAAAGCGACGATGGGGCCTTTCTCGTTGCAACGATCGCGTTCACTTATCGTACGGGCGAAGAAGCCGAAGCGGCGCTCATCCGCCTCACCGAAAAGCAGGGCGACTATGATGCACTGGGTTTCGCCGCGCGACCGGGAACAGATCGCATCACGCGCCGCACGAAACTGCTCGTGGTACGACTCGACATTGAGTCGGACCTAGTCCTAAAGGCCTTGGGCCGACGCTGACGCTCAGGCCTTCTCCAGACTGCCGTCGGCCTTGAGGCGACGGTAGTAGCAACCCGAGCGAGCCTTGCCATTCTCCTTCGTGTGGCATGCTCCCTGGCCCGCTGGACGGACCTTGTAGAGAATCGAATTCTGCTCGCAGTTGACGCGCACTTCGAGGAGTTCGAGGAAATCGCCCGACGTCAGACCCTTGATCCAAAGCTCATTGCGTGACGTGCTCCAAAATGTGGCCTTCTTCTCGCGAAGGGCGGTCTGTAGGGCTAGCTCATTGACGTAGCCAAGGATGAGGACCTCGCCGGTCTTGGCGTCCTGGGCGACGGCCGGGATGACATCGGCCTGTCCGGAAGCGATTTTCCTCAGTTTTCCGAAGTCGAGTCGCAGGGCTAGGCCTTCTTCGAGTTCTTTGTCAGACATGTGACCGTTTTGAGGGGGTTTGCAGGCTCATTCAAG
Organism: Opitutia bacterium; assembly: GCA_947377865.1. Classification (GTDB taxonomy): domain Bacteria; phylum Verrucomicrobiota; class Verrucomicrobiia; order Opitutales; family UBA953; genus UBA953. Next base: position 15,379 of record CANCHK010000034.1, on the reverse strand, counting down.
GCTGGAAACCCCGCCACTTTATCCCTTACGCATTAAGTCTATGTCGCTTAACCATTCCGCCGACCTTTCTCGCGCCGCTACCGAAGCCCGCGGCCTCGCCATGGATGCCGTGGCCGCCTGCCATTCGGGCCACCTCGGCCTGCCCCTCGGCGCTGCCGAAATCGGCTCCGTGCTCTACGGCAACTTCCTCCGCCACGACCCCGCTGCCCCCTCCTGGATCAATCGCGACCGCTTCGTTCTTTCGGCCGGCCACGGCTCGATGTTCCTGTACAGCTGGATCCACCTCGCCGGCTTCGACCTCCCGCTTCAGGAAGTGAAGAACTTCCGTAAGCTGCACTCCAAGACCCCGGGCCACCCTGAGTTCGGCGAGACCGTTGGCGTCGAAGCCACCACCGGCCCGCTCGGCCAAGGCACCGGCAATATCGTCGGAATGGCCGTGGCCGCCAAAATGGCCGCCGCCCACTTCAACACCGCCGAACATAAAATCTTCGACCACATCGTGGTCGGCCTCGCCGGCGACGGTTGCCTCCAGGAAGGCATCTCGCAGGAAGCCGCTTCCTTCGCCGGCCGCTTCGGCCTCGATAACCTCATCATGCTCTACGACTCCAACGACGTCACCCTCGACGCCATGGCTTCTAAGACGCAAAACGAGGACACCGCCAAGCGCTACGAAGCCGCCAACTGGGAAGTCTTCACGGTCAAGCAAGGCAACGAGCTCGCCCCAATCTCCGAAGCCCTCGAGAAGGCACGGGCCAGTAAGAACGGTAAGCCGAAGCTGATCATCTGTAAGACCGTCATCGGCAAGGGCATCGCTGAAGTCCAGGGCACATCTAAGGGCCACGGCGAAGCCGGCGTGAAGTTCGTCGACGCCTCCCGCAAGGCCCTTGGTCTGCCGGAAGAGAAGTTCTATGTCTCGCCTGAGACCCGCGCCTACTTCAACGCTCGCAAGGCCCAGCAGGCCACCGCGCACGCCGAATGGCAGAAGACCTTCGCGGCTTGGTCCAAGGCCAACCCCGAGAAGGCCGTCCTCCTCGCCAAGGCGCAGCAGGGCGACCACGGCGATGTCCAGTCGCTCCTCGCCGCCATCCCGGAGTTCGGCAAGAACGCCCTGGCCACCCGTCTCTCCGGCGAGACCTGCATCAATGCCGTCGCCAAGGCTTCGCCCCTCGTGCTTTCCGGTTCGGCCGACCTTCACGGCTCGACCAAGAACTACATCAAGGACGCCGGCGACTTCGACATCGCGACCCCGGCCGGCCGCAACCTCTACTTCGGCATCCGTGAGCACGTGATGGGAGCCATCCTCAACGGCATGGCCTACCACGGCATCTTCAAGGGCTCCGGAGCGACGTTCCTGACGTTCTCCGACTACCTCCGCCCGTCGATCCGCGTCGCGGCCCTCGCCAAACTCCAGGTCTTCTACATCTTCACGCACGACTCCGTCGGCGTCGGCGAAGACGGCCCGACCCACCAGCCGGTCGAGACCGTGAGCGCCCTCCGCTGCATCCCGAACCTCGACGTGGTCCGCCCGGGCGACGCCGAAGAGACGGCCGCCGCCTTCGCCCACGCGGTCGCCCGCAAGGACGGCCCCGTCGCCCTCATCCTCTCCCGTCAGAACGTGCCCTCCCTCGACGCCGTTCCGGTTGCCACGCGCCGCCAGGGCACGCTCAAGGGTGGCTACGTCCTCCGCAAGGAAACCGCCGCCCTCACCCACATCATCATTGGCACAGGCAGCGAACTTTCTCTCGCCCTTGCGGCCGGCGAAGAACTCGGCGCGGGCGTCCGCGTGGTCTCGATGCCCTCGATGGAAGTCTTCGCGCGCCAGCCGAAGGCCTACCAGGATGAAGTCCTGCCCGCCGCCTGCACCAAGCGCGTCAGCATCGAAGCTGGCGTGACAATCTCGTGGGGCCGCTACGTCGGCACCGCCGGCAAGGCCATCGGCACCGACACCTTCGGACTCTCCGCCCCGGGCGACATCGTCATGAAGGAACTCGGCATCACGAAGGAAGCCGTGGTCGCCGCCGCGAAGGCGCTCTGAGCAGCCTGATAGCCTGACAACCGAAGACCGGCGCCGCAAGGCCGCTGGTCTTCCTGTTTTCAGGGTTTCACTTGGCCTCGCGGAGATCCGTCAGCGCGATCCGGAAAAGGTCGCCCTGCTCGGAACCGAGGAGGAGATGGCCTGCATCGGTCCAGCAGCACCCTTCGACCTGCCAGGAAAACATCGGCGGCGCAATCGGCGCATGCAGTGCGGGCGCATGAAAGAAATCTTCACCGGCTGCCGGCACGTCGAACACCCAGACATTACGATAGGTTAAGATGGCGAGATGTTTCAGGTCAGGCGAAAGGCAGGCGTCGGTGACCATGCCGCCGACGTCAAAGTGCGCGAGTTTGGTAAGAGTGCCGCGATCACCCACGGGCGGGATATCCGCACGCCAGAGAACCGTCAGGGTGTCGCGTCGGTGCTTGGTCAGGAGATAGAGTTTGCCACGTAGCAGGAACATGGCCTCGCAATCATGCGAAAGCTCTGGGTCCGGGAAGGCCGTCTGATCGGGCCAGGCGAAGGTCACCTTGCGGACCTCGGTCACCTCGGTGGCACCGGGCGGAGGCTCTTTGAAGAGATAGAATGCCAACTGTTTGCGCCGGGAGACATTATTACCAACATCGCCGACAATCATATTACCCGTGGCATCGCCGGTCATAGCTTCCCAGTCAACGTTCGTTGCTCCCTTGAGCACCACGGAGACCCAAGGGCCTTTCGGTGTCGACGGTGAGCTCCCATCTGCGCGGACAGGCACAATGACTGGCTTGTTGCCCGAATCGGACAGCGTCCAGAAGACGCCAGGCTGAGAAGGGCTTGCCCAGAGCGCTGAACATTCCGGCACGAGCTTGAGGTTCAACTTGCCCGCGCTCTTCAACTCGAGCGACGGCATCTCCGGCACGACGCGGCGGATGATCTCGGGCTCCGCGCCCAAACCGACGGCAGCCCAGGAAAGGCAGGCGAGGTGGAGCAGGATCCGCATCCCGCCACGCTACCCTGCCCTAGCCCGTTGGCAATCCGTCGCCGTCGCTTTTGCTGTCGAAATCAGGGAACGACAGCCTAACCTCGCGTCATGGCCCGTAAATCTTCGCGCTCGCTCTGGACGGATAAGCTCCGCGGCGTCGCGTCGACACCGCACACAGCGAAATCGCCCCGAGCCCGCAAGGCCGCTCCTCTGTCCGCCGGACGAGGTTGTCGCGCCATCATCCTGGGCATCGACCCTTCGCTGCGCGGGACCGGCCTAGCCGTCATCGATGCGCGCACCGAAACGATGCGCCTCCTTGCCAGCATGACGGTGAAGCTCGGCCCTAAGCTCGAAGCTTACGAATGCCTCGGCCGGATTGCCGACGCCGTGGAGAAGCTCGCCCGCGAACATGCGGTCACCCATGCGGCCATCGAGGAGACAATCTATGTCCAGAACTTCCGCACCGCCCAGGCGATGGGGGCCTCGCGCGGGGCCGCCCTCAGCGTACTCGCGCGACTCGGCGTCAAGGTCGGCGAATACGCACCCACGCGCATCAAACTCGCAGTGGCGGGGCATGGCGGGGCTTCCAAGGAACAGGTCGGCCGGATGATCCGGACGGTGCTCCGCCTAGGCGACTCGCTCGCGCTCGACGAATCTGACGCGGCCGCGGCGGCCCTGTGCCACGCCTTCACCGCACGCGGGTGATCAAAGTTCTTCGCTGACGGCGAACTCGTCGTGCCGGCCTCGTGCCTGGCTCCAGCGGGCCATAAGCTCATCGAGCGGAACAGGGCGGACCTTCTGCGAGAGATTATAGGCGCCAGCTTGCAGACAGGCCTTAATTTGACTCCAGACGACCTCATAGGAACGGGAGAAGCGGAGCGATTCGTCACGGAGCAGGCTCGAGACGTGGCAGCAGCCGCCGACCTCGGTGACGATGAAGCGGCCGGCCTTGAGATCCTCGATTGAGAGGGCACGCAGGTCGAAGCGCGCGAAATGCAGGCCCGGGAAACGCTTAGCGAAGGCGGTCATCGCGGTGTCGAGTTCGACGGTGATAAGGTCATGGCGGTGCAGGCAGCGCGCGCCGTGGCCGTAGCTTCCGGTGAGATTAAGGGTGACCTTCTGGCCGGCGGGTATGATGCGGTTAAGGTCGCGTGCATGACACTGGATAAAGAGTTCACCGCGCGAGACCGCGACCTCGTCGAGCCAGATGAGCTCCTCGAGCGTCTGCTCTCCGTCGCCGCGCACGGTCACATCGCGCTTCTGTACGATGGCCATGATGCGACCGTCGTCCTTGCCAGGGTTACGACGCCAGACGACCTCGAACTCAAAACCTGAGATGAATTTTTGCAGCAGAAAATCCTCCTTGGCACCGCGGACCAGACTCTCCAACTGCTCCTGGGTATGGACGAAACGCAGGCCGGCACCGTCCTCGGCGACCTCAGGCTTGAATACCACAGGGAAACCGTGACAGGCCGCGAAAGCGGCGGCCTCCTTGACGCGTTCGTCATTTGGATCGTCAAGGGAGAGCGCGAGAGTCGGGCAGCAGCGGGAATCGCGCTGGAACGGACGGAGGAGAAGCGACTTGGAGTCGCCGATAAAACCCCCGATACGACCGAAAGCCGGATTAGCCGAGGCGAAAGCGGTCAGGCGACGATAGCGGAGGGAGAGCACCAAGATACCAATACGGATTGGCAGGTAGAGCACCGCGGCGGGCCAAAGCGAAGGCTGAAGGAAGCCGCGGACCTTCATGACGATCTGACGTCGACCTCGCCACGTCAGTGCAGGCACCACCCAGTGCGTGATGACGTGCAGCAGGAAGAGGAAGCCGATAATTACCCAGAGGGCGTTGCTCTTAAAACGGTAAAGCACGTCCATCGCCGCAGCGCCATAGGTATAGCCCAACCACATCAGCGGAGGCGTCCAGATTAGGGCGGCGACGAGCAGCAGCAGACCGAGCCGGAAGGCGTTCAGTTTCATGATGCCGGCGGTGATGAAAGTCGGCACTCGGCTGGCGGGCACGAAGCGCGAGCTAACGACGACCATCATACCCTTTGGCGTCGAGAACCATCCGGCCCACTGGTTGACCTTATGTTCCTTGATGAACCACTTGAGCGGCGCCTTGCGGATGGCCTTGCGCCCAAGGAAACGCCCAAGAGAGTACAGTGCGGTATCCCCGATAAAGATGCCAGCCGTGCAGGCAGCGCAGGCGGACCAGAAATCAATAATACCGACGGAGACCATCAGGCCCGAGGCCAGGCAGGTGGGATCTTCGGCGACGAACGTGCAGATGAGGATGACAATGAGCAGGATCCAGTATCTTGATCCGGTTGCATGCGGGATCGGGGGGTAATCCTTAGCCGAAGCCTCCATCCGCGGAGCCGGACCTCGCGGGATTTCCGCATAGAAATCCTTGATTTTTCCCACGACCTCAGGCGTCACGTCGAAGACGACATCGCGCCCGCCTGAAAGAATCTCGAGCTTGGCCTGAGGCGCCAGTTTCGCAGTATATTTTGCGGCGTCCAAGGGCGTCAACCAATCCGCGTCTCCGTGGATAAGGAGAAGGGGCTTCTTCCATGACCGCAGGATTTTCTTGGAATCCGACATGTCGGTATCGAAGACGGTCTTGGCGTAGTTCCGGTCGAGCGGCAGCAGGTCGACGGCACCAAAACTAGGCGTCAGCCGGGTGAAAATCCAGAAACCGGCCCCCTGGAATCCGTAGACGATTTTGTTGACGAGCGGATTGCCGAGTAGTTCGAACTCCTGAGCGCCGGGCGAGGAGATGAGCGTCATCGAACGGATGATAGGCCTGGGGTGTTCGCTTTTTTTCTTATCGGCCGCGTGCTCCAAGTTCGCAAGTTCCAAGGCGGCGACGCCCCCGTAGCCTTGACCAATCACGTGATATTGTTTGATGCCGTAATGCTCAATGAGTGCGGCCACGACCGCGGCGTTGGCCTCCATCGAATGACTCGGGACTTCGCCTGGGCTACTCCGAAAACCCGGCATAAAAGGCTCGATGACCGAAATGTCGGGGTCGCGGGCGAGTTCCTCGCAGAACTGCGAACCGCGGTCGTCCCACGGAATGCGGTGAAGGTAGACGACGACGGTCTTGCGAAAACGCGGCTGAACGTACTCCTGGGCTTCCTCCGCGCCAAGGACACCATGGAGGCGTGCGCGAATCGGAATCTTGAAGTCTAATTCTTTGACCTCTTCGCCCACGAAGTCGAAAGCTGGCACATGAATCGGCTCACCATCGGCGATCATCTCGATGGCGCTGAAAAAGGGGAAGGCAGCCGAAAGGGCCAGCAGGACCAGATAGAGGGAAACCAGCCACCATCTCCCCGGGACACGCCCGAGGTTGCGCTTGCGCTCGGCTGAGGTATGCATCCGACGTCCATCAAAGGTCGTCACCCCCTAGGAGCAAGACGGGAAGGGCAAATACCGTACGATTGGCCGATTTATGGCTTCCGTTGCGGAGCTAACCCCTCTTGTCTTGGCCTACGTGCAACCCACCGGAAAGGAACTCCTAGGCCTCAGGGTCACCGTCGACAAGGTGGTCCACCATAGGGATGCGAACTTCCCGCCCGAAACGCCGCACGCGTTCGTCTACTTCCTGACCATCAGCAACCTCTCGCAGGAGACGGTGAAGCTCTTGGGCCGGAAATGGATCATACGCTACCCGGACGGAACGACCGAAATCGTCGAAGGAGATGGCATCGTCGGCGAGACCCCCACCCTACCCCCGGGAGAGAAGTTCTCCTACAATAGCTACCACCTTGCCGGCGGCCCGACCACAGCCGAAGGCTCCTTCCATGGCACTGCCCAATCCGGCGAGCGCATCTTTACGCGTATCCCGCTCTTCGCCATGACCCCTCCTTCCGACCCTTCCTGATGCGACTTACTGACCTGAACTCTGGCCGCGAAATCGGCGCCAACTGTATGCTCGCCGAATTCGGCGGACTGCGACTGGTGATCGACTGCGGCCTCCACCCCAAACTCGACGGCCGCAAGGCTTTGCCTCAGATCGACAAGATCCAGGGCAACGTCGATGGCGTGATTCTGACACACTGCCACCTCGACCACCTTGGCTCGCTGCCATTGCTCCTGAAGCAGCACCCGTCCTCGCGCGTCTACGCTTCGGCCGCCACCACCCTTTTCGTTCGCCGCCTGCTCAGCAATTCGATCCAGGTGATGAAGCGCCAGCGCGAGGAGACCGGTAACCAAGACTACCCTCTCTACGTCGAGACCGATGTCGAACGCGTCGAGCACGCCCTCGCGGCGGTCCCGATTGCCAATCCTCGCGTGATCGGCCGCGGCGGCGAAGAAGTCGCCCTCACTTTCCACCTCGCGGGCCACGTCGCCGGTGCCGTGGGCTGCCTGATTGAACACCGCAAGAAGAAGCACTTCTTCACTGGTGACGTCCATTTCAAGGCCCAGCGCACCGTCGCCGGCGCCAATTTCCCGCGCACGCCGGTCGATACGCTCGTCATGGAATGCACGCGTGGCGCCACGACTACCGTCCCGGATTTCGACCGCGGCAAGGAAGAGAAGCGCCTGATTAAAGCCGTCAACAGGATCTGTGACGACGGCGGGTCGGTCCTCTTACCCGCCTTCGCCTTCGGCCGCATGCAGGAGATCTTGATGCTGCTCCAGGAAGCCGCCGATGCAGGCGACCTGGCCGATGTACCGATTTTCTGCTCAGGCCTCGGCATGGACCTCTGCGACTACCTCGACGCGGCCAGCAAGAAGACGAAGCAGGTGAAGTTCAGCCGACAGGTCCTCCGCGACCTCGGCATCCTTCCGCTCTCCCGCAAATACACGCAGCCCGGCAAGAACATGCCCGAACGCGGCATCTACCTCCTCTCAAGTGGTATGCTCGTCGAGAAGACCCCGGCTTGGCGCGTCGCCGCCAACATGCTCGATCACGAGGAGAACGCGGTGTTCTTCGTCGGCTACTGCGACCCAGAGACCCCGGGTGGCGAGCTCATCGGCATGAATCCGGGCGGCGAATTTAAGTTCAAGTCCCTCGACCACACCTCGACGCTGCGCGCGAAGGTCGAACGGTTCCACCTGAGCGGCCACGCCGATCGCGAAGAGCTCATCGACTTCGCGAAAGCCCTCGCCCCAAAGGATATCGTCTTGACGCACGGCGACCCTCCCGCCCGCGCCTGGATGAAGGAGACCCTCGCCTCCGCGATGCCCGGCACACGCGTGCACGACCCCGAACCGGGCATCCCCCTGGAACTGTGAGCCTGCTACCGCAGTCCGTCGAAGACTGGCGTGAGTTCACCCTCACGCGCGGTCCTCGTATGGCGGCGGAAGCTTTCTTGATCAAGCTCGGGGCTCTCGGGGCCGACGAGCAGCGCGCCGCGCTCTGCGGACTACCCGACGTCGCCACACTGACCCGCCGCTTCGAGGCGGCGTGGCCTCTGCGCGAAGCTGCACTGGGTGGCGTCCCCTTCCTCACGAAGGATCTCTACTTCCGCGCCGGCGAACCGACCTTCGCAGGGTCGACGTTTCTGCCCGAGGAAATTGGCGCGGCCCGCACGACCTCCTCCCTGCCTGCCGCTTTCCAAAACGATGCGGGCGCAATCGAATGCGGGCGCACGCAGCTCAACGAATTCGCCTTCGGACTCACGGGCGAGAACCCGCACTCCGGCGACTGCCCGCACCCTGAGCGACCGGAGCTACTCTCCGGTGGCTCCAGTTCAGGCTCCGCCTTCGCCGTCGCGCGCGGCCTCGTCCCGTTCGCGCTCGCGACCGATACCGCTGGCTCCATTCGCGTGCCCTGCGGGTACTGCGGGGTTTGGGGACTACGCCTTTCGCCCGACATTTCGCCCGTCGGCGATATCTTTCCGCTCTCACCTGGCTACGACACCCAAGGCTGGATTACGCGCACCGCCAAAGACCTCCGCCAAGTCTCGGCCGCCGTGCTCGGCGAAGCCCCGCCCGCTGGCGCAGGCCTCTGGGCCGGCGACCTCGGCCTCGGGATCCCGGCGGATGACCTAGCCGCCATGCGCGCTGTCGCCATGCGGGCCGGTGCACAGGAGGACGCCGCGGCTTCGATGTTGCTAAAGCTCGCCTTCACGGAAGCGGCCGACGCCTATCCGACGCTCGGCGGTCATGCCGCTGCGCGCGTGCACGCCGCCTGGCTGGAACGCCGCCGCGCCGACTACGATCCGGTCGTCTGGGCACGCCTCGACGTCGGTCGGCGCCGCACCTACGAGGAAATCCGTTCCGCCGAAACCGTCCGCACCCGCGTGATCGACGCCTTCCGCACCGTCTTCCGACGACACCACTTCATCGCGCTGCCCGCGACTTTCGGAGGCGCCGTCCGCAAGGCCGACTCCGACGCGACGCATCGCCGACGCCTGCTCGCGCTCAATGCACCAGCCTCGCTGGCGGGACTACCCCTGGTCGCCGCACCGGCGAAGCTGCCGAACGGCCTCACGGCCGGCGTGCAGTTCATCTTCCCCGACATGGCGAACTTCGGCTGGGATTCCGTCCTCGGGCGCTTCGGCTAATCAGAGACGCTTACGGCGCATGTGCGCCGAAGGCTGGCCCAGCGCTTCGCGATACTTAGCAACGGTTCGCCTTGCGATCTGGACGCCACGCTTGCGCAGCTCGGCGGTAATCGCCTCGTCGGCCAAAGGCTCGGCGGGGTTCTCGCGGGCGAGGATGTCGGCAATCAGCTCTTGGACGCCTTCCTGCGCGACGGTACCGCCATCGGAGGTCGAGACGCCCGAGGTGAAGAACCAGCGGAACTCGCGGAGTCCATGCGGCGTGAGCATCCATTTATTGGCTGCGGCGCGGCCAACAGTGGTCTCATGGACGCCCATTTCCTTGGCAACGTCAGTCATGGTGAGGGGACGAAGCTTGGATGGACCGTGCTCGAAGAAATCGGCCTGACGTTCGACGATGATATGGGCGAGCTTCTCGATAGTGCGCTGGCGCTCCTCGATGGCTCCGATGAGGAACTTGCCCTGCCGCATGCGTTCGAGGATATAAGTGCGCTCCTTGTCGCCAAGGGCCTGGCCAGCGAGCATGTCCTTATAAGCGGGGACGAGGCGAAGGCGCGGGACGTGACGGTCGTCCATGATGACCTTCCACTTTCCATCTTCGTCGAGCTCAACCGTGGCGTCAGGCGTGACAACCCGGTTATCGTCGCGTGAGAAACGGCGCGCCGGCACAGTTTCGAGTTTGGCAAGTTCGGCCAGGGCCTCGCGAATGTCATCGAGTTCGACGTCGAGCAAGCGGGCGCACTCCTCTAGCCGGCGCCCCATCATGGGCTCCCAACAATCGGTGATGAGCCGAGTGGCGGTCGAAAGGCCACGGCCACGCTGGCGCAGCTGAGCCAGAAAACACTCACGGAGATCGCGGGCACCGATGCCAGGCGGATCGAAGGCCATCAGCAAAGTATGGGCCGTCATGACCGCGTCGTAAGGTTGGCCGGAACGGAGGGCCACGGTCGAAAGGTCTTCCTCGACGAAGCCACGCTCATCGAGCGAGGCGATAAGCAACTTGAGCGCCTCCTGTACCGCGGGGTCATCCGAAGCCGTGCGCGCCTGGTCGGCGAGGTGCTCCGAAAGCGAAGCTTCGCCCGTAGCAGACTCCATCATATGACGCCGGCGCTCCTCGTCTTCCTGGGTGTAGCCCTGCGAACGGATCTCCTCGTAGTAGCTCTCGTCCCAATCCTCCTTCATGCGCTTGAGCGCATCAAAATCATCGTCACCCAAGGACAGCTCACGAGGCCCATCCTCTTCAGCCTCTTCGGACGACACAGGAGCATCAGTCCCCTCAGAACTGACCGGCTCGACCTCTTCCAGCAAGGGGTTCGCCGCCATCTCTTCGGAGATCTCACGCAGGAGCTCGGCCGCGGGCACCTGAAGGATGCGCAGCGACTGTCGAAGCTGCGGCGTGAGGACGAGCCCTTGAACCTGCTTCTGCGATTGATTGATGCCTGGATTGCCCATCGGACGAGCCCAAGCAAAGAGGGTTCCGAGGTGATTTGCAAAAGGTATCGATGTGCCCATTCGTCTTGCGTAACTGTCAGTGGCAAGCAGACTTGGAAAAGCCCTGACGAGGGATGGACTCCGCCCACATGCGTCACTTCACAATCCTAATCGGCAACGAAACTCGTGGCCCGCTGACCGAGGAAGCATTGATTGCCATGATCGCGGAAGGGGCAGTGAACGCTGACACGCCCTGCGCGCCGGAAGGCACCGCAGAATGGGTACCCCTCTCTTCCCACTTTAATTTCGGTAGCAAGCTCAAGGTGAACCGTGGCAAGCAGCTATCAACCGAAGCCGAACAAGAAACTGCCGCGGCGCGTATCGATCCAGATCTTCGCAAGAAGCTTCTCATCTACGGCTTGGCGGATTCCGCCTCGGTGGACGGGTTCACGCAAGTCCAGGCAGTGACGGCCGTCGGGGCCAAGGAGGCCGTATTAAGAGCACAGCTGCGGCGGCATAGCCTAGCGAAGACTGTCAGCTTCTTCCTGGCCATACCTCTCGCGATTCTCGCCGGCCTCTTGGTTCCGCCATTCCCCGCCGCGCTGGGCATGCTAGCCTCCACGGGGATATTCGAAAACGGCTCAGCGAAAGCCGATCTTAGAAACTGCCGCCTGACGATCAAAGAGATGCGCATGTCCGTCCGCAAAATCAAGGACCTGAATTTCGAAAAGCCTCAAGGCGGCATCCCGATGGAGTCGGCCATGGCCAACCGACTGACCATTCCCCAGGAATCCTCCTTCTTCCTTAACGCGAAGTTCAGCCTGTCGCGCATCAACGACGGCGTCACGCGCGCTGGCGGTAAGCTTGGCCAGGAACGTACGGCCCACCTTCTCAAGGAAATGCCTTCAGGTCGCACGATGGAACTCCTTCGCGCCTCCGAACAAAGCCTTCTCAATCCTCTCGTCGGGCCCCAAAACTGGGCCAACTTCCGTGCTACCGACGGCATTGAACTCGAAAAGCTCATCATGGGAGCGACGCTCCGGACCGCACCCATCGGGAAGGATAATGCGTTTACCTTCGAGATGATCGCGCCGATCAACACCTCGATGAGTTCGCAGGTGGTAATTGCGCTTTCAATCAACGGCCGCAAGGGCTTCGCATCCTGGGGCGCGCCCTGCTTCGACCAGACCGACTGGCGTGCCGAACCGCTCTCACCCTCTTTCTTCTTAGCCCGCGAACAGTATGTCGTGCAAAAGATGCTCACCGTCGGCGGTAAGACATTGGTCGCAGATGTGACCACACCCTATCATCGCTTCAACGTGACCCGAGTCTCGCCGACCTGGCGCTATCTCGCCGTCGCGCGGAAGGAGGATAAGGATGCGATTTACTTACTGGTAGACGAGAAGCGATTCGCCACCGCCAAGGTCGGCGAGGTCGTGGACCAAACCCAAATGGGTGCGGTCCAGTGCTTCGCCGAGCCGGCCGAATCGCCCAACCCGCCTAGACTGGAAACGCTTTGAACGCGCTCAATTAGAGCGGCGCGTCCAGCAATCTGGCTCGGAGCAATCGCCTAGGCTCGACGGCGTGAGCCGCGTCGCCTTGCCCGTGACGCTGTCGATCACGGCGAGCCAGCCGCCCTGCGCGGCGACGAGGTGACGTCCATCGGCGCACCACGAGGCATGCGCGACGGGCACTGGGCTCTTGGTCTCAATCGGCGTGACGGAGCCGGCTGCAAGGTCGATGAGACCAAGACGCAGGCTGCCTTCCTGATAGGTGAAGACGAGCTGGTTCGGGACGACCGGATTCCAGCGCGGCTCGGTGCTATAACTATGTCCGGTGGAGACGGCGTGCAAGTTGCCGCCGGCGGAACCAGCGAGGTAGACGCCGGGACGACCGGTCGGGCCGGCGGTGAGGGCAAAGCGGCTGCCATCTGGCGACCAGGAGGGATCGGTGTTCACCCACTCCATGCTCGGCGCCTTGATCACGCGCGTCGGCGACTGTCCCTGTGGGCCGGCGACGAAGATATCCATGGTGCCTTTATTGGATGACGCGAACGCGATGCGTCCGTCAGGGCCGCTGCTCGCCGCGCCGAGGGCACCACGCACGTTGGTGATGACCTTGGCGGCCTCGCCGATGCCGTTGGTTGAAAAGATCTCCGGCCAATGCGAGCGAAAGGATGAGATGAAGAAAACGCGCGTACCATCGGAGGACCAGCGCGGCCCAATCGAGGTGTTACGATAATTCGTCAGGCGCAAGGTCTTCGACCGGGCGAGGTTGGTGACATAAATCTCCGCACTGCCAGTGAAACGCGAGACGAAGGCGACCTTGGTGTCGGCGAACAGCGGTTTGAGCTGCCAGCGGCGGCCGAGGCCGACAACGGCCGCATCGGCAACCCGGAGCGCGAGCTGATCCTCGTCCTTCGCCTCGACATTGGTCGTGAAGGCGTAGCCGGGGTCATCACAAGCGACGACCGCCGCGAGCGCCGTCCGACCAATGCGCAGCTTCACGGGCGAACCGGGCGAGATCTGGATGGCGCCATGCGTAGAAAGGGCAAATTGCACGAGGCCACCCAGCACAGGGTCATCAGAGACAATCGCGACGGGCACGATATTGCGCTTAGCATAACCAGCAATGTCGTCGTTCACGACGATGTTGCCCTGTCCAAAGAGCGGCGCGGCAAGAAAGACAGCGAAGAGGGCAAGAAGGCGCATCGAGCAGGGTTGTTTTGAGGTTAGCAGTTTGACCTAGGTTGGGCGGGGAGTTCAATCCCGCTGATGTCGCTCGATAAGGAATCCGTCCAGAAGGCCCTTGGCCAGGTCCGCTACCCGGGCTACAGCCGTGACATCGTCTCTTTCGGCCTAGTCAAGGGCATCGAGGTCACCCTCGAGGGCAAGGTGAGCGTCGGCCTGGCGGTCACGAGCGGCGACCCAGAGGTCCCCAAGAAGCTCTATGCCGACATCGAGGTCGTATTGAAGTCCATCGGTGCGAAAAACCCAGAAATCGCCATCACAGTGACGGTACCCAAGGGCACGCCACCTGCCGCCGGCGCCCCATCCACGACAGCGAAGCTCCCGGCGGATGCCGGCGTCGGCAAGGTGAAGCACATCATCGCGGTCGCCAGCGGGAAAGGCGGTGTCGGCAAGTCTACTTTCGCCGTTAATCTGGCCTGTGCGCTTGCCCGTGCCCTCTCCGACCAAGGACGCCCGGGCAAAGTAGGCCTGATGGACTGCGATATCTACGGGCCTTCGGTTCCGCTGATGATCGGCGTCAACGGCCGGCCGCTGCTCGACGGCGACACCCTCATCCCTCTCGAGAATTTCGGGGTGAAGGTGATGTCTATGGGCCTTCTGATCGACGCGGACGCCCCAGTAGTCTGGCGCGGTCCAATGATCATGAAGACGATTTCACAATTCGCCACCAACGTCCGCTGGGGCGAATTAGACGTCCTGCTCATCGATCTGCCCCCGGGCACAGGCGACGCCCAACTTTCCATCGCCCAAGCGATGGCCCTCAGCGGTGCCATCATCGTGACTACCCCGCAGACGGCGGCAGTCGCGGTCGCGCTCCGCGGTGCGGCGATGTTCGAGAAGGTCGGCGTGCCCATCCTCGGCGTGGCCGAAAACATGAGCTTCTTGGAAAGCACGGATGGCTCCCGCCAATACCTCTTCGGCCAAGGGGGCGGCCTGAAGGTGGCGACAGCCCTGCAAACGATTCTCCTCGGCGAAGTCCCCCTCGACCAGACCATCCGCCAAGGCGGCGACCACGGCATCCCCGTGGTAATCAGCCACCCCGACAGCAATCCAGCCCGCGTCTTCCGCTCCGTTGGACTCACGGTCCTCCAAGGACTCGAGAAACAGGCGTAACCCAGCCGACGCCTACGGCTTGCAAGTTCGTCATATTCCGCTCAATCTACTCCCAAGAATGAGAGAAATACACCAGGAGCCGAAGTCCGTAGCCGATTTGGCGGCCCGTTCGTCCCTGTACGCCGAATTCCTCGCCGAGCGAGAAGAGATCCTCCGTCACAAATGGATCGAATCCGAAAAGGCTGGATGCGATATCGGTTTCGAGCGCGCGCTGATTGACTGGACCCGCCACCACCGGGCCCGCTGGCGCGAGCTACGCCGCACCGTCAAGGCTGCCTGAAGTCCAGCAACCCCGCCAAACAAGAAGGGCCGGCTTGCATTACTGCGGCCGGCCCTTCTGGCGTGAGGCTGAAAAGAGCTTAGCCCTTGATCTCCTTATGCAGCGTGTGACGGCGCAGGGAGGGGTTATACTTCTTCAGTTCCACCTTCTCCTGGGAAAGCTTCTTGTTACGGGTGGTCATGTAACGGGAAGGGCGCTTGCCCTCCTTGCGGGCTTCGGTGCATTCAATGATAACGATTTCGCGAGCCATGGTTTGTGTCGGTTGGAAGGTTGAGGTTTGGGAACGGC
>CANCHK010000033.1 GCA_947377865.1 Opitutia bacterium | reverse complement strand
AAAAGCGTTGACCGTGCCCGCGCCGTCACCTTTGTTTACCTTCCCATTTAACGGGGCCTTAGCTCAGTTGGTAGAGCGCTTGCATGGCATGCAAGAGGTCGTCGGTTCAAGCCCGATAGGCTCCACCATTCAAAACCGGCCGTCTTCCTTAGGGGAGGCGGCCGGACCCTTTGATGAGTTACGGGCCTAGATCAGCGCTGCGCCACCAGCGTCAATAGGGCGCGGCAGTCGACCTGCAGGCGGGCTTCGACGGCGGTGTTTTCGCGGGTGACTTTGCCAATAGACTCAGCGCAATTTTCCAGGGCTTTTTTCGTCACGAGCAGCTCGGCCTTAAAGGCCTTAGCGTCGGGCTTTTCGGCCAGGTCGCCGGCCATCTTGGCATATTTGTCGAAGAGCTTCTTCATCGCCTCGCGGTCAGCCGTGGCACGACGCAGCATCATCCAGGTTGGCTTCCCTTTTGAGCCGCCTTCGGCAAGCATGCGTAGGTAGCCAAAAGTGTTAAAGGGACGGGTGTCGGCTTCGAATTCCTTCTTGGCCGCCGTCTCGGCGGCAACGAATTCGGCAGGGCGCGTCTTCGTCTTGGCTGCCGCGGCCTTGGCTTTGGGTGACAGAGGCTTGCCGGGCTTTTCTTTGGGCTCTTCGACAACCGGTTCGGTCTTCGTGGCCGCCTCGTTCTTGCCGGCGACTTTGCTGGCACGTTTGAGGTCTTCGTAGCCGGCCCAGAATTGGGCTTCCTCGAGCTGGAACTCCGAGCAGACCGCGTCCACCTTATTGAGGTTAAGGTTAATCCCCTTGAGGCCATCTTGGAGGGAAATGGTGAGGACGCCGAGGAACGACTTCATGTCATTGGCGGTAACCTCCTGGGCAAAGGGATCCGCTTCGGCTTCCTTCTTGGTCATCTTCTTTTCGGCCTTGGCGTCAGCCAGTAATTGTTCGCGTTCGGCCCAGACCTTCGAGTTGTTTTTCTTGATCCAGTCGAGGTCGAGATCCTCCCACTTGTAATTCAGGACGGCATCGGAATCCATGCGCTTCACCATGATGGCCGTTTCGTCCTGCGTGATGTACTCGAAGGTGATGATGGTAGCGTTGCCGGTGCGCCGCAGCTGGACGGTGTCCGCCAGGGCCGGTAAGACGGCTAAGGCGAGGGAGAGGGTAAAGAGGCGGCGGACGGGGTGCACGGGTGGAATCGTGGAGAGGGTGGACAGTGTCGGCAAATCAAGAACACGGCCGGGGTAGTCGCATCTGGCATGCACTAAGCAAAAGACCGCCAGAAGGCGGTCTTTTCGAGGGGGATGGCCTGGGGGGGGTTACTTACCCTTGGCCTGGAACTTAGGGAGCAGGTAGTTGGCGCAGGAGTCGAGGGAGGCCAGCTGAACGTAATCGGCTTCCGGGACCTCGATGCCGTGCTTCTTGCGAAGCTCCATAACGATATCAAGGAAGTCCATGGAATCGAGCGACAGCTGGTCACGAAGTCGCACCTCCGGCTTTACGGCCGCCAGATCCTCGTCCGGCGCGATGTCGGCGATGATATCGAGAACTACCTGCTTGATGTCGTCCTTAGTCATGTTTTCAGGGCTTGTTTCAAACGCCCAAACCCTGTCAGGCAACCCCATATTTCTTCACGATAAGGGCCGAATTGATGCCCAGCATCCCGAAAGAGTTGTTTAGGATGGCATTTACCCGAGCGACTTTGAGGGGTTGGTTGATTACTAGGCCGGGCAAGGAGCATTCGGGGTCCAGTTCGTCGATATTGATGGTCGGGTGGACCCAATTATCGTCAAAAGAGGGCAGATTACCTGCCAGTTCAAGGGCTCCGGCGGCCCCCATGCAGTGGCCGATGAAACTCTTGGTGTTGTTGATTTTTGTGTCCGGGCAGTCCGTGAAGACCGTCCTGAGGGCGGTGCACTCCTGGATGTCCCCCAGGGTGGTTGCGGTCGCATGGGTGGAGACGATGTGGATGTCCTGCGGCTTCATGCCGGCGCGCTTGAGGGCCATGCGGACGCATTCGGTCTGGCGTTCGGGGTTGGGTAGGACGGCGTCGGTGGCATCTGAATTGATACACCATCCGGCGATCTCTGCCACGATGTGAGCGCCGCGGGCCAATGCGTCGTCAAGGCGTTCGAGGACGTAGATGGCCCCTCCTTCGGAGATGACGATACCGTTGCGGTTCTTGTCGAACGGGCGGGAGGCCTTGGTTGGGTCCTCGTGGGCGCCGAGTGCTCCTTGGTTCTTGAAGCCGGCGAAGATGCCGAAGGTGTGAATGGATTCGGACACCCCTCCCGCGAAAGCGATGTCGACCTCGCCCAGCTGCAGCATTTGGGCTGCCTGAATGAGGCCGGCATTACCTGCGGCGCAGGCGGCTCCGATGGTGTAATGCGGCCCGGTGATGCCCATGTTCATCGTGACTTCGCCGGCCGGGTTGTTTGCCACGGTGCGCGGATTGTGATGGTGAGTCCAGTACTTGGTATCATTGCCGAACTGGGAGATGTTATGAATCTCGTTCTCGGTCTCGACGTTCCCGTGTTCCGTGATGCCGAGGTAGACGCCGACGCGGGACTTATCGACTTTGTCCCAGTCGAGTCCAGAATCACCGAGTGCTTCGCGGGAGCAGTAGATGGAGATGGAGCCGACGCGGGTTCCGTTCCGGATTTCCTTCCGCTTCTGCCACTTGGTGGCGTCGAAGTCGCACACGCCAGCGGGGTGCTTACCCATGTGGCGGACGTCGATAACGGCGATACGGGCCTTGCCGGCGAGCAGGTTGGCCCGGAATTCGCCCAGCGAGTTCCCGTTGGGGGCGGTGAGGCCGAGGCCGGTGATGACGATGCGGGGTTTGGAGGACATCTGGACGTCCTTCCATCAAGCGTCCGCAGGGCATGAAGTCAAACTCCGCGACCCGCTTGCCCTTGCCAATTGCCCCCCTAGTCATTCTCTGAAGGCAGATGTCCCAGCCGATCAAGTGTTCGCTCTGCGAGGAGGCCGCCACGGTCCACCTCTCCCAGGTCGTCCATGGCAACGTCACGAAGGTGCATCTCTGCGAGTCTTGCGCCCAGAAGGGCGGGGCGACCGACCCGGCCGTCTTCCAGCTCGCCGATGCCCTCACGACCGCGTCGCCGGCCCCGACGTTGACCTGTCCAAGGTGCGGCTTCACGGACATCGATTTTCGCAAGCGAGGCCGCCTCGGCTGCCCGTCCTGCTGGGGGACGTTCGCCGATGCCTTGGGCGGTCTGCTCAGTAAGGTCCAGCATGAGGCCTCCCATGTCGGCCGTGCACCAGCTGGCGTCTTGCCCGCCGGCCAGCTCCGTCGTCGCCTCGTCGATGCCCGCTGCGAGATGGAGAAAGCCATTGCCGCCGAAGACTACGAATCTGCCGCACGTCTGCGCGATGAGGTCGCCGAACTCGAAAAACAGCTCATCGCTTCCTGAACATGTCCTCCGTCGAAGACATCCTTGCCGCCGAAAACGAACTGACCCACCTCCTAGGCGCACAGCAGGCGGTCGTGCTCAGTACGCGTATCCGCCTCGCCCGCAACCTTGAGGGCATGCCATTCCCGGGTTGGGCCAAGGTTCCGCAACGCAAGGAGATCTCCGATCGGTGCGTCGAAGCCCTTGACGCCCTTCCGAAGTTTCGCCGCGGCCACGTCCTGCGCATGGGCGAGCTCGGTGATCGCGACCGCGCGGTACTTGTCGAACGTCACCTGGTCTCAAAAGAACTCGCCGCCGGGAAGAGCGGCGCCGCCGTCATCAGTCGCGACCAGACCTGCTCGGTCATGGTCAATGAAGAGGACCACCTGCGTATCCAAGTCGTCAAGGCCGGCTGGCATCTCCGCGGCACCTGGCACATTGCTGAACAGCTCGACGACGCCCTTGGAGGCTCGCTGAAGATGGCCTTCTCTGATCGCCTTGGTTATCTCACTGCCTGTCCCACCAACGTCGGCACGGGCCTGCGTGCCTCCGCAATGGTGCACCTGCCTGGGCTTTGCCTTGCCGGTCACATGGACAAGGTCTCCCGTGCTCTCAACCAGGACGGTCTCGCCGTCCGCGGCTGGCTTGGCGAAGGCACTGAGGCCGCCGGTAACATCTTCCAAATCTCCAACCAGCAGACGCTCGGCCTTTCCGAGGAGGCTATCCTCAAGCACCTCGGCGGCTGGATTAAAAACGTGGTCGAGCAGGAGTGGAATGCCCGCCGCAAGCTCGCGCAGGAGGAAGGCGAGAAGTTCGTCGATCGCCTTGCGCGCTCACTTGGCGTGCTACGCTCTGCGCGCTTACTCACGAGCTCCGAGGCGATGAACATGCTTTCACACCTCCGCCTCGCCTGCGACATGGGCTGCTTGCCGGAAGAGCGCCGCCACCTCGTCGACCGTCTGATGATCGAAGGACAGCCCGCCCACGTGCAGGCGCGGGCCGGTCAGGAACTCGACAGCGACGGACGTGATCGCCGTCGCGCGGCGGTGGTGCGCGAAGCGCTTAAGGATTTTCCTGAACTCGTCTCGCCGACCGCTTAGTCGGCCTTCGGCGGATTGGCGCCGCGTTCCTTGCGGGCCATGTCATCAAGCAAGGCCTGCACGCGCGCCACGCCGCCGGTAATATCATCCTCGGTGAAGAGAATATCCGGCGTGTGCTTCATCTGCAGGATGCCCCCAACGATCGAACGAAGCTCGGTACGAACGCGCTTCAGGAACGCACGGGCCTTCTTGCGCACGGCGTCGTCGCCCGAGACGGCATAGCCGACGCGGCACTGTCGCAGATCCGGGGAGACGCTTGCGACAGTGATCGTGATCAGTGCGGCTTCCGTGGGCCAGTTCTGGCGCAGCGCGGTGGAGATCTCGCGCTGGACCAGTTCGGCGACCCGGAGCTGACGTTGGGACATAAATCTTAGAGGGACGGACGCGTCTGCAGCATCTCGACGGCCTCGATGATGTCTCCTGGCTGGTACTCGTCGTAGCCGCCGAGCTTGATGCCGCACTCGAAGCCGGCCTTGACCTCGGAGGCGTCGTCCTTGAAGCGTCGCAGGGTCTCGACCGGGCCGTTGTGGATAATCTTTCCGCCTCGCACCACGCGCGCCTTGGCGGCGCGTCGGATGAGGCCTTCGGTGACCATGCAACCTGCCACCTTGTGCTCTTTGCCGAGCGGGAAGACGGCGCGCACTTCGGCAGCGCCCAGCTTGTTCTCGCGGACTTCGGGGTCCAGGAGTTCGGTCATGGCCTCCTTTACGAGCGTGATCAGCTCGTAGATGATGTCATGGGTGATGAGACGGACGCCGGTTCGCTTGAGTTGCGGCTGGACGCCGTTTTCGAGCTTGGTGTCGAAGGCGACGATGATCGCCTTGGAGGCCTCGGCGAGCGAGACGTCGCCTTGAGAGACCGGTCCGACGGAGCCGCCGACAATCTCGAGGCGAACCTTGTTCGACTTGATTTCGACGAGGCATCCTTCGAGGGCTTCGAGCGTACCCTTGACGTCCGCCTTCAGCAGGACGCGGAGGACCTTCTCCTTATCCTGGACGAGGGCGGCCATTAGGCGTTCGAGATCCGTCATGCCAGGGCGGGCGCCGGTGTTCGGAGCCTGCTGCACCGCTTCGGCTGCCTTGCGGGCGGCGAGGGCGGCTTCTTCGGCGATTTCGCGGGCTTCGCGGTCGTTCTTGACGGTCTTGAACTTGGTGCCGGGGGCCGGGACGGCGTCCCAACCTAGGATGAGCGCCGGAGCGCCGGGCGCGGCGGAAGGCATGCGGTTACCACGCTCATCCATGAGCGCACGCACTTTACACCAAGTCTCGCCGCAGACGAATGAATCGCCCGGCTTGAGCGTGCCCTTCTGGACGATGACCGTGGCGGTTGGGCCGCGACCGGTCTCCATCTGGGATTCAATGACGACGCCCTGGGCGGGGCACTTCGCATTGGCCTTAAGGTCAAGAACTTCGGCCTGGAGGAGGATTGATTCGAGGAGCTCGGTCATGCCGGTGCCCTTGAGTGCCGACACGGGGCTGGTGATGGTTTCGCCACCCCAGTCTTCGGGGGTAATGCTGCGCTGCTGCATCTGCTGCTTGACGCGGTCGATGTTGGCGCCCTTGGAGTCGACCTTATTGATCGCGGCTACGATGGCGCTGGCATGTTTCTGCGCAAACTTGAGGGCCTCCTCGGTTTGTGGCATGAAGCCGTCGTCCGCTGCCACGACGAGCACGGCGATATCGGTGACAGAGGCTCCTCGTTCACGCATCTTGGCGAAGGCGGCGTGGCCGGGGGTGTCGAGGAAGGTGACGGTCTTTCCTTTGTACTCGGGCTTCTCGCCTTGGTAGGAAACGGAGTAGGCGCCGATGTGCTGGGTGATGCCGCCGGCTTCGCCTGAGACGACGTTGGTTTTGCGAAAGAAATCGAGGAGGGTGGTCTTGCCGTGGTCTACGTGACCGAGCACGCAGACGACGGGAGGACGTGCGGTCATGAGTGCCGGATCGTCTTCGGAGGGCTTCTCGACTTTCTTGACCGGCTGCACGCCTTCTCCGCGGTGACGGATTTCCAGCGTGTAGCCATGGCGTTCGGCGACCTTGCGGGCGTCGGCTTCCTCGATGACGGAGGAGACGCTGACGACCTTGTTCAGTTCCATCAGGTTTCCGATGACCTGGAAGGGCTTCAGGTTGAGCGCGATTGCGAAGTCGCGGACAACAATTGGCGGTCGCACGGTGATGACGCCCTTGCTGCCGGGTGCGGCTTGGTTACCGGTAGCGGCAGGCCGGTTGACGACTGGAGCGACGGGCGGGCGTACCACTGGGGGGACGTTGGCGGGACGGGCTGGGACGGGAGGAGGGGTGCTGACGACGATGGGCGGAAGGTCAGCCTTAACTGGGGTCGGCGCAATCGTTGGGCGGGGGATTACCGGAGCGATGGGAGGACGGGCGGCTGGAGGGGGAGTAGGCGCAATCGTCGGACGAGGCGGCATGCTCACTGGCGGCGGCGTGCCGAGTTTGGCGACGGGCTTGGTCGGCTCGGGAGCCTTCGGGGCTTCGACGACCGGTTCAGGAGCGGGCTCGGCCTTCTTTGGGAGCTTGTCTGCGGCGAAGGTCAGGAAGTCGTCGCGGTAGGTCTTGCCGAAGTTACTCGAAGCCGCGGGCTTCTTTCCCTCAGTATAGACGTAGTCCTTGTAGTCAGGACGAGCGACCACGAACTGGTCGACCAGGGCGAGCAGCGCCTTGACCTCGATGCCGAGCTCCTTGGCCACGTCGCTGAAACGCTGCGTGGGCGCGGGCTTCTTGGCTTCGGATTTCTTCTTCTCGGTCATGTGCGCGTGCGAAGGGTGGCGATAGGGCGGAGTAAGTGAGAATTACGAGCGGCGGCCCTTGGCGTAGGCGGCGAGAACGGCTTCGACCTCTTCGGCCGGGATGCCGCTTTCCTTGAAGTCTTCGACGGTCGCACCTTCGAGGGCTTCGACGCTAGAGATACCGAGACCGACGAACTTCGCGATGAGCTCGGCGGGGAGGCCGAGTTGCTCGGCGATGCGGACGGCGGCGTCGCCGGCCTTGGCTTCAAAGCTTTCGGCGGCGTGCGTGGCCTTCTGGATGTTGAGGCCCCAGCCCATTAGCTTGGAGGTCAGGCGGGCGTTGCGGCCCTTGCTGCCGATCGCGATGCGCATGTCATCCTCGTCCACTTCAAAGTGGATGGAGCGGGTGCGCTCGTCGATACGGACGTTGCGCGGTTTGGCCGGGCGGATGGCTTCTTCGAGCAGCTTGAGCGGCTCGGCATGGTAGCGAATGATATCGATCTTCTCGCCGCCGAGTTCCTTGACGATGTTGCGGACGCGGGCGCCGCGGGCACCGACGCAAGCGCCGACGGGGTCGACCTTGGGGTCGCGTGAATCCACGGCAATCTTGGTGCGGTAGCCCGGGTCGCGGGCCATGGCGGCGATGGTGACGGTCTTGTCAGCAATCTCGGCGACTTCCAGCTCGAGGAGACGGCGGACAAACGCCGGGTTGGCTCGGGAAAGGACGAACTCACGACCCCGCTGGGGGTCTTCGCGGATTTCGAGGAGGAGGCAGCGGATGCGGTCGCCGGTGCGGAATTCATCGCCGTGGCAGCGTTCCTTGTGGGTGAGGACGGCTTCGGCGGTACCGAGTTCGATGATGACGTTGCCGCGTTCGGTGCGACGGACGGTGCCAGTGACGATGTCGCCGACCTTGTCCTTATACTCCTGGAAGACCTGGTCCTTCTCGATTTTGCGGAAGCGCTGGTTGAGCAATTGCTGGGTGGTTTTGGCGGCGATGCGGCCGAGGTCGGCCACATTGATGGGCTTGCGCACTTCTTGTCCGACCTTGACGTCGGCCTCGATGAGGGAAGCGGCGACCGGGTTGATCTCCTGGAGTGGGTCCGACACGGAGTCGGTCACGCGGAGGACGACAAAGGCGTCGAGCTTGCCGGAGACGGGGTCGGCGTTGATCTCGACGTTCTGTCCGGCCATGACCGATTTCTCGACGGACGACTTGATCGCCTCGACGATAAGGGCGCAGGCCTCTTCTTTTTTGATGTTTTTCTCCTTTTCGAGATATTGGAGGAAGGGTTTGATATCGACGCTCATGGTGATGGGTGCGGGTTTTCGGTGAAATGATTTGGGGACAAAAAAAGCGGGTCCGGCAGGACCCACCTCGGTAAAGGTGAACTGAGGTCTACCTTGGGCACCGCCGGGGGGATGTCAAGTGCGGTAAGCCCAGCCAGTCGGAGGGTTCCGCTTGCCCCCGGGGGGTCTTCTCGGAACCTTCCCCTATGGCCGACGAAAAAGTAATCTTCACGATGACGGGGGTCACGAAGAACTTCGAAAAGAAACCCGTTTTCCGCGATATTTCCCTCTCCTACTACTATGGGGCGAAGATTGGCGTTCTCGGTCTCAATGGTTCGGGTAAGTCCACGCTGCTTAAGATCATGGCGGGCGAGGATAAGGAGTTTGACGGTGCGATTAGCCAGGTTCCCGGCTACACGCTCGGCTATCTTGCCCAGGAGCCCCGTCTCGACGAACAGCTCACCGTCCAGGAATGCGTGATGCAGGCCGCGGGTCCGATGAAGGCACTCCTTGAGGAATACGACGAGACGTTCGTGAAGGTCTCGGAGACCGATGACGCCAAGGAGCAGGAGAAGATCCTGGCCCGCCAAGGCGAGATTCAGACAATCCTTGATACGCGCGGCGGTTGGGATCTTGACGCCCGTATCGAGATGGCGATGGAAGCCCTGCGCTGCCCACCCGGCGAAGCGGTCGTATCCGCTCTCTCCGGCGGCGAGAAGCGCCGCGTCGCACTCTGCCGCCTGTTGCTGATGGAGCCAGACATCCTCCTGCTCGATGAGCCAACCAACCACCTTGACGCCGACACGGTCGCGTGGCTCGAACGCCATCTCCAAGGCTACAAAGGCACGGTCATCGCAATCACGCACGACCGCTACTTCCTCGACAATGTCGCCGGCTGGATCCTTGAACTTGATCGCGGTCGCGGCATCCCGTGGAAGGGCAATTACTCTTCGTGGCTCCAGCAGAAGCAGCAACGCCTTGAGATGGAAGAGAAGCAGTCCGCCGCTCGCTCCCGCTCCATGGAGCGTGAACGTGAGTGGGCCGGCGCTTCGCCCAAGGCCCGCGTGGCTAAGAACAAGGCCCGTCTCCGCGCCTACGAACAGATGCTCACTCAAGATCAGAACCTTCAGGAGAAGACGGCCGAGATTTGGATTCCACCCGGCCCGCGTCTCGGTGGAGCGGTCATCGAGGCCCGCGGCCTCTCCAAGGGCTACGGTGATCGCATTCTGATGGATGATGTGAATTTCACACTACCCGCCGGCGGCATCGTCGGCGTGGTTGGCCCCAACGGGGCCGGCAAGACGACACTCTTCCGCATGATCACTGGGCAGGAGAAGCCCGACAAGGGCACGCTCACGGTCGGCGAATCGGTGAAGATTGCCTACGTCGATCAGTCGCGCGATTCACTGCCCGCTGACTCGCCGCTATGGTCCGCGATCTCCGATGGTCAGGACATGGTTCACCTCGGTAAGATTATGGTCCCGGCCCGTGCCTATGCGGCTCGCTTCGGATTCACGGGCGACGTCCAGCAACGTAAGGTCGGCCTGATGTCCGGCGGCGAACGTAATCGCATCCACCTCGCCAGACTCATCAAGGCTGGCGCGAATGTACTCCTACTCGATGAACCGACCAACGACCTCGACGTGAACACAATCCGCGCGCTCGAGGACGCGCTCGAGGGCTTCGCGGGCTGCGCGGTGATTGTCACGCACGACCGCTGGTTCCTCGACCGTGTGGCCACGCATATCCTGGCCTTTGAGGACGATAGTACGGTCGTCTGGCACGAAGGTAATTACGGTGACTACCTCGAAGACCGGCGCAAGCGGCTGGGCCTTGATTCGGATACGCCGCGTCGGCCTAAATACCGTCGCCTTACGCGTTGAGCCGCTGCGTGGCCTTCAGTCGCTGACGCCAAGTGCCCGCTGTCGCCGCGAGAGTGGTCAGGTTCAGGTCGCTCATGCGCCAGCCCCAATTGCCTTGGGGGTTGCCGGGTGTATTGAATCGCGCTTCGGCTCCTAGTCCGAGCAGGTCCTGTACGGGGATGAACGCTGCGACGCCTGGCGAGGCCAGAGCGGCTTCGGCGAGTGTGATATGCGGAGCGTCCATCGCGCCGAACGCCGCTTCGACGCGGGTGCGCTCCTCGGCGGAGGCTTGGGCGTACCAGCCGACGACGGTGTCGTTGTCATGCGTGCCGGTGTAGACGACGCGATCGACGGTGATGTTCTCCGGGAAGTGCGGATTGCCTTCGGGCGGGCCGCCAAATCCAAACTGCAGTACCGACATGCCGGGCAGGCCTGAGGCCTTGCGGAGGACGTCGACGCCGGGCGACAGAAGTCCGAGGTCCTCGGCGACAAGCGGCAGGCCGGCAAGCGCTTCGGTGAAGGCCAGCCCGGGGCCGTTGAACCATTGGCCTTCTCGCGCGTTGGGCGCGCCGGCGGGCACGCTCCAGAAGTCATGGATGCCGCGGAAGTGGTCGATGCGGATCGCGTCAAAGAGTTCGAGGTCATGATGCACACGCGCCTTCCACCAGGCGAAGCCATCGGCGGCGTGCCGCTCCCACGCGTAGAGCGGGTTACCCCAGAGCTGTCCATCGGCGGCGAAGTAATCGGGCGGCACGCCGGCGACGGCGGCCGGCCGGCCGATTTCATCAAGCTGGAAGAGTTCGGGGCGCGTCTTAGCGTCACAGCCGTCGGCGGATACGTAGATGGGTTCGTCGCCGAAGAAGCGGACACCTTTGCCTTGCGCGTACTCGCGAAGGGTGCGCCACTGTTCGGCGAAGAGGAACTGGAGTACCTCGGCTTCGGCAATGAGATCGGCGGGGGCTTCGTCGATCGTCCATTGGTCGGGTGCGGTGAAGCCGTTTACCTCGCGGAGCGCGGAGAAGCGACACCATGCTTCAAGCCAGCCGGACTGTTTTTCGCGGAATCGTTTGAACGCCGCGTTTTGCTTTAGAATCACAGCGCCACGGCTTGCGGCGACCTGTAGTGCGGGACGTAGCTGGTTCCAGAGCCGTCCGTAGTCCGTCCGACCGTCACTTCCACGGCGAAGCGTGGAGATCTCCTCGGGGGTGAGTAGTTTGCGAGCGCCAAGGTCGGCAAGGTCAAGTAGGTAGGGATTGCCGGCGAAGACGGAGAGGGCCTGATAGGGCGAGTCGCCGTAGCCGGTCGGTCCGAGCGGACAGACCTGCCACCAGGTGAAGCCAGCAGAGGCGATGATATCGACGAAGCGGCGGGCTTCGGCCCCAAGCGAGCCCACCGGCCCGTCGCCAGGTAAGGCGGTGGGGTGAAGAAGTACGCCAGCGCTACGGCGCGGGAAAGCGTGGCACGCGTAGGGTTTGGCGAAGACGATTCCCTCTGCTGGGGCGCCTCGGGCGGCGCTCATCTCAGCGGAGCTGGACTTGGACGTGGTGCTTCGAGCGGAGGTCATCAAGCCACGTCTTGATGGCAGTTTTCATGCCAATCTGCCGTACTTTTCCTTCGATCTCTGCCATCAGTTCCGGATCGTTGACGTCCGCATACCCTTTCGGACGGTCGGCTTCGCGGCTGACGATCACGTAGATGGGAGCGGCGCCGACGTCGAACTTCAAGGGCTCCGAGACTTCGCCGATTTTCAGCGTCTTGAGCTTCGCCGTGACGGTTTCGTTGAGGTCATCCAGATTGCGCCAGCCAGCGTCGCCGCCCTTGCTCGCCAGGTCGTCCGTGCTGACCCGCGTGGCGACGTCGGCGAAGGTGGGCGTGCCGACGATCGGCTTGCCGACGACCTTGAAGCGTTCGAAGGTCGCGGCAATCTTCTCCGGGTGGCGCAGCGCGTCGGACCAGGCGGCGGCCCGGGTAGCGGTCTCCTCCGGTTTTTCAGCGGCTCCTTGCGTGATGGTGATTTGCCGTAGCTTGACCTGCTCCTTGCGAATGAAGTCGGCCTTGTTCTTCTCGTAGTATTCCAGGATCTTCCCGGGGTTCACGTCCCAGGCGGCGCGCCGAATCTGACCGACCATGTACTCGAAGATGATGCGCTCCTCGATGAATTTGCGGTAGGCGATGGGCGTAGTCCCGGCGGCGCGGAGCGAGGCGACAAAGCGATTACGATCTCCGTTGAAGTCGCGCCGGATGGTCTCTTCGATGTCGGAGTCGATGTAGGAATCTGGCAGGCGGGCGGCGCTCGTTCGGAATTCGGAGATGACGAGTTGGCGTTCGGCGATTGAGTTCAGGGACTCGTCGGCAGCGGCCGCGATGGCTTTTTCGAACTCGGCGTCGGTCTTGGTGCCGGCGCGGATCTGCCCGATGACAGGGTCTATCTGCCGGCGGATGTCCGACGTGGTGATGCCGGTGCCATCAGCGTCGGCGGCAATGCGGTCGACGTGCATCTCGGACCAGCGCTTGGCGGCGGCTTCTTCCAGTGTGGGCTGCCTAAGTTGGGCGGACGAAGAAGCCGCGGTCAGGACGAGCAGGCTGGAGAGCAGGAAGGATTTCATCGGGCGTTGGGAGCGGGCAGCCGTGAAAGGAAGCCTCGGATTTCCTTCAGTTTCCGCAGGGGGTCTCGCACGGTCAAGCGGGGAAACCGGTTGCCGACGAGAATAGGCTCAGGCGCTCGCCCGCCCGCCGCCCAAAGGCAGCGTATCACCGCGCCGTCGGTCGTCACCGAAACGACGCATTTCTCCTCCGCCAGGCAGCGGATTTCGGCCAGGCTCAGTAGGGCTTCCGCTTCAGGCGGGAGCTTCCCGTAGCGGTCCTTGAGCGAGGTACGCAACTCGGCTACCTCCGTAACGTCCAGGGCCAGGGCGATGCGACGGAAGGCTTCGACGCGCAGGCGCGTCTCAGGGATCCAGTCCGAGGGCAGCGTGGCGGTGAGCAGCAAGACCTCGCCATCGCTGCTGTTCGTCTGTTCTGTGCCGAGGGCAGCTTGGGTATGGTCGATGAAGTCAAGCTGCACCTCGCAACGATCCATGGCGGCGCCTTTGTCGCCGCGCAGTTTGGCGACACTTCGTCGCAGGAGCTGACAGTAAAGGTCGAAGCCGACGGTGGCGACGTGGCCGCTTTGCGCCGCACCAAGGATATTGCCCGCGCCACGAAGTTCGAGGTCACGCATGGCGATGCGGAAGCCTGCGCCAAGCTGGTTATATTGCCGGATGGCGGACAGGCGTCGATGCGCCGTGCCGACGAGCGCAGCGTGACGATGCAGGAATAGGTAGGCATAGGCCTGGCGATTAAAACGGCCGACCCGTCCTCGCAGCTGATATAGCTGTGCGAGCCCGAACCGATCGGCACCCTCGATGATCAAGGTGTTGCAGTTCGGGATGTCTAGGCCGGTCTCGATGATGGTCGTGCACACGAGCACGTCATATTCGCCGGCGACGAAAGCCGACATGACCTCTTCGAGCTGACCGGCGGGCATCTGGCCGTGGCCGACGATGATACGCGCCTTGGGCAGTAAGGCTGCGAGGCGTTCCGCGACGGCTTGGATGGTCTCGACGCGGTTATGGAGATAGAAGACTTGGCCGCCGCGGGCGAGCTCAGCCTTCACGGCGTCGCGCACCAGTTTCTCGTCGTAACTACGCACGATGGTGCGGATGGGCAAGCGCTCACGCGGCGGCGTCTCGATGACACTGAGGTCACGCGCGCCGACGAGCGCGAGGTAGAGCGTGCGCGGAATCGGCGTGGCGCTCATAGCGAGGACGTCCACCTCGGTGCGCAGCTGCTTGAGTCGTTCCTTGTGCCGCACGCCGAAGCGATGCTCCTCGTCGATGATGACGAGGCCGAGCCGGCCGAAGCGGGTCCCATCGGATAGCAGGGCGTGCGTGCCGACGACGATGTCGACGGTGCCCGCTTCAGCGCGCGCCCGGACGTCGGCCTTCTGCTTGGCGGTACGGTAGCCGCTCAGCAATTCAACGGAGACGGGCCAGCGGGCGAGGCGCTCCTTGAAGCTTTCGAAGTGCTGCTGGGCGAGGACGGTCGTGGGCGCAAGGATCGCGACCTGGCGTCCGCCGAGCACGCATTTAAACGTGGCACGCAGGGCGACCTCGGTCTTGCCGAAGCCGACGTCGCCGCTGACGAGACGATCCATCGGCGCGGCGCGTTCCATGTCAGCCTTCACGTCGATGATCGCCCGCGTCTGGTCGGGAGTTTCGCGGTGCGGGAAGGAACGCTCGAACTCGCCCATCCACGCGTTGTCCGCGTCCTTGGGATGCGCGATGCCGGGCTGGGTCGAGCGCGCGGCCTGCATGGCCAGTAGTTGCGCGGCGAGGTCCGCGGTGGCCTTCTCGGCGGCCTTACGCGACTTCTCCCAGCCGCCTCCGCCGAGTTTCGACAGCTTCGGATGCGCACGGCCGATCCCGAGGTAGCGCGTGAGGAGATGCGACTCCCGGACGGGCAGGTGCAGCATCGACTTCTCGGCGAACTCGAGGCCGATGAAATCTTCGGTGCGCCCGTTGTGCTCGTGGGCCTTGATGCCGCGGAAGAGGCACACGCCTTGCGTCGCGTGCACGAGGGCGTCGCCGTCGGCGAGTTCGCCGAAGTCGAGCGCTCGTCCGACGGCGGCGCGAATGGCGGTGCGGCGGCGAGGTAGGACGGCGAGCGGGCGCTTGCGCCGGCCGAAAAGCTCCCGCTCGGTCAGGAGCAGTAGGCCGGCCTTAAGGAGGCCGGGTAGTTTGCTGGGCGCGATGATTACGCCGCCGCCGAAGCGACCGTGCAGCATGCGAGGGGTGAAGCCGCGGATCTTGGCCGCGGCGACGTCGGTGTTCAGGCGGTCGACCGAGCCATCGGTATCACCCGCGAGCAGGCAGGGCCTGCCGTCCTTCGCCAAAGAGGCGGCGGCCCGGAGTAGGGCGGGGCGTGTGTCTGCGCTGTCGGTCGCCGAGCCGATGAGCAGCGATTCGGCGGGCGTGGATTCGAGTGCGCTTGCCTCGTAGCCGAGCGGTGCGTCATCGGTCTCTTCGAGTACCAGCTCGTCCACCTTGGCCGTATGCAGTTCAGAGCAGAGAATGTCTTCGTGGCAGCGGTCGACGGAGATGATTAGTGCGTCAACCGGCAGGTGGCGGAAGAACGGAGCCTCCGGGGCTGAGCCGGAATCATCGCGCGGGGCGCAGATGACGAGTCCGTCGACTTCGCCTTCGCTACGTTGCGTCGCGGGGTCGAACGGGCGGAGTGATTCGACGGTGTCACCGAAAAGGTCGATGCGCACGGGCATCTGTGCGTTGAGCGGATAGACGTCGAGGATGCCGCCGCGCAGTGCGTATTCGCCCGGCTGCTCGCAGAGGGCCTCGTGCGCGTAGCCGAAGTCTTCGGCGAGTCGCTGGGCGAAGTCGCGCAAGGCGAGTTTCTCGCCCTTGCGGATGACGATCTCCGCCTTGGCGGTCGCCTCTGGGGCTGGGGAGCGGCGGGCGATGGAGCCCGGCGTGCAGGCGATGAGCAGCGGTCGCTTCCGGTCGTGGTTGCCGTGACGGAGGAGCGAGAGCACGCCGAGGAGGTCGCAGTCGGCCTCGAAGGCTGGCACGGCGGCGTCGGCTTCGGTCAGAGTGCGCGCGACCGGCTGGGCTCCATTCAGGATTGTCAGCAGCTGTGCGGTCTCTTCCGCGAAGGTCTCGGCCGCGCCAAGGTTCGAAGCCAGGAAGACGATGACGCTTCGCTCGGAGCCTTCCGAGCAGGCGCAGGCCGCCCAGGCGTGCGGAGGCACGCCGGTCAGGGCACGGCGTGGCTGAGCGGACATGACGCTATCGAGGCGGGAAGCCCCGATGCGTCAAACCCAACCCCTTACTTCATGACCTCTTCGGCGATTTCGTCCCAGAGTTCTTCGATCTGGGAAGGTTTCTTCACGGGGCGACCGGCTTCGACGAACCAATAGCGTGCGTTGCCGAGGTCGCCCTCGATCAGGTGCATCAGCGCGTGAAGCCAGGACCCCATCGGAGTCTCGATGTCCTGTGCGATCTCATGCGCCGCACCCCATTCGCCTTTCTTCGTGTACCAGAGCGCTTTTGCTTCTGGCGAAAGGCCTGCCGGTGGCTTCGGCTCGGTGGCAGCTGATGTCTTGAGCTGGGTCGCAGTCATACCTCAGCGTGCAGGGTTCAGGCGGGCCAACGCATCCGATGCATCCGAGGGCATGTCCTTGATGAGCTTGATCGCGAGTTCCTGTCCGGCCTGGACGTCTTTCAACTCCATCTTCTTTTCAAGCTCCCCGAGCTTGGGGACATCAATGGCATTATCCTCGATCTCGATGAGCACGAGGCGCCAGGCGTAGGCCTGTTGGAGGTCCTTCGGGGTCCTGTCGCCGGTTTCATAGCGGTCGGAGAGGATGCGGATCGACTTGGGGTCGCGTCGCATGGCGGCACGGGTGTAGTAGTCGACGGCGAGGCGATAGTTCTGCGGCATGCCTGGCTGGCCGACCTCATAAGCCTTGGCCATTTCGCGTAGGCAATGACGGTCGCCCGCGTTGGCCCCACGGAGATACTGCACGTAGGCTTCGTTGAGCTGCTTCTCGCGCTCCGCCTGCAGTTTCTTGAGGTCCGGCGACTCCTTCGTCGGCTTGATCGCGTCAGCCTTGGCCTTGGCCAGGTCCCCGAGAACCCGATATCCCATCGGTTGGGCTTTGTCGGCGGCCTTCGTGGCCCACTCGTTGGCCTTGGCGTCGTCTTTCGTGACCCCTAGGCCACGGAAATAATAGAGCGCCACCACGCCCATGGCGCGCGCGTGGCGATTCTCGGCGGCCTTGTTCATCCAGGTGAAGGCGATCTTCTGGTCCTCTTTGATCTGGAGGTCGGTCGGTGCATAGGCGGTATGACGCAGCGCGTAGATATACTGGGCTTGCGAGTTGCCGGCTTCGGCCTGGCGGAGAAGTTCCGCGGCTTTACCGTCGGCATCGAGCTCGCTGACGTAGCGGTCGTGCAGTTCCCCCGGTAGCTGCGCGATGGGCACTTCCCATTGGTTGGAGAGGTCGACAACGAGGATCGTAACGACGAAGGCGGCGATCAGGTAGGGGCGAAGCCGGATGAGGTTGCGACGCATGGGAGCTGGTCTCATCCAAGCCGCCGGATGGGTGAAGGCAAGGGGAGTTCGACTAGACTCTCAGAAGAGGCGCTCCGGCTCTTGCCTGTGGCGGGTGTCTGGCCATGGTCGAGCCACCCCCGCCTCCATGCGTCTCCTTGCCTGTTTGCTCTCCATCGCCGCCTTCGCCCAAGACAAGGCGCCCGTCCTTGGCCATGGCGACCTGCGCTATTCCGTCGACCTGAAATGGGCCAAGGCTGACCCGGCGGTCGCTCCGGTCGTCAACTCACACGCGCTAGCGGAAGGCAAGGATGGTCGCATCTATCTGGTGACCGATCACCCGAAGAACGACTTCATCGTCTTCGAGAAAGATGGCCGTTACGTCCGTTCGATTAGCGCCGGCCTTGGCGGCGGGCATGGTCTCGCCATTTTCGAACAAGACGGCGTCGAGTATCTCGTGCACGTCGACTCTGGCTGGCACATGGCGGCCGAAGGCTGGAACCCATCCGCGGTCGAAGGGCGCATCACCTTGCTGACGACCGACGGCAAGGTCGTACGCAAGTTACCGACGCCGAAGGAGCTCGGCTTGAGCGATGGCAAGTTCATGCCGTGCGCGGTCGCCCGGACTCCCGCCGGCACGTTGCTGGTCGCCGATGGCTACGGCTCGAATTTCATCTACGAGTTCACACTCGAAGGAAAATTGCTTAAGAAATGGGGTGGGCCGACGAAGGACGCCGCCAACCTGAGCAACGCTCACGGCATCTCAATCGATGTTTCTGATCCGCGCGGTCCGTTGGTCTGGGTGCCTTCGCGCAGCCAGAACCAGCTCAAGGCGTTCACCTTGGACGGCAAGTATGTCGATACCATCGACCTGCCCGGAGCCTTCGCGGGGCAGCTGTTCTTTCGCGGCGATAAGATTTATACCGCCGTCTGCTGGAGCAAGGATGCCAAGGGCAAGCGCCTCGCGCAGTCGGGGTTCCTGCTCGTGCTGGATCGCGTCACCAAGAAAGTCCTCAGCGCACCAGGTGGCAACGAGCCCAAGTATGTTGACGGCAAGCTGCAGCCGCTCAGCCAGGCCCAGCCGATCTTTAAGCACGGCCACGACCTCTTTGTGGATTCCGTCGGCGATATCTACCTCGGTGAATGGAACGCCGACCGCCGTTATCCGTCCAAGCTTACCTTGGTGAAGTAACTTAGCTGATCAGCAGAAGGCGCGGTGAGCCGGGATGGTTCTCCGGGGCGCGGTGGATGCAGGGCGGCACGGGGCTGCCGGGCCAGAGGGTCGCGATGCGCCAGAGCGCGAAGGTGCCGAAGGGGTAGGGCGTTGCGCCGGGCCTGGGGGCGTAGTGAGAGTCGTAGCTGTGTTCGTGCAGGAACTCCGCGAAGCTGGCATCATCGCCCCCGCCGTATTCCTTGAGCAGCGCCGAGCGGATCTCGGGGATCGAAACCTTGAGCAGGGCGTCCTCGTTGCGGAGGCCTTCGCTGCAGGCGCCGTGGTAGGTGCAGAGCCACGTGTCGACCTCGACGGGGGCACTGTCGACATGGAACGAAGTGACGACGGTCGGCACGGTGCCGGCATCGGGGCTTCGCACGCAGTCGTAGACGCAGTTGAGCGAGGGCGCTAGGTCGTGGTCGCGGAGGAGTTGCTGGTCGGCAAGCATCGCCTCCGCGGCCAGGCGGCCGGCGGCCGTCAGGTCAAGCGCGCGGATGCGGTCATCCTCGAGCGGTACGATACCTTCGCCTGGGCCGAGCTTCGCAATGACCTCGTCGTAGTCCCCGGGCAACGTGCGTTCCCAGCAGAGGGCGTTGACCCCGTCGGCGAAACGCGTGCCCCTGAGTTCCTCGAAACTCCGGACTCGGCGGACGCGCGACTGGCCGGCGCCGCTCACTTCAGCGCGAAGCGCTTGGCGAACTCCTTGGCGAGCGCGTCGTAGGCGACGGAACCCGGGGAGTGGATGTCGTACTGGAAGATCGTCTGTCCGTGGCTCGGGCACTCCGACAGGCGGATCGTGCGCGGGATCATGGAGTCCATCACGAGGGCGGGGAAGTGGGTCTTCACTTCCTCGACGACCTGGCGGGAGAGCTTCGTGCGCACGTCGTACATCGTCATCACGATCGCACCGACGGTGAGTTTATCGGTCGCACCGGCGGCCTTGAGCTGGTCGACCACGCCGAGGATCTGGCCGAGGCCTTCCATGGCGAGGTATTCGGTCTGCAGGGTGACAATGAGGTGGTCCGAGGCGCCGAGCGCGTTCATCGAGAGCATGCCGAGCGCGGGCGGGCAATCGATGAGGATGGCCTTATATTTTCCGGAGGCGATGACGGGTGCGAGGGCTTCGCGCAGGCGGCCGAGGTAGTTCTCAGCCTGGGCGAGTTCGGATTCGACGGCGGCGAGGTCGACTTCGGAAGGAATGAGGTCGAGCTTCTCGGTGGACGTCGCGACGATCATGTCGGCGGCCTTGGCTTCGCCGTGCAGGACCTTGTAGAGGGACTTTCCTTCGGTCTTCTCGATGCCGAGCGCGCTGGTCGCGTTGGCTTGGGCGTCGAGGTCGACGATGAGGGTCGGGATGCCGAGGCGCGCGAGGCCGGCGCCGAGGTTTACGGTGGTGGTCGTCTTGCCGACGCCGCCCTTTTGATTCGCGATGGAAAAGACCTTAGCCACTTAAGCGTCCTCGATGGGGCGTTCGACTTCGGTCGGAGCTTCGTAATCGATGCCGGCGAGGCCGAAGCCGAAGTTCTTCATGAAGTCGGTCTGGTAGCCGGCGAAGTCGGCATGCGCGTCGAAGGTCTCCGTCGTGACGTGCGGCCAGGCTTCGAAGACGGCCTTCTGGACGTCAGCGGACATTTCCCAGTCATCGATACGGACGCGGCCGTTCTCGTCGAAGTCGAGAGCGTTGCCGTTGTACATCTGTTTCTCGAAGAGGCGCTGGATCTGCTCGATGCAGCCTTCGTGCGTGCCCTTGGCCTTCATGATCTTGAAGAGCAGCGAGACGTAGAGGGGGACGACCGGGATGGCGGAGCTGGCCTGCGTGACGACGGCCTTGTTGACGGAGACGAAGGC
>CANCHK010000032.1 GCA_947377865.1 Opitutia bacterium | reverse complement strand
GAAACCCAAGTCGCTCGGAGTGTCCACGAGTCCGGTGCCGAAGTGGTAATGCCAGAGGCGATTCGCGAGCACGCGCGCGGTGATGGGGTTGTCCTGGGTGATCCAGTTGGCCAGCGCGACGCGGCGTTCGCCTTCGCCGGCGTCGGCCTTGAGTGCATAGGGCTTCGTGACGAGGTTGAGCACGGCGAGACTGGACGGGACGACCTGACCGGCGGGCTTCGTGGGGTCGCCGCCCTTGTGGACGAAGGTGGGTTCGGGTTTGGGCTGGTGATTGCCGATCCAGGCTTGGGGTAACTTGGGTACCGCGGCGATGCGCCGGTCGACGTCGGCGAGGTCGCGGCCCAGGAGACCGAGGCGTTTGGCTTCATCGGCTGTGGTGACTTGCTTGCGGACGCGTTCGAAGGCGTGCGCGGGCGACCAGGCTTCGCGATCGTAGGAGTCGGCGACTTTCTTCCACTCTTTACCGTCGAGAGACACGCATATCTCATATTCGGTCGGCGTGGCACCTTGCGAATTATCGCGAAGGATTCGTCCCTTGGCGGAGCGGTAACCGAGACGGCTGATTTTCTCGACGCGGGGTAGGGTGATGACGAGTTCGGCCGGGGTGCCGACATACCACTGCGCTCCTTCGTCGCCGTCGATGGTGAGGGCGGCGCTGTAGGCCGACGGGAAGTCTTCCGCGGTGGCGCCCTTGGCGCCTTCGGCCTTGGAGCCGTTGGAGGCGAGGGCAACGTTGCGAGGCGTCGCTTCGTCGGTCCAGATCTCAAACTCCGAAATACGTCCGCCGACGCCGCTCAGCGGATTGGCCGAGGTGGCCGACATCGTGAGTTTAACGAAGCGGGCTTCGATGGGGGTGATCTTCTCTTCGGTGAGCAGGGTGTCTGCCTTGGGGCGTGGGTAGGTACGCGTGGCGAGCAGGGCCTTGGCCTTGGTTTCAATGGCCTTGGTGAGCGCCGCCTGTTCGGCGATGAGCGTGGCGCGCTCTTTGTTCAGCGGGGCCATGGTCGCATTGAAGGCCTGGGTCTGCTCCAGGGTCGCGACCGGGCGGCGTCCATGGACGACACCTTCGAAGGCCGCGCGGATGCGGTAATAGTCCTCGGTCGGGATGGGGTCGAACTTATGGTTGTGGCAACGGGCGCAATTGATCGTGAGTCCGAGGAAGGCGCTCCCAGTCGCGGTCACCATGTCGTCAATCGTGGCCGCACGGATGACCTTCTGGGCGACGGCATCCTGGTTGCCGACGTCGTCATAGGGGCCGGCCACGAGGAAGGCGCTGCCGATCTCGACTTCGGGTTTGAACTTGCCGATCACGTCACCGGCGAGGTGCTCGCGGATCAGCTGGTCGAACGGCTTGTCGTCGTTCATCGAGCGGATGACGTAATCGCGGAACGGGTAGAGGTCATCGATGACGAAGTTGCGTTCGAAGCCGTTACTCTCGCCGAAGCGGACGACGTCGAGCCAGTGGCGGCCCCAGCGCTCACCGTAGCGAGGGGAGGCAAGCAGGCGGTCGACGAGGGCTTCGGTCGCCTTGCGGGCGTCGGCCTGGTGGGCCGTAACGAAAGCGTCGACTTCGGCTTGGGAGGGTGGGAGTCCGGTCAGGTCATAGCTGAGGCGGCGGATCAACGCCTGCGGCTTAGCCGGCGCGCTGCGGGCCAGTTTTTGCTCGGTGAGTTTGGCGTCGATGAAGCCGTCGATGTCGGCGTGCTTGAAATCTTTGGCGAGGGGTTGGAGTGACCACCAGTTCTTGTCTCCTCGCTTAGCTTCGACGGTGGCTTGGTCGCGCGGGTCGACGGCACCGGCTTTGATCCAAGCAGCGAAGTCAGCCAGCACCGTATCGGGAAGCTTCGGCTTCTTCGGGGGCATTTCCAGGTCGTCCTCGGTGTGGCGGATTGAGCGAAGCAGCAGGCTTTCTTCCGGTTTCCCGGGGACGATGATAGCTTTGCCGGATTCGCCGCCTTTTTTCCAGCCCGCCTTGGAGTCGAGGTAAAGTCCGCTCTTCAGCTTCTTGGCCTTGGTGCTATGGCATTCGTAGCACTGCTCGATTAGTACGGGGCGGATTTTCTGTTCGAAGAAGGCGACGCTGGCCGGATCCTCCGCGCCGATGAGCGGGGAGGTGGCGAGCAGCGCGAGGCAGGCACGGAAGAGGAGGGTGCTCATGCCAGGATCTGTTTGATGACGTGGCCGTGGACGTCGGTCAGGCGGCGGTTAGCGCCGTTGTGATAATAGGTGAGCTTCTCGTGATCGAGTCCGAGCAACTGCAGGACCGTCGCGTAGAAGTCGTAGCACGTCGCGATATCGGTGACGCTTCGGCGGCCAAAGTCGTCGGTCGCGCCATAGGACACGCCGCCTTTGACGCCGGCGCCCATCATCCAAGTCGTGTACGCGTCGGGGTTATGGTCGCGGCCGGTGGTGCCGACCTGGTGGGTGGGCATACGTCCGAACTCCGTGCACCAGATGACCAGCACGTCGTCGAGCATCCCGCGCTGCTTCATGTCGGCGAGCAGGGCGGCGGTGGGCTGGTCGAAGATCGGGCAATGACGGTCGTAGTCAGCCTTAAGAGTCTTATGGGCATCCCAGTTGAGGAGGCCGTCGACATTGCTGGCTCGGGAGGCGCAGTAGAGGCTGACGTAGCGGACGCCTTTCTCGAGGAAGCGACGGGTCAGCAGGCAGTTCTTAGCGTAGGCGGCCTTGAGCGGGTTGGCGTCCTTCGTGCCGTAGAGGGCGTGGACGTGGTCCGGTTCGCGAGAGAGGTCGCTCACCTCCGGGGCGGCGAGCTGCATCTTTGCGGCAAGTTCATAGGCTGCGATGCGAGCGCGGAGTTCGTCATTTCCGGGATGTTGTTCGGCGTGCTCCAGGTTCGTCGCGCGGAGGAATTCGCGGGTCGCTTCGTCTTCAGCGGAAGAGATATCGGTCGGGCGACCGAGATTACGCAGTGCCTGTTGAGAGGCCATGCTCACGCCTTGGTGGCGGGCAGGCAGGAAGCCATTGCCCCAGTTGGCCTTGCCGTTGGGCGGTTCGCCGCGGACGTCCTGGACGGAGATGTAGGTGGGCAGGTTCTGGTTGAGCGAGCCGAGGGCGTGGCTAATCCACGCACCACCGCTCGGATAGCCGTCGCGGGTGAAGCAGGTGTTCATCGCGACGCAGCCCGGGCCGTGGGTATTGCTGCGCGAGGTCATCGAATGGATGAAAGCCATGTCGTCGACGTGCTGCGCCATGTGCGGCAGGTTCGAGCTGATCATCTTGCCGCTCTTGCCCGCCGGCTTGAAAGCCCACGGGGACTTCATCAGGTTGCCGTTCTTGCCTTGGAAGGTCACCTCTTCCGGTCCTGGCAAGGGCGTGCCATCGTATTTATCCAAGAGCGGCTTATGATCCCAGAGGTCGATGTGGGAAGCCGCACCCGGGCAGAAGATCTGGAGGACCTGCTTGGCCTTCGGGGCGAAGTGCGTGCCGGGCGGCAAGGCGGCGCTGAGGTCGCTCATGAGCAGGCGCGACAACGCCAAGCCCGTCATGCCAGTGGTCATCTGGCCGAGGAAGCGGCGGCGGGTCAGCTCGAGGGGGTCGGGCATGGGGTTATTCTACTCTCCTTCTGACAGCTTACTACTCCCCTTGTTTCAAGGGGTAGCACTATCATCTCATTTAGCCCAAGGGGTCAGGCCGTTACCAATACGGCCTGATACTAAAGCATCCCATATCTTAAGGTTTTAGTTGCAGTTACACTTCGGTAACGGCCTGACCCCTTGCTCAGCGCGAGCGGAAGAGGTCGCTGGTCAAGCACTCGACGACGAGGCTGCGCAGGCCGAGGCCCTGCTGCTTTACTTTCTCTTGGATACGGTCGATGGCGAACTCGTCGGCTGGCTCCATGAGGCGACCGGTGCTGTATGCGAGCAGCGAGCGGATGAGGTGGCGGGTGAACTGCTCTTCGCGCTTGTCGTGCAGGATGTCGCGGAAGCCGGCGAAGTCCCGGTAGGTCTCTCCGGAGTTGAACGCGCCGGTGGTATCGATCTTCGGTGCCTCGCCTTTCTTAGGCTTGGCGTAGGTGACGCGCCAGCGGCCGACCGTGTCGAAGGCCTCCAAACTGAAGCCGAGCGGGTCGATCTTGCGATGGCACTCGGCGCAGGCGCGGTCGGTGCTGTGCTTGGCGAGGCGCTCGCGGATCGTGGTCGTACCGGTGACGTCGGGTTCGATGGCGGGCACGACATCCGGCGGGGGTGGCGGTTTGACGCCGAGGATATTCTCGCTGACCCAGACCCCGCGGATGACGGGCGAAGTTTCGACGCCGTTGGCGCTGACCGTCAGCACGGCCGCCATGCCGAGCAGGCCGCCGCGATGCGCGTCGCCCTTGAGGCTGACCTTCTGGAAGCCATCGGCCAGGCGCAGGGTCTTCTGCTCAGGCAGCTCGTAGAGCTTGGCCAGCTTCTTGTCGACGAAGGTGTGGTCCGAGTTCAGGAACTGGCTCACCGGCAGGTTGTCCTTGAGCAGTTCACTGAAGAACAGGCGCACCTCTGCCTTCATCGATGCCGGCAGGTCCTCGGCGTAGTAGGCGCGATTCAGCTCGCGCGGCGGCGGCATGCTGCCGAGGTCGCGCAGGTTCAGCCAGCTGTCGAGGAAGCCGTTGACGAAGCCGTTGATGCGTTCATCGGCCAGGAGGCGGTCGATCTGCTTCTTCAGTTCCGCATCGCTAGTGAGTTTGCCCGACGCCGCGGAGGCGAACAGCATCTCGTCAGGCGGCGCGGCCGAAAGGGCATAGGCGAGTCGGGTGGCGAGGTCGTGAGGCTGTAGGCGCCGGTCGTTCTCCTTGGTCACCTCGCTCAGGTATAGGAAGGAAGGGGAGCAGAGGATGAGTTTGACTACGTCGAGCGCCGCCTGGCGTGAGCTGGCTTTTTCGGCGATTCGCTTCTCGAACATTGCCCGGATCGACGCTCGGTCGGCGTCCTGCAGCGGGCGGCGATAGGCTTTCGCCGCAAAGGCGAGAAGCTGGTCGAGGGCGTGCCCCGGCTGGAAGCCGTCCTTGCCGAAGACGGCGATTTCCTCGGCGCCGCCAGTGGGTTCGACCACCGGACCCTGGACGATGATCTCGCTGATGCGAATGTGCGGTAGCTGGCCTTCCAAGAGAATGTGCGCGCGGCCGACGCCCGAAGAGCCAATCGGCGCTTTAAACTCTTTCTTGTATCGCTTGTTGATCGTCACGACCGCGGCGCGCGATTCATAGGGGCCGTTCGGGAAGATGAAGCGCGGGGTCTGGCCGGCCTCGAGCCACACGCGGAACTTCAGGCGGGTGGGTACGTTATCCGGCACCACGCTGCTGGCGAGGAGGGGCTCGATGGCCTGCGGATAATGGATGTGGCCCTTGGTGACATCACCGGGCACGACGCCGAGGATGAACGGCTCCGAGAGGTCGATACCGAAGATGGCAGGATCGTAATGGGTGTCGCGATGCATGGCCGTCGCCTCGACCACGAGGTCGTAGAGGCCGGAGACCGGCACGCCTTGTTTGAAGTCCTCGATGTGGCCGTAACCGCCCTGACGGGTGTCGGTGTTCGGCTGTTCATAGATGTTGAGGTAGCGGAAGTTGAAAGCGCTCTTGTGCGAGCCCTGCAGTTCCTCGTACTGGACGAAGTTTTTGTTAAATCGCCAGGTCTGCGGCGCGGTCTCCGGCTTGCCCAGACGAGTTTCCACGAGGTGGTTCGCGGACAGGAAATACTGGTCGACCAGGAAACCTGAAGTCACCAGTGACTGGCCAATCGTGTCCAGGTGGCGGGCGGTCTTTTCCTTGGGGAAGTCGGCGGTCAGTCCGAGGGTGTCGACGCGGCGACCGAACAAGGTGGCGAGAGTGTTTTCGTATTCGCGGTTGGAAAGCCGGCGCAGGACGGTCCGCGAACCGGTGCCCTGTAGTGAAGCCTGGGCCGCCGCAGTACCTGCGCGTAGGTCACGTATCGCCGCGAGACGTTCGTCGTCGCTGGGTTGGTCGGCCTTCTTTGGCGGCATCTCGCGCAATGTCAGCTGGTCGATGATGTCGCGCGCCTCGATCACCGCGGGCAGCGTCTTCAACGGCAAAGTGAACTGATGGAAGGTGCGGTCGCCCTTGTGGGCATCGGCATCATGGCACTCTAGGCAGTAGCGGCTCACGAACTGCTCGACAGACTTCGCCGGCGCCTCGGCGGCGCGCAGGTAGCCGGCCGCCATGAGCACGGGTATGACCAGCAGGGTGCGGAATACCGGCATCGACGTCACGACAGAGGGCCGATATCAGGGTTAGGCGAACCGTCCTGTGCTGCTGCCGAAGGCATGCGTCTCGACGCCCATCTTCTGGGCGATGTCGACGAACAGGTTGCAGAGCGGCACCTTGTGGCTGACCTCACGCGCGACTTCACGGAAACGGCCATGCTTGTAGCCGCCGCCCGCGAGGAAGATCGGCAGGTCGGTGTTCTTGTGCGAATTGGCGTCGCCCATGCCGCTGCCGAAAAGCACGGAGGTGGAGTCGAGCAGTGAGCCCTCGCCGTCCTTCAGCTGCGAGAGGCGACCGACGAACTTGCCGTACTGCGCGAT
The DNA here is from genome assembly GCA_947377865.1 of Opitutia bacterium. Taxonomy (GTDB): domain Bacteria; phylum Verrucomicrobiota; class Verrucomicrobiia; order Opitutales; family UBA953; genus UBA953. The sequence goes on along the minus strand of CANCHK010000032.1, from coordinate 16,041 downwards.
CTGATAACGCTCAAGAGTGATGAGGGCAGCGATGGACTCGGGGTCATTACCGTGGTGGGAGATCCCGTGGTAATCCTTCTTGATGCCGAGGTGCTGAGGCAGGAAGTCTCCGCCGACCTCCAGCGTGGCGATGCGGGTGCTGTCGGTATGCAGGGCGAGTGCGATGAGTTCGTACATCAGCGGCAGATCGTCGACCGCGTTACGGTTGGCGGGTTTGGCGAAGGGGGCCGCCGGCTTCGGGAGATGGGTCCAGCGCTGACGCAGTTCGAGGCGCTTTTCGACGTCACGCACCGAGGTGAAGTATTCGTCGAGCTTGGCTTTATCCTCCTGGTTGACCTGTCCCGAGAGGCGCTTCGCCTCCTCGCGCACGGAATCCAGGATCGAGGCCTGCACGCGGTTTTCCTGTTCGCGACGCACGCGCCGTTCGGCGGAGTCGCTGACGAAAAGCTTGTCGAACAGGTCGGCTGGGTTGGTGATCGGCGGCACGCGCACGCCGGACTTCGTCCAGGCGAGCTGGCAGCCGCCGTGGATGCCGCCTTCGGAGCCGACCGTGAGCGAAGAGAACCGGGTCTGGTGGCCGATCTCCTCGGCGAGGAACTGGTCAAGCGAGACGTTGCCGTCGGCGCGGTTCTGCGCTTCGGAATTGAGCACGCCGGAAAGGAAGGAATGCACCGCGAAGTGGCCGCCCTTGACGCCGTGGTCGAGGCCGCGGAAAACGGTCAACCGTTCGCGCTGTTCCCAGAGGGGTTCCAGCAGCGTCGTCTTTTCGTAGTCAGTCCCGGTGGTCTTCGGGAACAGCTGCTTGGTCTGGTAGCCGAGCAGGTTGCCGATCGCCACGAAGCGGCGGGCGCCGATGCCGGCGCCCTTGGACGTCTGCACGGTGGGATTGCCGCTGAGGGCCTTCGCGCTGAGCGAGCACAGGCCGGGGAGAGCCAGGGTGGCACCCAGGGAACGGAGGATGAAACGTCGGCGATGCATATCAGGGGCGGACTAAGAGGGGGGTGGGGTGATTTTGCGTTATGCCGGCTTCCCGAAGCGAGCCTTTCCTTGGTTGTCTGGGACCGATTTCGAGGGCTGGGGCATGGGTCCTAACCTCTCCTGACAGACCTCTATGCCTTAAGTTCCACTTTTTGGTACTGACGTGTCACTTACGCCAGGAGTTCGCGGACGACCCGGGCGGGCTGGTTGTTCGTGAGGGCCAGCGCGGCGCCGTTGCGCTTGTACACGAGCTTGTCGTGCTCGAAGCCAAAGCAATCGAGCATAGTGGCGTGCCAGTCATAATGATTCACGACGTCCTTGACCGCGTGGTGCCCCCATTCGTCGGTCTCGCCGTAACTCAGGCCGCCCTTGAAGCCGCCGCCGGCGACCCATTGGCTGAAGCCATAGGTATTGTGATCGCGGCCCCACTTGGCTTCACCGGCGTCGTTCTGGAGGACCGGCATGCGGCCCATCTCACCACCCCAATGGACGATGGTGCTGTCGAGCAGACCGCGTTGCTTGAGGTCGGCGACGAGCGCGGCGCTGGGACGGTCGGTCGCGGCGCAGAGGGTGGGGAGGGCGGTCTTGATGACGCTATGGCTGTCCCAGCTCTGGCCTTGGTTGAGCACCTGCACGTAGCGCACGCCGCGTTCGACGAGGCGGCGGGCGATCAGGCAGCGTCGGGCGTAGTCGTCGCACTCCTTGCGGCCGACGCCGTAGAGTTCGAGGACGTGCTTGGGCTCGGAAGAGATGTCGAAGGCTTCCTTGGCGGCGAGCTGCATGCGTCCGGCGAGCTCGTAGCTTTGGATGCGGGCCTGAAGATCGGTCTCGCCCGGATGATTCGCCGCGTGTTCGGCGTTCATCGCGCGGAGGAGTTCCATCTGGCGTTCCTGCGGTTTGCCCTGGAGGGACGCTGGCGGGTCGAGGTTGAGGATGTGCGGTGCGGTGGCACGGACAAACGTGCCTTGATAAATCGAAGGCAGCCAGCCGTTCGACCAGTGTTGATTGGCAAAAGTCGGCAGGCCGCCCGGATGGCCCATGACGACGTAGGCCGGCAAGTCCTTGGTCTCGCTGCCGAGGGCGGAGGTCACCCAAGCACCCATGGTCGGATTGCCCGCCGTGATGCGTCCGGTCTGCATGGCGAGCATGCCCTGGAGGTGATTATTCACGCCCGACTTCATCGAGCGGATCATGCAGATGTCGTCGGCGACCGTGCCGAGCTGCGGGAGGAGTTCGCTGAGTTCGAGGCCGCACTTGCCGTGGCGCGAGAACTTCCAGAACGAACCGAGGACCTTGGGCGAAGCTTGGGCGACGTTGTCGTACTTGAGGTTATCTCCGGGGAATTTCTGGCCGTGCCACTTCGTGAGCATCGGCTTGTGGTCGAAGAGATCCATCTGCGACGGACCGCCCATCATGAAGAGCGAGATCATCGCCTTGGCCTTGGCGGGGCGGGGCGGCTGCTTGGGGAGGAGGTCGAAGACCTCGTTGCCGAGCAGCGGCTTGATCGGCGCGGCGAGCAGGCCGTCCTGACGGAGCAGGGTGGAGAGGCCGAGCATGCCGAGGCCGAAGCCGCCGGCCTCGAGGAAGTGGCGGCGGGAGCAGAGCCCGTTGGGAAGCTTAGTCGACATGGAGGAAACGGTTGGAGGCGAGGAGGACCTGGCAGAGCGAGCCTAGGGCTTCGACGTGGACGTCTTGCGTGGTCGCGGTCGGGGCAGGGAAGGTGGGCTGAGGCGGGGCCTTCTTGGAGGTGGATTTCACCTTCACGACTTTGATCTTTAGTGAGGCGTCGGCGACTGGCTTGACGGGCTTAAGTTTAGCGAAGTGTTCGACCTGTTCGGCTAGCAGGCGATTGAAGTCAGTCAGTTCCTTGGCGGAGGGCTCGCGTCCTTGCGTGAGGATCCAAGCGTCGCGGACTTGGGCGTCAGCGTCTGCCGGGTGTTCCTTGATGACGCGTGCGGCGAGGTCCTTGGCGCGTTCGATGACGAACTCGTCGTTCATCAGGAAGAGCGACTGCGGGGCGACGGTGGTGAGGTCGCGTCGTTCGCAGTTCGGATCCATATTCGGGAGGTCAAACGTGGCCAACGCGGTGGCGGGGCCGCTGCGACGCTGCTGGAGGTAGACCGAGCGGCGATAGACCGCGGGGGAGGAGGTATCGACCTTGATGACGTCGCGGTTGCGGTTGCGGATTTCGACGCCGGGAATCATGCGACCATCGCCGGTCTTACCGACGGTCACCGGCTCGCCGAACATCTCGGGGTTGAGCTTGCCGCTCACGGCGAGCATCGCATCGCGGATGGTCTCGGCGTCGAGGCGGCGGATGCGATAGCGGCTGAAGAGGGTGTTATCGGGGTCGACGGCCTGGGCTTCGTCATTACGGGCGGACTGACGGTAAGTGCGGCTGAGCATCATCTCGCGATGCATCGCTTTCAAGCTCCAGCCGGCTTCGACGAAGCGTCCCGCCAGATAATCGAGCAGTTCAGGGTGCGAGGGGCGCTCGCCGAGCATGCCGAGATCGCCCGGGGTGTTCACGATGCCGCGGCCGAAGTGGTGCATCCAGACGCGGTTCATCAGCGTGCGGCCGACGAGCGGATGCTGGCCCGAGGTCAGCCACTGAGCGTAGGCGAGACGTCGTCCGGTCGTAGGCAGTTTCGGGTCGTCGACGGGGATGGCTGGGTTCCCGAGGATGGAGAGTTCGCCCGGGGTGACGAGCTGGCGCGGTTGGGCGTGGTCGCCACGGTTATGCAGTTCGCTCTTCGGATTGGCGTTAAGCGGTTCGACGAGCACGCTGACTCGGCCTTCAATCGGCTTGGTGGCGCGGAGCGCGGTGGCTTCGGCGCGCTTGGCGATGACCTTGTTGTCAGCGTCCTTGTCGTAGAGATCGAGGCCGAAGGTCGCCTGGGAGGAGAAGTACTTCTTGATCAACGCGGCCTGTTCCTTGGTGCGTCGGGCGACGACGGTATTGCGGGCGACGCGGTAGGCGGCGCGTTCGGCTTCGGGAACTTCGAGGATCTTCTTCTCGAACACCACGTCGAGGGCGGCCTTATACATCTTGGTGGCTTCGGCATCGATGGCCGCGGCTTGCTTCTCGATCTCGGCCGCTTTGGCCTTGTCGGTCGCGGAGTAGAGTGAGGCGGTGCGTTGGGCTGGCTTCTGCCAGTTGCGCCAGTCGAGGGCGGGGTCGAATACCGCGCGGAGGCGGAAATAATCGACCTGGCTGATGGGGTCGTAGCGGTGATCGTGGCACTGGGCGCAGGCGACCGTCAGGCCGGTGAGCGAGGTCGTCACGATGCGAAGGGTGTCGGCGATGCTCTGGTTCTTCGCTAATTCGAGGTCAGCCACGGTGTCACCCGTGCCGTCGGGACCCATGCGCAGGTAGGCTGTGGCCGTGAGGGCGTCGATCTTCGAAGGATCGAGTACCGCCGTGGCGACCGTCGTGCTGGTGACGGCGTTCAGTTCGTCACCGGCCAGCTGTTCCTGGATGAATTGATTCCAAGGTTTGTCGGCGTTGAGCGAGCGAATCACGTAGTCGCGGTAGTGCCAGGCGTAGGGACGGACGGAATCGGCGTCGGCGTAGCCGTTGGTGTCGGCATATCCCGCGACGTCGAGCCAGTGGCGGGCCCAGCGTTCGCCGTAAGCCGTCGAGGCGAGGAGTCGATCAATCAGCTTTGCGTAAGCATCGGGAGAAGTGTCGGCAACGAACGCGTTGGCCTCGGCCGGCGTGGGCGGAAGGCCGGTCAGGTCGAGCGTGGCGCGGCGAATGAGCGTGGCGCGATCGGCCTCGGCAGCGAAGTCGAGCTGCTTAGCCTTAAGCTTCGTGCGGACGAACGCGTCGATGGGGCTGAGTTCCGGCGTGTCGTCGAAATGCGGGGTGGTCGGCTTCTTGACGGGCTGGAAGGACCAGAACTTTCGGTCGCTGGCGGAGACGTAAACGCCGGGCGGAATGACGCCGCTCGGTTCCGTTTCGTTAATCTTAGCTCCGGCCTTGATCCAAGACTCGAGAAGCGCGACCTGGGCTTCGGGCATTTTCTTGCCCTTCTTCGGCATCTCGCCGGCGCGGATGAGCTTGAGCATCGCGCTCTGGTCCGGGTGGCCGGGCGTAAGCACCGGCGCGCCGTCCTCGGTCTTCGCGTCCATCGTTCGACGGAGGCGCAGATCGATGCCGCCCTTGGGTTTGTCTTCTTCGCCGTGGCAGTGCGTGCAGTGCTCCTTCAGGATCGGGCGAATCTGCGTCTCGTAGTTAGGATCGTCGGCTGCGCGCAGTGCGGCGGAGGCGATAAGGCAGGTGCCCAGTAGGACGGAAGAATGACGTAGACGGGAAAGCATGATGCCGAGGGGTCGGACGATGGTTTTTAGACAAGCCGCCGCCCCGGAGGTTACAGCAAGAAAACGGCTTTATTTATCTTATGAGCGATTATCGTCACCCTGCTGAGCTGACCAACAGAACGGCCCGCCGGTAAGGGCGGGCCGTGAGGGGAAGGGTGCGTTGGCGTTTACTTCTTGGCGACGTCGAAGCGGTCGAGGTTCATGACCTTTGTCCAGGCGGCGACGAAGTCATGGACGAGCTTCGTCTTCCCGTCGGCGCTGGCGTAGACCTCGGACAGGGCGCGGAGCTGCGAGTTGGAGCCGAAGACGAGGTCGACGGCGGTCGCGTTCCACTTCACCTGGCCGGTCTTGCGGTCGCGGCCTTCGAAGAAGTGCTCGCAGATCTTGGCCTTCTCCCAGACCACGGACTGGTCGAGGAGGTGGACGAAGAAGTCGTTGGTGAGGACGCCGGGCTGCTTGGTCAGCACGCCGAGGCCCGGGAAGAGCACCGTGGTGTCGAGCACGCGCATGCCGCCGACGAGCACGGTCATCTCGGGAGGCGTCAGCGTGAGGAGCTGGGCGCGATCGACGAGGTTCTCCGCGGCGGGGCGGTCGAGCTTACGACCGAGGTAATTGCGGAAGCCATCATACTTCGGTTCGAGCACGGCGACGGACTCGGCATCGGTCATCGCCTGGGTCGCGTCGGTGCGGCCCGGGGTGAACGGTACCTTGGCCGGCACGCCGGCCTTGGCGGCGGCGGCTTCGACGGCGGCGCAACCACCGAGCACGATCAGGTCGGCGAGGGAGACCTTCTTGCCGCCAGTCTGGGCGGCGTTGAAGATCGCCTGCACTTTCTCGAGGACGGCGAGGACCTTGGCGAGTTCGGCGGGCTGATTGACTTCCCAATCCTTCTGCGGGGCGAGGCGGAGGCGGGCGCCGTTGGCGCCGCCGCGCTTATCGCTGCCACGGAAGGTCGCGGCGGAAGCCCAAGCGGTCGAAACGAGCTGGGCGGTGGTGAGACCGGAAGCGAGCAGGGTCTTCTTCAGCGACTCGATGTCGGCGGAGTCGATGAGCAGGTGGTCGACGGACGGAACCGGGTCCTGCCAGAGCTGGGCCGGAGGCACGTGCGGTCCGAGGCAGCGGGCGTGCGGGCCCATGTCGCGGTGCGTGAGCTTGTGCCAGGCCTTGGCGAAGGCGTCGGCGAACTCGGCCGGGTTATCCAACCAGCGCTTGGTGATCTTGGCGTAGGCCGGGTCCACCTTCAGCGCGATGTCGGACGTGAACATCATCGGCGCGTGACGCTTCGACTTGTCGTGCGCATCCGGCACGGTGTCCTTCGCGGCGCCGCCCTTGGGCGTCCACTGATGGGCGCCGGCGGGGGACTGGGTGAGTTCCCATTCGTAGCCCCAGAGGTTCTTGAGGTATTCGTTCGACCAGCGGGTCGGCGTGCTGGACCAGGCGCCTTCGAGGCCGCTCGTGATCGTGTCGGCACCGTTGCCTTGGCCGAAGGAGTTCTTCCAGCCGAGGGCCATTTCTTCGAGCGGGGCGCCTTCGGGTTCCGGGCCGACATGGCCGTCGGGCGTGGCGGCGCCGTGGGCCTTGCCGAAGGTGTGTCCGCCGGCGATGAGCGCGACGGTCTCTTCGTCATTCATCGCCATGCGGGCGAAGGTGTCGCGGATGTCGCGAGCCGAGGCGAGCGGGTCAGGCTTACCATTGGGGCCTTGGGGATTGACGTAGATTAGGCCCATCTGGACGGCGCCGAGCGGGTCGGCGAGCTGGCGGTCGCCGGTGTAGCGCTTGTCGCCAAGCCATTCGGTTTCCGGACCCCAGTAAATGTCTTCCTGCGGTTCCCAGACGTCGGGACGTCCGCCGGCGAAGCCGAAGGTCTTGAAGCCCATGGTCTCGAGGGCGACGTTGCCGGTGAGGACCATGAGGTCGGCCCAGGAGATCTTCTGGCCATACTTCTGCTTGAGGGGCCAGAGGAGGCGGCGGGCCTTGTCGAGGTTGGCGTTGTCCGGCCAGCTGTTCAGAGGGGCGAAGCGGAGCGTGCCGTAACCGGCGCCGCCACGGCCATCGCTAACGCGGTAAGTACCTGCGCTATGCCAGGCCATGCGGATGAAGAAGGGGCCGTAGTGACCGTAGTCGGCCGGCCACCATTCCTGCGAATCGGTCATCAGCGCGGCGAGGTCCTTGCGCAGGGCTTCGAGGTCGAGCTTCTTGAACTCTTCGGCGTAGTTGAAACCTGGGGTGAGCGGATCGCTCTTCGAGGAGTTCTGACGCAGAATATTCAGGTTGAGCTGATTCGGCCACCAGTCGCCGTTGTTCATCGCGGCGGCGGCGGTATGGCGGTTCTGCGGGGCCAGGTGGCCCATCACGGGGCATTTGGAGATGTCGGACATGTATGTGAGGGAGAGTTGAGAGTATGGAGTATCGAGTATGGAGTATGGGGGAAAGTTAGCGCTTCTTCTGGCAGGCGGGGCAGGTGCCCCAGTAGATGACTTCGGCTTCGTCGATCTTGAAGCCGTGGTGCGTGTGGGCCGTGAGGCACGGGGCTTCGCCGACCGCGCAGCAGACGTCCTCGGTGCGTCCGCAGGAACGGCAGACGAGGTGGTGATGGTTGTCTCCGATGCGGTCTTCGTAGCGCGCCGGGGAGTCGGCGGGCTGGATGCGACGGATGATGCCGTTGTCGGTGAGGACGCTCAGGACATTATAGACCGACTGACGAGAGATCGCGCCGATGTCCTCGCGGACGATTTCGGCCAAGGCGTCGGCAGTGGCGTGCGGATGACGAGAGACGGCCCGGAGGACGGCCAAGCGCTGGGCGGTGACGGGCAGTTCGTGCTGGCGAAGGGTGGCTTCCGGGTCGCGCATCGACCCCCAGCAAGACCGAGTTTTGGACTTTGTCAAAAAGTTAGGCCAAAACTTACCGACAGGCAAGGGGGTCAGTCCGTTGCCGGATAGGCCTGATACCCCAAGCTAGGGTTTCACAGCCGCTTCACGCTCTCGCCCGTGCAGTGGAAGATCTCGCTGCGGCGACCGCGCACGTCGACTTTGATGCGGCTCTGCTCTAGCGGCACTTCCACGTTGGAAATAGCGTCTTCGGTTTGCCAGGGGTTCACGGCAAGGATGATCCATTCATCGGCGCTGACGCGTAAGCGGCGGACCAGGGGACGTTTGGCTTTCCAGAGGACGTGCGCGGGTTCGTCGGGCATGAGTTTGGCCGCGGCGATCTTGGCGGACAGGTCGGAGATGCGACCGAGGCTTTTCATGAAGGCGGGAAGGGTGTGGTAGTACTGCCCCTGGCGTTTGGGCTCGGAGCCCCAGAGCGTAAGGCCGCGAGCGCCGCAGAAGTAAGGCAGCACGGCCATGGCTTCGGCGAGCCAGGGGGCTACTTCTTGGCCGGCGAGTTTTTTGTTGGAGTCGTGGTAGCGGAGCCACTCGTAGGCGTAGAGCGGCTTGTTACCGTAGCGTCGACTGCGTTCGACGTTTTCCTCGACGTTGGCCGCCATGTAATAGATGGAGTCGGGCTTGTCGTAGAAGACATAGATGCTGGCGATATAGTAATCGACGAAGGGATCGATGTGCTGCCATAGCTCGGCATCGCTGTGGTGCGTGCCGTCAATCTGCTGCGCGGACTTACCGGAGATGCCAAAGTAGTCGCGACGGAACGGCTGCGGGCCGTAGATGCCGATGGGCGTGCCGGGGAATCGTTCCTTCGCCCACTGGCAGGGCAGCGTGAACCAGGTGGCCCACTCGCGCAGGTAGGCATCGGCGAATTGCTCGCGGGACGTGGCTTTCGACGCGGTCCGGACCGCGGGATCGGCCCACGCCTTTTCGATGTCCTCCTCGAAGGAGAACTCGATGTCGTGGACGAAGATGGCGTTATGGTTCCCCCGTTGCTCGATATTCCGTCGGATGATTCGCTCGAAGAACTCGGGCTTCCGCCATGGGTTGTTCTTATTGATATCGAGCGTCTTGCGGATGTTCTCTTTCTGCCTGCCAGGGTAGTCGGAATACGTGTTCAGGAGGTCCACCATCTCGAATCCGTGCACGGCGGCCTCACGATAGTTCGTGGCATTATCACCCCCCGCCACATTCCAAAAGGCCCGCAAGCCGCCGCTCATCGGCACCGGGCGGATTTGCTCCCAAGAAGGCGGCTTCGCGGCGCCGCTCTCTTTGGTCGATGGGCTCTCCTGTGCGTTCGTGTGGGCGGGAGAAGCGAGTAATAATGAGGCGAGCAGGATGCGGACGGACATGGCGCTGGTCGGACAGGTCAGGGTTATTAGCTTCACCTAGGTTTCTGGGATAATCTGGCCTCAGTGCATCTCGACCGAACAGGAGCCTAGGCCGCCGCGGAAGTAGTTGAACTGGACGTTCGGGTGGTCGGCGAGGAGGGACATCGGGACGGCCGAGTCGGCGATCTTCTTAGAAATCATCAGGGCGGTCAGGCGCTGGCCAAGAGGGTTGTCGTGGGCGCCGGCGTGCCAGATGGAGACCTTGTCGGCCAGCCAGGTTTCCTGAGGGCCGACGGTGATGGCCATCTTGGGGACCATGGTGATGTTGCCGCCACCGGAGGTGCGGGCGTTCTGGCTGAGGGTGACGGGGTGCAGTTCGACGATGCGGGTGCCGAGCTTGCGGTATTCGGCGGGCGAGGGCGGGGCGTCCTTGTATTTACCCGTGCGCTTGAGCGGGTCGTTGAAGGCCCAGTGCTTGATGGCGCCTTGGCCGCCCTGCATGACCGCGCAGCGGACGCCGGCATGCCACGTCTGCACGAAGTCGGCAATCTTGGCCTTGGGGAAGTGCAGGTTGGCTTCGGGCATCACGAGTTTCTTCTGGATGCGGTTGAAGCAGAGTTCGCGGTCGGCGCGTTCGAAGGAGAGCGCATGTGTCACCGGCACTTCCTTCTTCGTCTTATCGTCATACCACTCGTCCATGCCCCAGAAGTGGGCGTGCTTCAGGTTGAGGCCGAGTTCGTTGACCAAGCGGGCGACGAGCGGGAGTTGTTCGGTCGGGCCGATCGGACCGCAGATGCCGACCGGGTTGTCGGCCGTGGCCTGCTTCCAGGCCGCGATGTATTCCAAGGCCTCGGCCAGGTAGAAGTCCTCGAGGGTGTCATACATCACCACCTTGAAGCCCGGACGCGACAGCTGGCGCAGGTCGCGCTCGGTCAGCTTCGCCGCATCGTTGATGAGCGATGAATCGAGCGTCGTGTAATCCCACCAGTCGGGGGCGATGTGGCTGAGCTTGCGGGGCATTGTATCCAGGGGGCGAGAGTATGGAGTATCGAGTATCGGGGAAGATCAGGCGGACGGGGAGTCGGCGGACTTTTCGCGGAAGAGGGCGAGGAAGATCGGGATGAGCGCGGCGCTCATGATGGCCGGTACGAGCCAGATGGACTTCCAGTCGTGGACGCCGGTTGCGTTCGTGTAGTTCTGCGCGACGACGCCGGAGAGCCACGAACCGACGAACATGCCGGCGCCGAGGGTGAAGACGGCGTGCAGGCCTTGAGCCGACGCGCGGAGGCTGTCGCCGGCGGCCTTGTCGACATACATGCGGCCCATCACGAAGATGAAGTCGTAGCACATGCCGTGGAGGAGGATGCCGCCGAGGACCATCCAGGTGGCGGTGGGCTGTTCATGGAAGTAAGCGAACAGCGCGAAGCGGACGGCCCAGGCGGCCATGCCGAGGATCATGATGCGCTTGGCGCCAAGGAACGGCAGCAGCACCGGCAGCAGGAGGAGGAAGCCGACTTCGGAGACCTGGCCGAGGGTCATCTTCGAAGCGTAGTTCGTAACGTTCATGTCGCTCAGGAATGCGCCCGTCCAGGTGAAGTAGAAGCTCAGCGGGATGCAGATGAGGAAGGAGCAGAACATGAACACCGCGAAGGAGCGGTCCTTGAAGAGCTTCAGGGCGTCGAGTCCAAGGAGCTTGCTGGCCGAGACCGGGCCGGCGTCGCCCTTGGGCGGGGTGTTCGGGAGGGTGAAGGAGTAGAGCGCGATGGCGACGGCGACACCGCAGGCGAGCGTGAACATGCCCTTATTATCAGCCAATCCTGCGAAGTTGATCACGTTGGCGGCGGCGATCCAGCCGGCGGAGGCGGCGGCCATGACGATCGGGAACCACTTGGCGGGATTCGGGGCGTGGGTCAGGGTGATGGTGTTGATGAGTCCGTGGCCAGCCATATAGGTGAGCGTGTAGACGATCAGCGACGGGTAGAAGATGCTGAAGCTGGTCTGCTGGGAGATCCACCAGAGCAGGCCCGCGCCGAGCAGGTGCAGGACGCCGAGGAGACGTTGGGCTGGCACGTAGCGATCGGCGATGACGCCGATGAGGAAGGGCGAGACGAGCGCGCCGATGGCGGTGGTGCCATAGGCTAGGCCGATCTGCGTGCCGGTGAAGTTCAGCTTCCCGAGGTACACGGCCATGGTGTTGTACCAGCAGCTCCACACGAAATAGTGGAGGAAGACCATCGTGGCTAAACGGATGTATAGGGTGGGGGTCATGGTGTTTTGAAAGGGGTAGGGTTAGGGGTAGGGGTAGGGGTAGGTTTGAATTAAGGCAAAGGGGGAGAAAGGGCAAAGGGCGTTTTGCGGCAGTTGTCAGGCCTGGCGGCGGATGGCTTCGCGGTAGGCGAGCGGTGGGAGGTCCTGGTGACGCTGGAACTGGCGGTGGAAATAGGCTGCGGTGGGGTAACCGCACTGGTGGGCGATCTGTTTCACGGATTCGTCGGTCTCGGCGAGTAGACGGGCGGCGCGGGCGATGCGCAGTTCGTTCAGATACTGGGGGACGGAGCGTCCGGTGCACTTCTTGAACAGGCGGCTGAAGGCGCTTTCGCTGAGGCCGGCCAAGGCCGCGAGTTCAGGGACGTAGAGCGGCTTGCCGAGGTTGGCCTTGATGTGGGCGACAACGTTACCGATCCGGTCCGAAGTGTTGGCATCGATGGTCGCATGGAAGCCAGGCGAGGCGATCTCCTTGAGGTCATCGGAGCCGGCGGCGAGTTCGAGGAACTCGATCAGCAGAGCCAGGCGACGAAGTCCGTGGGCCTTGGGCATCTTATGCAGGAGGGCCGCGGCCTGCTTGCGGGTCGCTCCCTTGAATTCGAGGCCGAGGCGCGCGCGTTCGAGCAGGCGGCGGATGGCTGACACCGAAGAATGCTGCGTCCATTCCTCGCCGAAGAGGTTCGGGCGGAATTGCACGAGGATCCATTCGACGCCGGCCTGGCGTCCCTTGCGGTCGTTACGGAAGTCGTGCGGGAGGTCGGAACCGAGGAGCAGAATCTCGCCGACCTTGAGCGGCGCCATCTTATCGCCGATCCAGCGCTCGGTGCCGCCGCGCAGCAGGAAGAAGATCTCGTGCTCAGGGTGATGATGCCAGACGCACCCGAAGTCGCGTTGGCTCAGGTGCTCGCAGGCGACGAGTTCGTTCGCCGAGGCAGGAGATTGCTGTTCCTTGATGAGCCGCACGTTTATTTCTTTTTCGACGCGGCGGCTTTCTTGGGCGCGGGCTGACGTCCGAAGAACCACTTCGCCTCGCCGTTCCAGGCGTGGTCGGTCTCGAGGGTGTTGAGCTTCAGCTGGAAACCGTGGGCGTTGAAGCGGGCGGAGGTCCAGCCGGTGGCGTTGGTGTTCGCATTGAACACGTAGGCGCAGGCGATGGTGCTGAGGATGTGGATGTCATTCTCCTTGGCCTGCGTCCATTCATGGGTGTGGCCGTGGATGTACGCCTTCACCTGTGGGCGCTTGGCGATCTCGGGCCAGAAGTCAGCCGTGTCGGCGATGCCGCCCTTGTAATGGCTGGTGTCGCCGCCGACCTGTGGGTTGTGGTGGCCGACGAGCACGACCTGCTTGGTCGGGACTTCGTCGATCTTGGCGAGGGTCCACGCGATCTGATCCGCACCCAGCTTGCCGCCCGGGCCGGGGGTCTGGTCGAGGGTGTCGAGCAGGATGAGGCGCGTGGACGGTAGGTCGATGAGGCTGTTGTGGCGGTGTTCCTTAAGCGACGAGGCGCTCTTCATCTCGGGGAAGGCCTGCATGAAGACGTCGCGTACGTCGTGGTTGCCGAGGGTGAGATGAATCGGGATACCGGCGTCGCGTAACGGAGCGATGAGTTCCCGGACGACGGCGTAGTCGGCGGCGGTGCCGATCGCGAGGGCAAGATCGCCGTTGATGATGACCGCGGCGGGCTTCTTGGGGAGCGCGAGGATTTGCTTCACCGCGGTGCGGAGGTGCTCACCGTCGGCCTTGGCGTTAGCGGGGATCTTCTCCTCCGGGATGCCGGTGACATGGATGTCATTGAGGATGACGATTTCGTCGCCGCCCGAGGTGTCGATCGCCGCCCACCCGCGGAGCGGGAAGGCGAGGGTGGCGAGGCCAGCGAGCTGGAAGAAACGACGGCGAGAGAGGGTGGTGGTCATGGGAAGGGTTTCTCGAGGGCGGCTTCGTAGACGGTATCGACGACGCAGTCGGCACCGAGGGCGGAGCGGAGCGGGTCGATGTTGGCGGCACTATAGCCGAGATGGAGATGGCGGCACCAGCCTTGGGCCAGGGCGTATTTGCCGGAGAGAGCGCCGACGGCGGCGGACATCTTGTCGAGCGTGAGCAGGTAGGAGTCCATACCCTGGCTCTTATCCAGCCAGTCCTTCTGGGAGGCGTGGGCCGCCAAGGCCTTGCGAGCTTGGTCCTGGACCGGGGCGACATCGACGTAGAGGCCGGCGCGGACCTTCTGACGTAGAGGTGTGCAGAGACCGTGAGGCATCGCGTGGTAGATCGTCACGTCGTGCGCGTAGGGCGTCGCCGGCGGGACGGTGTCAAAGTTGGGCATGCCGTGCGTGAAGGCGGCCGAGGTGGCGAGACGGGCGCAGGCCATGTGGTCTTCCATGTAGTCCGAGAGCGCGTGCGTGAGCACGATGTCGGCCCGGGACTGGCGGATGACCGCAGCCACCTTACGCATGACCTCGATGTCGAAGGTCAGCGTCATGTCGTTGACGACCGGAGGGTAGAATTTTGCGCCGAGGAGGCGGGCGGCTTCCTGGGCTTCGGCGAGGCGGACGGTCGCGGTCGTCGGTCCGTCCATCTGGACCGAACCTCCGTTGCCCGCGCAGAGGTCGAAGTAGTGGAGGTCCCAGCCGCGCTTCGCGAGCTGGAGCATCGTCCCGGCGGCGAAGTATTCGACGTCGTCGGGGTGCGCGAAGATGGCGAGGCAGGAGGGCATCGGTTCAGGCGACCTTGACCGGCTGGCCGCCGTTGGCCGCGCTCTGGTCGGCGGCGAAGATCACCTTAAACGTGCGAAGGGCGTCGCGGAAGCTCGTGAGCGGCATATCCTGACCCTTGTCGAGCGCGTCGAAGAAAGCCTGGAACTGGGCTTGGTAGGGGTGGTCGCTGACGTCACCGGAATCCAGCATCTTCATCGAGAGCCCGCTCCACTGGGCCTTGTTGGTCTTCAGCTTGGCGGAGTGGAACTTGTTATCGAGGACGCTGCCATGGCTGCCAACGAGGTGGGTGTGGAAGTAGTAAGGCTGGAGGCAATCGACGATCGCGGCGCATTTGCCGACGGCGCCGTTCTTGAACTTGAGGATCGTGACCGCGGAGGTGTCGTATTCGTATGGGGTGAAATATTCGCTCTTCGACTTCGTGCTGAAGCTCGTGACGGAGTCGACTTCGCCCGGCATGCACATCAGGAGGGCGTCGAGGGCGTGGCAGCCGGCGGTGAGCAGGGCGCTGCCGCCATCCTTCTTGCCGATGTTCCAGCGGTACTGGCCATACCACGGGCCGATGCCGTGGTAGTAGTCGACTTCACCGTAATGGATCTCGCCGATGAGGCCTTGGTCGATGACGGCCTTGGTGGCTTCCATCTGGCTGGAGAAGCGGCACTCGAAGCAAACGCAGCCTTTCACGCCGTTCTTTTCGGCTGCTTCGAAGATCTGGATCACCTCTGGCATCGAGTTGGCCATCGGCTTCTCGAGGATGATATGCTTCTTCGCCTTGGCGGCGGCGACGGCTTGGGCGCAGTGTTGGCTCGGGTAGCTCGTGATATCGACCACGTGGATGTCCGGGTCGGCGAGCAGGGCTTCGACGGTATCGTAGGCCTTGATCTTGCCGCCGTGCTTGGCGCTGAGCGTGGCGGAGTCGAGCGGACGGGAGGAGTAGATCGCCGTGACCTGCGCCTGGCTGCTCGCGTTGATGGCATCGATGTGGGCCGTGGCGGCCCAGCCGTAGCCGATGATGCCGACGTTATATTTCTTGGTGCTCATGGGGTCGCGTCTTGGGGGTGAGCAAAAGGATGCTCTCACGCCGAAAAGAAGGAAACCCAATCGGGTGTCTTTTTACGCTCGAATGGTGTCTTTTATGGCGATGCGGAGCATCGCAGGGATAGGGGTAGGGGTTGGGGTAGGACCGAAGCCAGGCCGCCGCAGGGCGGCCGAGTGGTGGGGCGCGGCTTCGCCGCGCCCTCCTGCTGCGGAGTGCACGATGAATCGTGCCCCTGCCTTGGTTCGCCCTGCGGCGAACGCGTGCGCCACCCGCCACCTGAAACTTGCATCCACTTTTTCACCTTTGCACAGGCCGCAGGCCGGTTTGCACTTTTGCACCTAGGACAGCACGTGGTGCTGTCCCACCCTTCACTTCATCGGCTGCACGACCAACGGATGCTCGCGGACGCCTTCAGCTTGGATGATGGGCCACGAAGCCCGGTCCTTGCTTGGGTAGGGCCCGATCTGGTCGAGCGGCAGGGCCTTGAAGCCGAGTTTGAAGGCCGGGGATTCCG